>SYLI01000100.1 GCA_005809105.1 Verrucomicrobiales bacterium | reverse complement strand
CAGGCGCAGGTGATCAATCTGCTGCGGGACTTGCAGAAGGCCGAGGGCGTGGCCTATTTGTTCATCGCGCACGATCTGGCGGTGGTGGAGCACATCAGCCGTCGCGTGGTGGTGATGTACTTGGGGCGGGTGGTGGAGATGGGCGAGTCGCGCGCCCTCTGCCGGGATCCGCGGCACCCGTACACGCAGGCATTGATTTCAGCCGTTCCCGTGGTGGACCCGCAATCCAAGCGCGCGCGCATCATGCTGCCGGGTGATGTGCCTTCGCCCATCAACCCGCCGGCGGGCTGCCCGTTTCATCCACGATGCGCGATGGCGGAGGCCCGTTGCAAAACTGACGTGCCTGCGCTGCGCGAGCTTTCTCCCGGCCGCTGGGCGGCGTGCCATCTGGCAAAGTAGAATCGGTTGGCTTTGAGGGGCCCATCGTTTAGGCTACGGCCCATGAGACACCCTAGCTTGCTTGTCGGGGTTTTGTTGCTGGCATTGTTGGGTTGCAAACCGCCGGCGGAAAAGCCCTCGGCCCGGCGGTCGGCCGCCGTGGTGACGGATCCGCCGATGGTGGTGCCCTGTCAGCCGGGCAAGCCGGGAGGGCGGCTTGTCATCGCCACCTTTGGAGATCCCAAGACGTTTAATCCCATCACCGAAAACGAGTCCAGTTCGCAGGACATCATCCGCCTGCTGTTCATGGGGCTGGTGGTGGTGGACACGCAGACTCAAGATGTGCGGCCGGGGCTGGCGCACAAGTGGGACGTATCGGCCGACCAAAAGACGTGGACCTTTCACCTTCGCAAAGGCGTGATTTGGAGCGATGGCAAGCCGCTGACGGCTGATGACGTGGTCTTCACCTGGCAGGTGGTCTACGACCCGAAGATCAACAATGTCACGGCGGACCTCTTCAAGATTGACGGGAAGAATTTTGAGGTGGCCAAGGTCGATGACTGGACGGTGAAGGTGACGACACCGGATCCCTACGCGCCGTTCATCGAGTATTTTGGAAGCGTGGCGATCATCCCCCGTCACGTGCTGGAGTCCAAGCGGGCCGCCGGCGAATTCGAGGCGGCGTACGGCATCAACACCCCGCCGGCGGAACTGGTCACCTGCGGCCCGTTCAATCTCAAGCAGTTCAAGCCCGGCGAATACACGCTTCTGGAGCGCAACCCGCGGTTCTTCATGGTGGATGCCAAGGGCCAGCCGCTGCCCTATCTGGACGCGGTGGTGTACAAGGTGGTTCCCGACATGAACGCCATGTCGCTGGCGTTTCTCAACAACGAGTGCGACGTGCACGAGAATGTCCGCCCCGACGAGTACGACAAGTTCAGGGCCGAGGCCGACAAGGGCAAGTTTCAGCTGGCGGAGTTGGGAGTGGGACTGGAACGGGGCTTTCTCTGGTTCAACATGAATCCGGAGAAGGACAAGGCCGGCAAGCCGCTGGTGGATCCGGCAAAGTTGAAATGGTTTGGCAACACCAAGTTTCGTCAGGCCATCTCCTTCGCACTGGACCGCCCCTCGATCGTCAAGTCGATCTACGCCAATCGCGCCGAGCCCAATTACAGCTTCGTCTCCAAGGCCAACGGCAAGTGGTACAACGCCGACACACCCAAGTATCCGTACGATCTGGACAAGGCCCGCGCACTGCTCAAATCCATCGGCATCGAGGACCGCAACAACGACGGACTCCTCGAAGACGCGGACGGCAAGCCCATCGAGTTTGTCATGAACACCAACACGGGCAATGTCGTGCGCGAGAAGCTGGCCACGATGATCGCCAGTGACCTCAAGAAACTGGGGGTGAAGCTCGTGTACCAGCCCATCGAATTCAACTCGCTCGTCAGCAAAATCAACAACACGAAGGACTATGAATGCATCCTGCTGGGACTGGGCGGAGGCGGCGTGGATCCGGCATCGAGCATGAACGTGCTGCTCTCCAGCGGATTCACGCATCAATGGTATCCCCGGCAGAAGTCTCCCGCCACCGCGTGGGAGGCGCGCATTGACGAGCTCATGAACCAGCAAATCAAGGAGCTGGACCACGCTAAACGCAAGGCGCTCTTCGACGAAGTGCAGCACATCCTGGGCGAACAGGCGCCGATGATCTACACCACCTCGCCCAAGTCCTATTCCGCCTACCGCGGCAACCTCGGCAATGTGCGCGCCACGGCGCTGAGCAGCTACCGTGTCACATGGAACGCCGAGGAACTCTACTTCAAGTGAGAACCTGCGGCGGACAAACCCGGTAACATATTGTCACCCACGGGGGTCTGTGCTACATAGGGGTGGAGGAGTGGTTATGGTAATGCGACTAGGATCAAGACAACAACGCGGGTTCACGCTGGTGGAAATCATGATCGTGGTTGCCATCATCGGGATGCTGGCGGCCGTCGCGATCCCCAATCTCATCCAAGCCCGCAAGGATGCCGCCAAGAAGGCCTGCCAGCAAAACCTCGACACCCTGCACACCGTCATGCAGCAGTGGGCGGTCGATCACCAGAAGGGCGACAACTCCGCGGTCTCCCCCGACGACATCAAGCCGCTGCTCAAGAACAAGAAATTCCCAAGATGCCCCGGCGGCGGCTCTTACACGCTGACCACCGTTGATGAGTTGCCCACCTGTTCGGTGCACGGGCGCATGGACACCGAGGAAGGCTCGGTCGAGTCCAAGTAGCCCCATCCTAGTTGTCCCCGCCTCTGCAGCTTGGGCTCCATGTCTGATTCTCCCACACGCCGCGCCCGCCGGTGGATCGACGCGACTTTGATTGCGTGCGCCCTCTTAGTTACGCTCTTGCTGATTGGATTTGAATTCCTCCACGTGCGCGTCGTGGACGAGCTTCAGGGCGATGAGGCAGGCTGTCTTAACAACCTTCGCGTCCTCTCCCAGGCGCTGGAATTTGGCCGGCTGGCTCCGGCAGCAGCCGGTGACGCCAATGCAAGCGGGCTGGATCGGGCGATGGCGCGTGTGCTCTTCAAGCAAGGCAACGTGGTGGAGGCCGATGGTCTTGGACGCGGGACGGTTACCTCCGCCGGTTCCGAATCCAACGGAACCTTGAAAGTGCGCTTTGCAAAAGGTGAGCAGGAACTCGATCCACTGGTGGTGAAATTAAGGCTCACCTGTCCTGCCGGTGGCCAATATTCGATCTCAGGCGTCGGTCGGGAGCCGCGTTGCAGCGTCGCCAACCATTCCCTCACCAACGCGGGCAACTAGGCGGCGCCGCCCGTCCGTAGCGCCACAGGATCGGCACCGGCCGCCCGCAGCGCACGCAGACTGAGCGCATCGTGCCGTTTGGCGAGCCGTTCCCCGTGGGTGTCGCGCACCAGCGGACAATGCAGGAACGCTGGCGGCGCGAGCGCAAGGGCGCGGTAGAGGAGCAACTGGCGCGCGGTGGAGAGCAGCAGGTCCTCTCCGCGCACCACCTCGGTGATACCCATCGCCGCGTCATCCACCACCACTGCCAGTTGGTAACTGGGAAGGTCATCGGTGCGCCAGACGGGAAAGTCGCCAAAGTCGCGGCCTGCGACAAACCGTTGCGGGCCACGCTGGCCGTCCACAAACTCCACGACCTCACCCTCGCGCACAAGGAACCGCCAGCAGACCCTGGATGCAGCCTGTGCGGCTGGGGACGGCGGTCGGCAGGTGCCCGGATAAAGCGGCTCGCCATCCTCCGCGTGCGGTGCCGAGGCTGCGTGCTGCACATCCTTACGGGAGCAGCAGCACGGATAGACGAGGCGCGTCTCGCGGAGCCGGTCGAGGGCGGCGCGGTACATCGCGACGCGCTCGCTCTGGTGGTACGGGCCGCAGGAGCCGCCACAGTCGGGGCCTTCACTCCACTCCAAGCCAAACCACTTTAGATCCTCCAACATCGCGGCGACGAATTCAGGCCGGCAGCGCGCTCCATCGAGATCCTCATTGCGCAGAATCATCGTGCCGCCGTGCTGCCGTGCGCGCTGCTGGGCCGTCCAGAAGGTCCGAGCATGGCCCAAGTGTAGATAGCCGGTGGGAGACGGAGCGAGGCGTCCCCGGTAGGGGGATGGCGCGCAGGTGCCGTCCATCAATCGATCAGTCGTTGGGTGATACCGCCATAAGCGTCAATGCGGCGATCGCGCAGAAACGGCCAGTGAGTGCGCGTGGCATCCACGTCGGCAAGGTTCACCTCCACCAGCAGGTTCTCCTCGCGGTCCACGCTGGCCTTGCCGAGAATCTGTCCGCTGGTGCCGGCCACGAAGCTCTGGCCCCAGAATTCGATTCCGTCCCCGCCGATGGGGCGCTCCAGACCGATGCGATTGACGGCGGCCACAAAACAGCCATTGGCGACGGCGTGGCTGCGCTGGATGGTTTCCCAGGCGCCGTGCTGGTGGGCGCCGTGCCTGGCCTTCTCCTTGGGATGCCAGCCAATGGCGGTCGGATAGATGAGGATTTCCGCGCCAGCAAGCGCCGTGAGCCGCGCAGCTTCGGGATACCATTGATCCCAGCAGATCAGCACACCCACCTTGCCCAGCTTGGTTGGCCACGCGCGAAAACCCGTGTCGCCGGGTGTAAAATAGAACTTCTCATGGAAGAGGGGATCATCAGGAATGTGCATCTTGCGGTAGATGCCACGGATGGTGCCGTCGGTGTCGATGATGACGGCGGTGTTATGGTACAACCCGGCGGCCCGCTTCTCGAAGAGCGAGGCGATGATGACCACTTTGCGACGCCGCGCCAGTTGCTGGAAGGCCTTGGTGCTGGGGCCGGGGATGGACTCGGCGAGGAGGAAGTTTTTATGATCCTCGTCCTGGCAAAAGTACTGCGAGCGGAAAAGTTCCTGCGTACAGAGGATTCGGGCGCCGTCGCGTGCGGCGCGTTCGGCAGCAGCGAGGGTTTTTTTCAGGTTCGCCTCGGGCCGGCTGCCGCAGGCGTGCTGCAGTAAACCAAGCGTGACACATTGGGATTTGCGGGTGGCCACGGCGTGCGCATGGTGTGGCGGGCATTTCACGTGTCAAGCTTCGGGTGCGACGCTGTGAATTACTTTTCCCTGCTGGAGTTGGTTTTCTCCTTGCGCAGTTTTTTGGGGTCGCCTTACTTTCCGGCCAGTTAACTGACATTTTATCAGTCAACCAACCCAACATAAATCATGTCCAAGAAACTGACGAAGTCGCAAACCGCCGCGGAGCTGGCCCACAAAGTCGGCATCACCAAGAAGCAGGCCGTGCAGGCGCTGGAGGAGATTGCCCATCTGGCTTACAAGCATGCGAAGGAAACCTTCACCCTGCCTGGCATTGGCAAGCTGGTGCTGGTGAACCGCAAGGCGCGCATGGGCCGAAATCCTGCGACCGGCTAAGCGATCCAGATCAAGGCCAAGAAGGTCGTGAAGTTCCGCGTGGCCAAGGCCGCGAAGGACGCGATCCTCGGCAAGCAGAAGTAGCTTTTCGTTGCGCGAGCAACCCGGCACTCTGGATTCCAGAGTGCCGTTTTTTTTAACCCTTCCCGCGAGACGCCGATGAAGATCGCGATGGTGGGCTGCGGCGCGCTGGGTTCCTGGTACGGCGCACGGCTGGCGCGCGCGGGCCGCGAGGTTCACTTCCTGATGCGGGGCGATCTGGCGGCGGTGCGCGAACGTGGCCTGCGCATCGAAAGCCCGGAGGGCGATTTCACGCTGAGGCCGCCGATTCATGAGGATCCTGAGTCCATCGGCGTGGCAGACCTGGTTTGCATCGCGCTCAAGACCACGGCCAATGACCGGTGCGCGCAGCTTGTGGCGCCGCTGGTTGGGCCGAACACGCGCCTGCTGTGCCTGCAAAACGGCCTTGGAAACTGCGAGCGCATGGCCGCCACATTCAACCCGGCGCAAATCCTTGCCGGCCTCTGCTTCGTCTGCATCAACCGCACCGCGCCGGGCGTGGTGCGGCACATCGCCTACGGCAAGATCGTGCTGGGGGAGTTTGCCGCGCCGCCTTCCGGTCGCACGCGGGACATCGCCGGCCTCTTCGAGGACGCCGGGGTGCCGTGCGTCGTGACGGCAAACCTGCCGCGCGCCCTGTGGGAAAAGCTGGTCTGGAACATCCCCTTTAACGGCCTGGGGGTCGCCGCCGCTGCGGGATGGCAGGCGTTTGACGACGGAACCATTCCGACCAGCCACGCCGTGGGTGAACCGTGGCCCACCGACCGACTGCTGGCCGACGCGCGTTGGCTGCGCGCCACGAGGGAGTTGATGGCCGAAGTCATCGCGTCGGCGCAGGCGAAGGGGCTGGGCATGGAGGCGGATCTGGCCGAGCGCATGATTGCCAACACACACCGCATGGGCCCTTATCGTGCCTCCTCGCTCATCGACTTTGAGCGTGCGCAGCCGATGGAATTGGAGGCGATGTTCTTGGAGCCACTGCGACAGGCGCGCGCCGCAGGCGTCCCCACGCCGCGCCTGGCGGCGCTCTGCGCCGTGCTGGCCCAATTGGAGGGACGCAGGCTTGCCCGCAATGCCGGCGGCTCACTATGCTGAGCACCCCAATGAGTAGTCCGGAATCCTCCGCCGTTCGCGTTCGCTTCGCGCCCAGCCCCACGGGATACCTCCACATTGGCGGCGCCCGCACGGCGCTTTTCAATTGGCTTTATGCGCGACACAGGGGCGGCACTTTTATCCTGCGCATCGAGGACACGGATGACGCGCGCAATTCAGAGCAAGCCATCGCGGTGATTCTGGAGGGCCTCAAATGGCTGGGACTTGACTGGGACGAAGGCCCAACGGCTGCGAATCCCGCGGGGCCCAGCCGCGGTGAACGCGGGCCGTATTTTCAATCCCAGCGCCACGCGATTTATCGCCGGCACGCCGAGGCGTTGCGCGAGCGCGGCGCGGTGTATGAGAAGGAGGGTGCGCTGTGGTTTCGCATGGAGCGCGAGGCCATCACCCTGCACGACTTGGTGTGCGGGGAGGTGACACGCACGCTCACCGACCGCGAGGCGGCCGATCCAGATTTTGTCATCGTTCGCTCCGACGGCAAGCCGGTGTTCCATTTCGTGAATGTGGTGGATGATCTGGAGATGGGCATCACCCACGTGCTGCGCGGTGAGGATCACCTCTCCAATACTTTCAAGCACGTGGCTCTGTTCCGGGCGTTGGGCGCGCCGCCGCCGCAGTACGGGCACATCCCCCTCATCCTCAACCAAGACGGCAGCAAGATGAGCAAGCGCGACACCGGCGCGTCGCTGGAGACGTATCTCAAGGACGGTTTCGTGCCCGAGGCGGTGGTGAACTACCTGTGCCTTCTGGGCTGGTCGCCCAAGGATGATTCGCAGGTGATGCCTGTGACGGAAATCATCCGGCGATTCGACGTGCCGCAAATCCTTCGCGCGAACGCCCGGTTCGATTTCGCGAAGATGCAATGGATGAACTACGAGCATCTGCGGTGCCTGCCGCTGGCGCAATTGCGCGAGCTTGCGACTCCTCACTTTCGCGCCGCCGGCATCGAGCTGGGCGCGTTTGACACGGCCTACGTCGAGGCCGCCCTGCACACGGCCCAGGAAAAGGTGCGCCAGATCACGGGCCTTCCCGCGTTCTGCAGGTTCTACTTTACTGACGATGTGGCGCCGGATACGGAAGCGGCTGCAGCGCTCACGTCGGCGCGCAGGCCCGCGGTCAAGGCCCTTCGTGACGCATTGGAAAAATTGGAACCCTTCAGCGACGCCGCGATCGAGGCGTCACTCAAGGCGGCGGCTGCCGAAGCAGGGATCAAGCCACGGGACTTGGTGCAGCCGGTTCGCGTCGCCTGCACGGGCGCGCTGGTGGGACCGAGCCTCTACCATCTGATGGCGATTCTCGGCCGCGAACGCACCCTGCGTCGGTTGGATGGCGCGATCAAACGCATGGTGTCATGAACCCCACCTTCAGTGAGTCGTGGCGCTACTGGCTCAAGCTGGGTTGCATCAGCTTCGGCGGGCCCGCCGGACAGATTGCCATCATGCACGAGGAAGTCGTCGTGCGGCGCAAGTGGGTGGATGACGCGCGGTTTCTCCATGCGTGGAGTTTCTGCACGCTGTTGCCGGGGCCGGAGGCTCAGCAGCTGGCAATCTATCTGGGCTGGCTCCTGCACGGCACTTGGGGCGGCATCGTGGCGGGCACGCTCTTTGTGCTGCCGGCGGCCCTGCTGCTGTGGCTGCTCTCCTGGGTGTATGTGACATGGGGCAGCGTGGGTTGGGTGGCGTCGGTGTTTTCGGGGCTCAATATGGCCGTCGTGGCCATTGTGGTGATGGCGGTTTGGAAAATCGGAGGCAAAGCCCTCAGCTCGCGTGGGCGCTGGGCACTGGCGGTGGCGGCGTTCGTGGCCTTGTTCTTTCTAAAGATTCCTTTCCCTGCCGTCATCGCCGTGGCGGCGCTGGCCGGCTGGGCCTTTCCCGGGCAGTTCCTGCAAGCGTTAAAGAGCGGCGACCCCGTGCTGGTCGAGGCGACAGCGCGCCCCACATGGGCCGGGTCGCTGCGGGTTCTGGCAATCTGGCTTGCGCTGTGGTGGGTGCCGGTGGGGATGCTGGCGTGGTGGCTGGGAAGCGGACACGTGCTGGTGCAGGAGGGTGTGTTTTTCAGCAAGACGGCCGTGGTGACTTTCGGCGGCGCGTACGCGGTGTTGCCGTATGTGGCGCAGCAGTCGGTGGACTTTGGTTGGGTGAACCAGAAGCAGATGCTCGACGGACTGGGTCTGGCGGAGAGCACGCCCGGGCCACTCATCATGGTGCTGCAGTTTGTGGGATTCCTCGGGGCATGGGCGGATCCCGGCAGGCTTTCGCCTCTGCTCGCGGCGACACTCGGGGCCTTCATCACCACTTGGGTCACCTTCGTGCCGTGTTTTCTCTGGATCCTACTGGGCGTTCCCTACGTGGAATCGCTGAGACAAAACCGCGCCATCTCCGCCGTACTGGGCGCGATTAACGCGGCGGTGGTGGGGGTGGTGCTCAATCTCGCGGTCTGGTTTGCCGGCGAGGTGCTGCTTCCCGTTGCCGGGAAGGGCGTGCAAGTAGGGCAGGTCGCCACGGGTTGGGGGAGCCGCGCGTTGGATGTGTTTGCGCTGGCTGTCGTGCTGGCGTTGTGCGTCGCGATGGTCCATTGGAAGTGGCCGGTCACGCGCGTGGTGCTGGCGGGCGCAAGCGCGGGGCTTGTGTGGAGGTGGATTGGTTTGTGAATTTGCGCGTGGGGCAGGGGATGCTACCTTGCCGCCAAAGAAGGGAACATGACCACCGCCAACAAGATCACGGTCTTTCGCATCCTGCTCGTCCCTTTCTTTTCGGTGCATCTGCTCTACCACTTCCGTTCAGGGAACGAGGTCAATTACTGGCTGGCCTGCGGCGCCTTCTTTCTTGCGGCGGTGTGTGACGGCGTGGACGGCTATGTCGCCCGCCGCTACAACCAGCGCAGCGAGCTGGGCGCCATCCTGGATCCGCTGGCGGACAAGTTCCTGCTCCTCTCGGCGATGGTGTTGTTGACGATTGATTTTGAGGATCGCCGCGCGCTGGCGCAAATGCCGCTCTGGCTGGTGGGCACGGTGCTGGGACGCGATTTCATCCTCATCTCCGGATCCCTTCTCATCTACTACCTCCATGGCAAGGTGAAGGTGGTGCCGCACATCATCAGCAAGGCGGCCACGGTGCTTCAGATGATCACGGTGGGCTGGGTGCTCTTGCAGCAGTCGCCCCATTGGCTGCCCTGGTGGTACGGCGCCGCGGCTCTGGCCACCATTGTGTCGGGCCTCATCTATCTGGCTGAGGGGATGCGACAACTGGGAGAAAGCCCGGCCTCGTCGCCCACCGCGAAGCCGCCCCGATAGCGAAAAGAAAAAATGCCGACCAAATTGGCCGGCAATAAATTGGTTGCGGGGCTAGGACTTGAACCTAGGACCTTCAGGTTATGAGCCTGACGAGCTACCAACTGCTCCACCCCGCGTCAAGGGCGCGCATCCTAGCAACGCTAAGGGACTCGGCAAGAGTAATTTTATCTTTTCAACGAATCGGGCGGCTGCGCTTGCCGGAGGGGTAGAAGATCAGCAACAAGCCAAGGCAGGCCAGCGCGGCCCACATGGGGGCACTGAACAACTTTTGGTAGTCCACCACGCCTTTGACCTTCGCCCAATCCGCCGCGCCGGTGGCGATCTTGCTTCCCACAATGATTCCCAGTCCGACGATCACGAGGTTAAAGAGGCTTTGCGCGCTGGCGCGCACGTCGCCGGTGGTTTCCTCGTCCACGATCATGAAGGCGACGAAGATGAAACATCCGAAACAGAGGCCGTGCATGGCGACCCCGACAATGAGCGAGGGCAACACCCAATCGGCCGGCAGCCCCGGGCCGTACGCGAAGAGTGCCATGCGCAGCGCGTACGCACTGAGTCCTGCAGCGAGCAGGGCGCGGCGCGAGCAGCGCTTGGCGAGAAGAGGCATCACCGAAAGCACGGCGATTTCCGACATCTGACCGATGGTCATCAAACCGCCGCCGCCGACACCCACGATTTGGTTCACCGCCTCGATGAAACCCTTGGCCTGCGCCTGGTAGGTTCCCAGGAATCCCGCGGTGTGGACAAAATAGAACTGGTGGATGCAGCTCACCGGCACCGCGAGCAGGAAAAGTGTGATCAAGGGCTGGTGACGGATTTCACCGAGCGCCTCATTCGTGGCGCTGCGGTTCTGACCCTTTTGCGGCGGGGTTTGGGGCAGGAAGAAACAGAAGGCCCCCATCAATATTCCGAGCGCGCCGCTGAGCTTGAAGGCGTCCGCCATGCCCGCCGTCTGCCGCGCGCTGATGAATTCCTGGGTCAAGTCGGGCCCCGAAGGCGTGTGTTGGTAGAGCAGCCACTGGCCAATCGCGATGCCCACCGCAATCCAGCCCACCGTTCCCCACACCCGCACGCGGCCAAAATCGCGGTCGCGATCGGGCAGGTGATGAAACGCCAGAGAGTTGGTGAGCGAAAGGGTGGGGGAATAGATGATGGAGTAGGCCAGCGAGAAGCCCAGGAAGCCACTGTAGGTCTCAATCTTGGCCAGCTGCCACACGAGCACGCCGCCAAGCAGGTGGCTTAAGCCAAGGAATTTCTCAGTGGCAAAGTAGCGGTCGGCAATCTGCCCGGCGATGAAGGGCGCGATGATGGCGCCCACGGCGCCCACGGCAAAAATGTCCCCCACTTGAGAAGCAGACAAGTGACGGTGTCCCGTCAGGAAAGGCCAGAGCAAGGGCAGCCACGCCCCCCAGATGGCGTATTGCAGGAACATCATCAGCGAAAGGCGCGCATTGAGTCCCGTGGCCAATGGAGGGGGCGCGGACGCCGGTGCGGGGGTATGGTTCATGGGAAGTGTTGAGGACAAACTACCGGAAGGGCGCGCCCGGTTGCAAGCGCGCACGCTCGACGCGCGGGCGCACACCAGATAGAACCTGTGGCATGAGGATCGCCTTCAAGGAATGGGCCGTGGTGGTGGACGCGCTCGCGCGCGGCGCGCAAATCCTCATCCTGCGAAAGGGCGGCATCGCCGAAGGGGCCGGAGGGTTTCGCCCGGAGCATGAAGAGTTCTGGCTTTTTCCCACCCAGTTTCACCAGCAGCGCGACTCTGTCCTGCCCGCGGCGCAATCGCGCTACGATGAAATCGCCCCGCACTTTCCAGAGGCAGGCGTCGTGCGGCTGGCGCACTTTGCACGGGTGACAGGCACGTACCGGTTGGAATCGCTGGAGGCGGCCCAACGCCTGCGCCCGATGCACATCTGGAGCGACGAGGTGATCGCGCAGCGGTTTGACTGGGGTGCCGACCGGAGCATCCACGCGCTCTTGGTGCGTGTTTTTCAGATTCCTTCGCCGGTGGAGCTACCGATGTCGGCCACGTACGGCGGCTGCAAGTCCTGGGTAACGCTCGAACGGGACGTGGACACGGAGGGCGCCTCTCCCGTGCTCGATGAGGGGACGTTTGCCGAACGGAGTGCTCAGGCGCGCGAGGCGCTGGCCGGAGTGGGCGCGCCATGAAGGCGGCCGTGCTCATCCTTGCATCGGGCTCTCCGCGCCGTCGCGAGCTGCTGACACAGGCTGGGGTTCGTTTCCGATGCCGGGTGCCGGCCGTGGTGGAGCTTTCCGCTGCACACATGACGCCGCGCGAGCTATGCCGCGCCAACGCCTTTCGCAAAGCCCAAGCCGTGTCCCGCGAGTTTCCCGAAGCCACCGTGCTCGGCGCGGACACCGAGGTGTATCTGGATCGGCGCGTGTTTGGAAAGCCAGCCTCGATGGATGCCGCCTGCCGGATGTTGCGTCGGCTGAGCGGCCGCACCCATCTGGTGACGACGGCCTGTTGCCTCCTGCGAGCGCAGCCCCGGCACCGTCTGGTGTTTGACGTCACCACGCGCGTGCGCTTCCGCCCGCTGACCGATCGCCAGATCCGCCGGTACGTCGCCGCCACGCGGCCGCTGGACAAGGCCGGCGCCTACGCCATTCAGCAACGGGGGGAGTGGATTGTCGAAGCCATCGAAGGCTCCTTCACCAATATTGTCGGGCTGCCGATGGAGCGGGTGCTTTTGGCGCTGGCGTCGTGGCTAAAGTCGCCGCGGTGATCCCAGCACCTCCGGGGAGATGGTTTGACCCCACCCGGGGTGCTCACTAGACTCCTCGCTCCTGTTTTTATGCACATTCTGGTTTGTGACGGGGTTTCACCCAAGGGCGTGGCGGTGTTGCGCGCCCAGAGCCGGTTCCGGGTCACCGTGCTGGAGGGGCGCGTGCCTGAAGCGGAGTTTCTGAGTCATGCCGCCACGGCCGATGCCATCATCGTTCGTTCCGCCACCCGGATCACCCGTGAGGTGATGGCCGCAGCGCCGCGACTGCGCGCCGTGGGCCGGGCGGGAGTGGGGGTGGACAACGTGGACGTGGAGGCGGCGACCGAGCGCGGCATCGTGGTGATGAACACGCCCGGCGGCAACACCATCTCCACCGCAGAGCTGACCTTCTCGATGATCATGGCACTGGCGCGGCGCATCCCGCAGGCGCACCTTTCCATGAAACGCGGCGAGTGGGATCGGAAATCCTTCGACGGCACCGAGCTCAGCGGCAAGACCATGGGCATTTGCGGCATGGGCCGCATCGGCGGGCAGGTGGCGCGCCGCGCCATCGCCTTTGGAATGCGTGTTTTGGCCTACGATCCCTACCTGTCTCTGGGCAAGGCCCGCGCCCAGCAGGTGGAGCTGGCTGAAATCGACGAGGTGGTGGAAGGGTCGGACTTCATCACCGTGCACATGCCGCTTACTGACGAGACGCGCGGTATGATTGGCGCGGCGCAGATCGCGCGCATGAAGCAGGGTGTGTATCTGGTCAACTGTGCGCGCGGTGGGATCATCAACGAGGCCGACCTCATTGAGGGCATCCGCAGCGGCAAGGTGGCCGGTGCCGCGCTGGATGTGTACGAGACCGAGCCGCTGCCCGCCGATTCGCCCCTGCGCCTGCTACCGCAGGTCATCATGACGCCGCATCTGGGTGCGAGCACCAAGGAGGCCCAGGAAAGCGTGGGCGTGGAGGTGGCCGAGGCCATCACCGACTTTCTGATTCAGGGGGCGGTGTGCAACGCCGTCAACATGCCCAGCCTCGATGCCACCACCTATCAGCTGGTCAAACCCTACCTGCAGCTGGGTGAAAAGCTGGGGCGTCTGGTGGCGCAGCTGGCGCCCAAGCGCAACGACCGTCTGGTGATCACCTACGGCGGCAAGGCCACGGGCGTGCCCGCGGATCCCGTGACGCGCCACGTGCTCAAGGGATTCCTGGAAATGGCCGGTGGCCGGGACGTCAATCAGGTCAACGTGCGCGCAATGGCCAGCCAACTGGGACTGATGATCGAGGAGGTCAAGGCGGCCGAGGGCCCGGATTACAACGAGTGGCTGCACGTGGCGGCCTTCGCCGGGGAAACACGCGTGTCGGCGGGCGGCACCTTCTTTGGCGCCAGCCTGCATCCGCGCATCGTGCGCCTCAACGGGCGCAGCGTGGAATGCGTGCCCGAAGGCGTGCTCTTCCTCATGAATAATAAGGACAGGCCGGGGATGGTCGGCTATATTGGGTCGCTGATGGGGCGGCATGGGGTGAACATTGCCAGCATGAGCCTGAGCCGGGACAAGGAGGGCGGTGAGGCCTTGACGGTGTTAAACCTGGACAGCGTGCCCCCCGATGCGTTGCTGGAGGAAGTCTCGCGCGATGGCGACATCTCCAATGTGCGCGTCGTGAAATTGTAAAACCAGGGAGGCGACCATGAGGATACCGATGGTGTGGGCGATGGTTTGGACATTCGCCGGCGGGCTCTTCGCCGCCGAGGATCCGCTCCAGGCTCTCTTCCCCAAGGCGGATCAAGTGCTGGCTGAGGGGACGGGTGTACAGGTGACTCGCTCCGAGTTGGATGAGGCGGCCAAGGTGTTCCTGATGAACAACGCCGCCGAGGGCGTGGCGGCTGTGGGCGGCGCCGGGGCGGTGGAAGAGCAACTATTGCACGAATTGCTTTTTTCAAAACTGGCCGCCGCGCGCGCCACGGCCGAGGACAAGTCCGGAGCGTACAAGGTGGCCAAGGACGCCTATGAGCGGCAGCGTGGCAAATACAGTAACGCACGGGCTTTTGAAGTGCGGATCGCCGCGATGGGCATCACGACCAATTCCTTTCGCAAGCGGCTCTACGACGAGGCCCTGGCGAAAGGGGTTCTGCTGCGCGAACTGGCGCCGCAATTGGTGATCCTCGACGCGCAGGTGCGCAAGTTCTACGACGACAACCTGACGCGCTGGACCACCCCGGAGCAGGTGCGCGTGTCGCAAATCCTGTTCATCACACGGAATGCGGGAACCGGCGCAGAACTTTCTGCGGCGGACAAGGCCGTGAAGCTTCAAACGGCGCAGGCGGTGCTGCGCAGGGTGCTGGCCGGGGAGGACTTTGCGCGGCTCATGGCGCAGTTCTCGGACGACGCGGAGACCAAGGCCAATGGCGGCGACTACACATTTGCCCGGGGGGCGATGCCGGCGGAAATCGAGCGCGTGTCCTTTGCCATGCAGCCGGGGATGGTCAGCGAGGTGCTGCAGACCGACGCGGGCTATCACATCCTGCGCCTTCTGGAGCGCAAGCCCGCGCAGGTGAAGCCGTTTGAAGAACTCAAGCCCACCATCCGCACCGCCATGATGGAGGAGGAAGCGGGCAAGCGCCTTCCTGATTATTACGCGCGCCTGTATCAGGCTGCGGCCGTCAAGATCACGCTGGTGAAAAACTAGGGCGCTCTCTTGGCGCCGTCCCCGCATCAGGCGTCGTACTTCTTCACGAACCGCTTGCGAGTCGATGAGTCCTCTTCAGGCTCCACGGCCGGAGTTGCAGTTTTTGCTGTTGGAGCAGAGGTCGTGAAAGGATTGGAAGCGGGCGCCATCGTCGGGGCAAGAGGGGCGGACGAGGGCGTGATCAAGGGTGCGGCAGCTCCACCGGGGGATTGCTTTGTCGCCTTCACGAACGCCATCTGCACCGTGTGCAGGCACTGTTTAAGCATCCGGTCTTCATCCGCAGTCAGGTTGCCTCGGGTTTTCACCGCCAACATCGAAAGCTGTTCAATCATGAGCCGCGCCGTTTCCAAGTCGAAGACGGGCTCGCCGGTCTCTGGATGGGGCAGGTGGCCGAGCATCATGAGCGCCGACTCAGCCTGCTGCTGAACCATGCTCACGAACAGGGCCGTCATCAACTTCTCGCGGTTCGCCTGGGGCGAAGATTTCTCGGGGGCGTCGGGCTGGCTCATTGCGGGGCATCATCGCGGGGCCACTCCCATTGTGCGAACCAAAAAAGTGGGAGGCAATCGCTCCCTTGGAAATAAGTTGTCAATGGGTTCTGAGCAAAAGCCAATAAGCCATGCTGGCCTCATCGGGATTGCACGGCACAATGCGCCTGCGTTTATGAAACAAAAACTTCCCGTCATTCTCCTTCTGATCAGCACGCTGAGCTTGGGAATCCTGCTCGTGGTTCAGAGTAATCAGGCCAAGGAACGTACTCTCTCCGCTGAGTCGCGCCACTCGAAGGAGGTCAATCAATTCCAGGGACAGGTTTCCGACCTCGACACCAAGCTCAAGAAGTCGGCGGAGGAAATCGCCGGCAGGGAAAACGAAATCACCTCGCTGGGCGGCCAGCTCTCCACCGTAAATCAGGAAAAGGGCAGGGTGGACCAGGAGCTGCAGACCACGGCGAAGGATCGCGACCAGACGAAGGCGGAACTGGCCTCCACCAAGACCAATCTGATTGCCGCCCAGAACGACCTGGTGCAGACCAAGACCAATCTGATTGCCGCCCAGAAGGACCTGGTGCAGACCAAGGCCAATGTGGCCGCCGTCGAGCAAAAGCTCGCCGAGCAAATCCAGCGTCATACTGCGGCCCTCAATGTGCATGAGAACGTCGCCAAGGAACTGGATGCGAAGAAAAAGGAGCTCACCGAGGCCGGAAAGAAGCAGGAGGAAGACCGCGCCAGGATCGCCAAGCTTGAAACCAGTCTCGATCAGGTGAACCAGCAGGTGGGTGGGCTGAAGACCCAGCTGGTCACGGTCGAAAAAGCTATCGATGACACCAAGAAAAAACTGGCATCGTCTGAAGGCGACGCCACGTACCTTCGCCGGGAATTGACCCGGATGGAGGATGAGAAGGCCATTCTGGAACGCCAGCTCAATGACTTGGAATACGTGCGCGCCCAGTACAAGAAATTGCAGGAGGAGTTTGTCGTCAAACAGCGCATCGACTGGATCACCCGTCGGGTGGGCATCTATGCCAAGGAGGCCGACAAGCCGGGCGTGGAGGCCATGCTTGCGCGATATGCCGAGCAGCAGAAGACGGCGACGCCGGCGGCCGCTTCCAAAAAACCCAGCCGCTTGAGCGTGGAACTGCGCGATGACGGAAGCGTCAACATCCAACCCATCGACACGGGAACGCCCAAGCCAGCGCCCCAGACGCCCGAGCCGCCGAAGGCTCCTGCCGTTCCGGAGGCTCCCAAGGCCACGGTTCCGTCTGCGCCTGCAGTTCCCGCGGTTCCTACTCCGGCCGTGCCTGCGCCGGCCGTGCCGGCCCCCGCGCCGAAGACCGAGCCCAAGCCCGCCGATGTCAAAGGAGTTGTCACGCCCTCGCCGGTGCCGTCTACTCCCAAGAAGTGACGCCCGCGAGCGAGACGCTAAACGATTCCTTTGGCCGCACGATCCGCGACCTGCGGATCAGCCTCACCGACCGCTGCAATTTCCGCTGCCTCTACTGTCTGCCCGAGACGGAAGAGGCGGCGGATTTTTTCCGCTTTCGCCGCGCCGACAATGCCGGTGCGATTCCTTATCTCTGGAAGCCGAAGGCGCAGCTTCTGACTTACGAGGAGATCGTGCGGCTCTCGCGCATCGCCGTGGCGCACGGCGTGGACAAGATCCGGCTGACGGGCGGGGAGCCGTTGCTGCGGCGCGATGTCGCCTCACTCGTAGCGCAACTCTCCTCAATCGCGGGCTTGAATGACTTGGCGCTCACGACCAACGGCTTTTATTTTGCAGAGCAGGCCCAGGAACTGAGGCGCGCCGGATTGAAGCGCGTGACCTTCAGTCTCGATTCGCTCGATCGCGGCAATTTCCGCAAGATGACCGGTCGCGACGCGCTCGACACGGTCTTGAGCGCCATCCGGCTGGCGGGCGAGCTGGGATTCCGGCCGCTGAGGGTCAACGCCGTCATCATCCGCGATGTCAACGACCATGAAATCGAGTCGCTGGCGGAGTTTGGACGCGCGGAGAATCTCGCCATGCGCTTCATCGAATTCATGCCGCTGGATTCGCGCCGGGCGTGGCAGAAAGAGCATGTGGTGCCGGCGCACGAGATGTTGGCGCGCCTTCGCCGCGCACACCGCCTTGAACCCGTGCAGGCGGAGAGCGCTTCGTCCACGGCCACGCGCTGGCGTTTCGCCGATGGCCGTGGTGAAGTGGGTTTTATCGCGCCCGTGTCCGAGCCTTTCTGCGGGCATTGCAACCGGCTGCGGCTGACGGCGGATGGAAAGTTTCGCACCTGCCTCTTCAGTTTGCATGAGCATGACGCCAAGGGCCTGCTGCGAGGTGGGGCTGATGACGCGACCCTGGCGGCGTGGCTTCGCGGGGTGGTTTACAAGAAGGAAGCGCGGCACCACATCGGCGAGGCGGACTTCCAGCAGCCCGACCGGCCGATGAGTGCCATCGGTGGCTAGCTCCCCCGCTTGTCTTGGCGGCGGACTTTCGCGCATAGTCGCCCCGGTGCGGTTCATTAGAGACATCTTTCGGGAGAAGTCGGCCGAGGGGCGGCCGGTGATTTCCTTTGAATTCTTTCCGCCCAAAACCGTGGAGGGCGACGCGGCCCTGTTGGGGCACACGGCGCCCGAGCTTGCCGGGCTGCGCCCGGATTATTGCTCGGTCACCTACGGTGCCGGTGGCAGCACGCGCGACAAGACGCTGGAGATCGCCGAACGCATCCAGCGCGAGCAGGGCATCACCACGATGTCGCACCTGACCTGCGTCAATGCCACTCGCGAGGAAATCCAGAGCGTCCTCGAAGAGGCTCGCCGCCGGGGCATCCTGAACATCCTGGCACTGCGCGGCGACCCTCCCGGCGGCGGCATTGGATTTCAAAAGACCGAAGGCGGCTTTGAGTACTCCCACGAATTGGTGACGCACATCCGCAAGATGGGCGGTTTTTCCATTGGCACTGCGGGGTTTCCCGAAGGCCACGTTGACTGCGCCCAAGGCAAGCGCGTGGACTGGGACCGGCTCAAGGCCAAGGTGGACTGTGGAGCCGACTTCGTCATCACCCAGCTCTTCTTCGACAACCGCGATTTTTTCGAGTTCCGCGACTACCTGCGCGCGCAGGGTGTGCGTGTTCCCATCCAGGCGGGGATCATCCCCATTCTCGGCGCGGCACAAATCCGCCGATTCACAAAGCTCTGTGGCGCGCGGCTGACGCCGGAGCTGGAGATCCGTCTGGATGCGCTGTCTGCCGACGACGCGGCCGTGCGCGACTTCGGCGTGGAATTCGCCACGGCCCAATGTCGCGAGTTGCTGGCGGCCGGGGTGGACGGCCTGCATTTTTACACCCTCAACAAGTCGTATTCCACCACGCGCATCCTCCAAAACCTCGGCCTCGTGTGACAACCCTCTACGGCATCACCGGAGGGGTGGGCATGGGCAAGACCACGGTCGCCGGACTGCTCTTGGAGGGGGGGATGCCGGTGGTGGACAGCGACGAGCTGGCGCGCGAGGTCGTCGCGCCGGGCACCGTGGCGATGGACGAAATCCGGCGCACGTTTGGCGCTGGATTCATGGCGGCCGATGGGAGTCTGGACCGCGCAAAGATGGCCGGGAAAGTTTTCGCCGACGCGACCGCCAGGCAGGCGTTGGAAGCCATCATCCATCCGCGGGTGCGCGCCCTTTGGATGGCGCAGGCCGCGCGGTGGCGCGCGCAGCAAGTGCCCCACGCCGCAGTGGTCATCCCGCTTCTCTACGAGGTGAAGGCCGAGGGCGAGATGGATCAGGTTCTCTGCGTGGCCTGCACGCCGGCCACCCAGCGCCAAAGGCTGCGGGCCCGGGGTTGGAGCGACGCGCAAATTGAGCAGCGCATCCATGCCCAGTGGCCCGTCGAACAGAAGATGGCGCGCGCCGACAGGGTGATCTGGACCGAGGGCAGCATCGATGTGGTGCGCTCCCAGCTCTTCCGATTGTGGCCCGGGCAGGGGAAGGGCGTCGCCCCCTCCGTGCGATGACTCTCTCCGAGACTGAAGTCGCAGCGCTGACGCAACGGCGACATGCCGCGCCGCATGACCTTCTGGGGATGCATCTCTTGAAGGGCGGCCGCGGGGTGGCGGTGCGCGCGCTGCTGCCGGGGGCGCGTGCGGTGCTCTCCGTGCCATTGCAAGAAGGGCAAGGCGCGCCGATTCCGCTGCGGCGCATCGCCAGCACCAATCTCTTCGAGGGCGTGGCGGCCGGGGCCGAGCGCGTCTGCCCCTACGAGCTGGCCGTGCAGTGGGATGATGGCGCGCAGACGCGCGAGCGCGACCCTTACTCCTTCCCGCCGACGCTGGGGGAGGTGGACTTGTTCCTGTTTGGCAAGGGCGACGAGCGCCGCATCTATGACAAGCTGGGCGCGCACCTGCGGCGCGTGGAGGGAACCGACGGGGCAACCTTTGGTGTGTGGGCACCCAACGCGCAGGGGGTGTCGGTCAAGGGCAGTTTCAACCAGTGGCGGGCCGACCGTCACCTGATGCGGTGCCTGGGGGCGTCCGGGGTTTGGGAGCTCTTCGTGCCCGGGGTGCAGGCGGGCGATCACTACAAGTTTGAACTGATCACGGCGGAGGGGGCGGTGGTGGAGAAGACCGATCCATACGGCACCTTCTTCGAGCTGGCGCCCAAGAACGCCTCCATCGTGTGGGACGTTCGCCGCTTTCAGTGGACCGATCAGGATTGGTGCGCGCGCCGCGCCGCCGCCGATCCCCTGCGCGCGCCCATGAGCATTTACGAGATGCACCTGGGCTCGTGGCGCAAGAAGCGCAGGGCCGAGTCGTTGTCCTACCGCGAGCTGGCCGCGCCGCTGGTGGAATACCTGCGGCGCATGGGATTCACGCACGTGGAATTCCTGCCGGTGGCCGAGCACGCCTACTATCCCTCATGGGGCTATCAGGTCACGGGTTTTTACGCGCCCACCAGCCGTTACGGCACGCCCGATGACTTCCAGCATCTGGTGAACGAGCTGCATCGGGCCGGCATCGGGGTGATTCTCGACTGGGTGCCCGCGCACTTTCCCCGCGATGAATGGGCGCTGGGGCGATTTGATGGCACGCCGCTTTACGAACACGCCGACCCGCGGCGCGGCGAGCATCCCGACTGGGGCACCTTCGTGTTTGATTTTGCCCGCAACGAGGCGCGCAATTTTCTCGTGGCCAATGCGCTCTACTGGTGCGACGCCTTCCATGTGGACGGGCTGCGCACCGACGCCGTGGCCTCCATGCTCTATCTGGATTACTCGCGCCAGCCGGGCCAGTGGGTCCCCAACGCCCAGGGCGACCATCGCAACCTCGACGCCGTGGAATTTCTTCGGCACACCAACCAGGTTCTTCGCGACGAACACCCTGGCGTGGTGACCATCGCCGAGGAATCCACCAATTGGCCGCACGTCACCGAGCCCGCCGAGCGGGGCGGCCTTGGGTTTCATTTGAAGTGGGATCTGGGATGGATGCACGACACGCTCGAGTACTTCCAGCGCGATCCCATCCACCGACCGTGGCATCAGGACAGCCTCACCTTCTCCATGCTCTACCGGCATCAGGAGCGCTACGTGCGCCCGCTCTCGCACGACGAGGTGGTGCATGGCAAACGCTCGCTTTTGGGCCGCATGCCCGGCGACCCATGGCAGCGCTTCGCAAATCTGCGCGCGCTCTTGGGCGGACAATGGAGCTTGCCCGGGAAAAAGCTGCTCTTCATGGGCGGCGAATTGGGCCAGCAGGCCGAGTGGGAGGAGAATGGCGAGCTGCATTGGATGCTGCTGGGGCAGGGGCCCTATCATTGCGGATTGCAGCAGTATGTGGCCGACCTCAACCGGCTCTACGTTGCCGAGCCGGCCTTCTGGGAAGCCGACTATGACACGGGCGGCTTCTCCTGGCTGGACTGCGAGGATCGTTCGCACAGCGTCCTCGCCTTCCTGCGTCGCAACGCCGCCGGAACGCGGCACGCATTGATCGTCCAGAACCTGACGCCCGTTCCCCAGCATGCCTATCGCGTGGGATTGCCGCGGGCCGGATGGTGGCGCGAGCGCCTCAACAGCGACGCCTCCATCTATGGCGGGAGTAATTGCGGCAACCTTGGGGCGGTGCACGCGCAGGCCGCGCCATGGCAGTCGCAGCCCTTCTCCGCAGAATTGACCCTGCCTCCTCTCTCCTGTGTGATCTTCAGTTGCGACTGATGCAGCAGACGACGCCTTAGCGAAGCTGCTCCAGATGGGAGGCGATGTCGCGCGGCTGCCACCACGGTTTGAGGCCTAGGTCAGCGGCGATGACCCCGGCCGCGTTGTAGCCGCACAACCCGGTGACGTTGCCGCCGGGGTGCGTGGAGCCACCGCAAAGGTAGAGCTGTCCGATGGCCGTGCGATAGGTGCCCGCGCCGGGAAAGGGCCGGTGATACCCCACCTGTCCATTCGAGAAGGAGCCCACCAAGAGATCGCCGCGCTCCATGTTGGGCAGCGCGCTGACGGTGTCGGCCGGCGAGAGCGCAAAATGGTCGAGCACTGCGCCGCGCAGGTTGGGCGCATAGCCACGCCAAAATTCCAGCAGCCGGGCCGCATGGGCCTGTGACTCGGACTTCCAATTCGAGGAGTCGCCGCGCAGGGCGAAGGGAAGTTTTTCCCAAAGGAAGGCGGTGTGCTTACCGCTGGGTGCCTGCGTGGCATCGTGGAGCGTGGGGCACGCGCCCCAGCCGACGGTGCCGGGGATTTCCCCGCGCTCGTGCGCGGCAACGATGTCGTGAAATTGCCCGTATCGTTCCAGACCCAAGATGGTCATGAAGGGGGGAGCGCCCCCATCGCCGTAATCGGGCGGGGCATCGAGCGCGACATGCAGTCCAAAGAGCGGTGCCAGGAGGTTGTATTGGAACCCCGCGGCGAGGGTGCGCAACCCGGCCGGCAGGCAATCGGCCGGCACCAGATTCAAAAACGTCTGCTGGGGATTTAAGCCGGACACCACGACCTGAGCGTGGATGACTTCCCCGCCTGCCAACTCCACTCCGACCGCCCGGCCGTTTTGAACGAGAATGCGCGAGAGGTTCACGCCGCAGCGAACGCCCCCTTGGTGCTTCTCAATCACGGCAAGGAGCGCGCGGGCCAAGCTGGCGGATCCACCAATGCACATCTGGGCCTTGCGCGGTGCGGCGAGCAGGGCGGGGATGGCATGGCCAAAACCGGGCTGGCGAAGGTCGAGTTCGCGCAGTCCGTTGAAAAAGAGCAGACCGGCGCGAATGGTGTCGTCTTGAAACTCGCGCAGGACAAATTCCAAGGGCGAGAGCGGCGCCACCTCCAGCAGCAGCCGGCCGGCTGCGGTGCGTTTCAGCAGGGCGCGGCGCTGTTCGGGAGGCAGGGGCGGGGCCTGTGCTTCGGGCGCGAGAATGGTTTCGACGATGGGGCGAAAATCTTCCATCCATCGGCGCAGCGTCGAGGCGTCGCTTTGGGAGAATTGGGCGAAGGAGTCAATCGTCCTTTCAGGATCCACCCACCATTCCAGCCGGCGTCCGTCGCGGCGGATCAAGACGACGTTGCGGGCGGGTTCCACATAGCGGGCGCCGTGGGATTCCAATTCCAAGTCGCGATACCAAGGCATGGCGCTGATGCCGCGGTGGAAGAAGGAATGCGGATTGTGGAAGAAGCCAGGACACCTTGGGTTCTCCAGCGTGGCAAGCCCGCCGCCGGCCACGTCTGCCTGCTCCAAGCTGAGGGTGGTCAATCCGGTGCGCGCGAGCAGCGCCTGCGCAACGAGCGCATTGTGACCGCTTCCAAGAAACAGGATGTCGCAGGACTGAGCCATCAATCTGTCAACAGACGGCAGTGAATACGGTTAACATCAATTGATTGCCGGGAGGCGTTGGGGGCGGTGAAATCACCCTGAAAAGGGTGGAATCACTGGCGATTAACTTTGACTTGGCGCACGGCGGCGGGGTAGAAATCTCTTCCAGAGGAGGAAAAGCACCGGAGGTGACAGGATGGATTTCCCATTGATATTGGCTGCGGAAGCCGCCAAGCAGCAGACCATTCGCTTCGTTTGGGAGGCGGTGGATCCCGTTGGCGTCGGCATCATCGTGCTGCTGCTGGTCTTCTCCATGTGCGCGTGGGGAGTGATGGTCTACAAATCACTGCAGATGCGCCGCGCGCGCAAGTACA
The DNA here is from genome assembly GCA_005809105.1 of Verrucomicrobiales bacterium. Lineage (GTDB taxonomy): Bacteria > Verrucomicrobiota > Verrucomicrobiia > Limisphaerales > UBA1100 > SYLI01. Next base: position 33,275 of record SYLI01000100.1, on the reverse strand, counting down.
ACGAGTATTTTGAATCGAGCTTCCGCGCCCAGTCCAATGTGAGCGCGATGTACGACAAGCGCATCACGGCGGAAGGCTGTCCGATGTTCAGCGTTTATCAGGAAGGGTGTCATGCACTGGATCAGCGGCTGAAGCTGCCGCAAGGCGGACGCGCCCGCACCCTTTCGCTCAAATCCATGGAGCACGTCAAGGGCGTCATCGAGGCGTCGGTGGCGCGCGAATCCATCCGCTTGGAGAGCGGGCTCATCGTGCTGTCGGTCGCCGTCAGCGGATCGCCCTTCATCGGTCTATTCGGCACGGTGTGGGGAGTGATGGAGGTGTTTAGCGGCGCCGCCCAGGCGGGCAGCGCGTCGCTGACGCACGTAGCACCAGGCGTCGCCTCGGCACTGGCCACCACGCTGGCCGGCCTGCTCGTGGCCATTCCCTCGATGTTTGGCTACAACTGGCTGGTGCATCAATTGCGCGTGCAGAACGTGGGGCTGGACAACTTTGCCCAAGAGCTCGTTGCCCGGATTGAATCCGAACACCTTGAGGAGGGGCCCCGGCAGGCCGAGCGTGCTCCTGCCGCCACCACGCCGCGCAACCGCGCCCATGAGACGCGCGTGCAGGAGCCGGCGATGGAGCCCGCGGGGCTTGAAGTGGGGTGAGCCATGCTTCGGCGCATTTCCAAACGCAATGAGCTGGTGACGTTGAGTGAGATCAACATCACACCAATGTTGGACCTGGCCTTTGTGCTGCTCATCATCTTCATCATTGCCACGCCCTTGATGGAGCAGGGGATGTCACTGAACCTTCCCAAGGGCGGCGACTCGGGAGCGCGCCAGGCTGAAGTCAAGCGCACCATCGACATCAGCACTTCCGGCCAGTTCCGGCTGGACGGCCGGCCCATCGCCATGACGGCGATGGAGCAGGAACTCACGCGGGCCTATCAAGGCAACACCAACATGGTGATCTACATCCGCGTGGATGAAGAAGGCCGCAACAAGCATTTGTACGAGGTGATTGACATGTGCCAGCGCCACCAGATTTCCCGTTTCTCGCTGCGCACCAGACCCCGCACAGGATGAGTCGCCTCCTTAAAAAATGCTGCGCCTTCTCCGTGGGGATGCACCTGCTGCTCCTCGTGGCGGTGGTCTTTGGGATGGCGTTTGCCACCACCCAGCGAATCCCTCAAGCGGGGCGGGTCATCACCATGACGATTGACGGAGGCCTGCCGCTGGGGCGGCCGGCAGATCCCACAAGCGCGCGCCGGGTGGATGCACCCCAGCCCGCGCAACCCGATCCTCCAGCGCCCGCCCAGCCGCCGGCGGTTCAACCGCAGCCGTCACAGCCGCCGGCGGTTCAACCGCAGCCGTCACAGCCGCCGCAGCCGCACGCCCCCACGACGCCAACGACACCGGCGCCGCGAGCCGTCGAGAAGGCCACGCCCAAGGGGCTGGACAAGCCAGCTCCTCGTCCCCCGGAAAAGTCCACCGCCAAATCATCCCCCAAGGAATCCGGCCGCTCCAAACCCAACCTGAGCACAAAGGTGGTGGCCCGTCACAGTCCCAGCTCGAACTCAAAGTCCAGCGGGCCTTCTCAGGCAACCAAGATTGCCGCAGTCATTGATCCCAATGCCGTGGGATCGCTGCGCGGGCAGATGTCCACGGGGGTCAATCCCATTTCCTTCAATCCCGGCGCCTCCAGTTATGCCGGGTACGAAAGTCTGGTGATCCAGGTTTATCAGGACGCATGGAGGGCCAGCGGCTGGCCGCGCCAATTCTACACGGAGATGGTGACGGTGCGCGTGGTGATCCTCGCCGACGGGCGGGTGAAATCGGCGGCCGTGGTGAAGACCTCCGGGCGCGCGCCGCTGGATGACACGGTACGGCGGGCCATCCAGCTGGTGCAATCGGTGGGAAGGCCCTTTCCGGCAGGCGTGAAGGAAACGCAACAGACGTTCAACATCGACTTTGAAATGCGGCGGTAACCGGCGCAGGGAAAATTGGAGGATCAAATGAGGCCATGGAATGAGTGGATGAAGCGTGGGGCGTGCATCGTGATGGGGCTGGCGTGGGCCGTGCTGCGTGGCGCCGACGGCGAACCGCGACTGACGGTGGTGGGGCAGGTGGACGAGGAGAAGCTGGTGCCGATTGCGGTCGTGGGCTACACGGGCGAATCGGCGGCGGTGCTTCGATTTGACCTGGAGGTGCAGGGATTCAAAGTGGTGGGGGAGAAGGAGGCGCGCTACATCCTCTCTGGAAGCAACAATGGCAACGTGGTCGGGGCGCTGCAGGACGCCGCCAAGACCTACCTCTTCAACAAATCCTACGAAGGAGGGGCGATGCGCCTGCAGGCGCACACGCTCTCCGATGATGTGGTGCAGGCGGTGCAGGGAGTCGCCGGCGTGGCGCGCACGCGCGTGGTCTACCGCATGGTGACCGGCGAGCGCTCGCGCGAAATTTACGTGGCCGACTTTGACGGACACAACGCCCTTGCCATCACCTCCGACAAGCGTCTGGCCGGGGCGCCCACGTGGGGTGCCCGGAACCAGAAGGTGTATTACACCTCGTACCAGGAAGTGAACGGGCTGGAGAACCCGACGATTCTGGAGCATGACCTTTCCAGCGGAGGGCGGCGCGTGTTCGCGAGATTCATGGGGTTAAACACCGGCGCCGCGGTGGCACCCGACGGGCGCGTGGCTCTGGTGCTCAGCAAGGGAGGCAGCCCGGATGTTTATGTGGCCAGTCAGGGCTGGGACTTCATGAACAGCAAGGCCGAGGGCGGACTGCTGCGCATCACGAACACGCTTGAGGGGGAGTCGAGCCCCACTTGGTCGCCCGACGGCCAGTGGCTGTGCTTTGCCACCACGGTCAACAAGCGGCGCGTGCTGGTGAAAACGTCCTCGCGCGGCGGCCCCATGATGCAAATCTCAACCACCGGCGTGCTCTCACCCTCCGAGCCGTCGTGGTCGCCTGACGGCAAGTGGATCGCCTTCACCGCCCAGATGGGCGATTTTAACATCTGCGTGGTGCCTGCCGAGGGAGGCGAGGCGAGGGTGCTGGCGCGCGGGGAGGATCCGTCGTGGGCGCCCAACAGCCGGACACTCCTGTTCAGTTTCCGGGGTGTGAATAAGAGGGCTTTGGGTCTGCTTGACGCGCCCTCCAAGCAGGTTAGATTGCTCCCGTCTTTTGCGGGCAGTGCCTCGCAGGCCGAGTGGGCCCGCTAAAAGGTTCAGCAAGGAGTGAAGGAGGTAATCATGTGTGGATACTTGCATTTGTTGACTCTGACCTTGGTTGGAAGTGCCCTCGTCACAGGGTGTAAAACATCTGGCCCGGTGGATGTCACCTCAATCCCTAAACCAAATGGCAAGAACCTTGTCACGGGAGGGGGAGGCGGCAGCACACCCACAGGCGGCGGTTCCGGTGGCCTCGGTGGAGGGGGCACCTTGGGAGGCGGAGGCAAGGTGTACACCACCAACCAGCCCGGAGGTGCCACCGGCGGTTCTCCCGGAGGCAAGGGCGGCGAGAGTGCGGACTACAGCAATCCCATTGTGGACCGGGGGGCATTGGCGCTCCAGACGGTCCGGTTCGATTATGACAGCGCCGGTCTCCATCCCAACGAGGTCGCCAAGGTGGACACCGTGGCGCAGTACCTACTTCAGCAGCCGACGCATCTTTTGTTGATCGAGGGACACTGTGATGAACGCGGCACCGAGCAGTACAACATGTCGCTGGGCGAGCGGCGTGCCATCGCGATCCGCGACCGGCTGGTTCAAATGGGGGTCAACATCGACCGGCTCAAGACCGTGAGTTATGGCGAGGAGGTTCCGGTGGTGGTGGGCACGACTGACGATCAGCGGTCCCAAAACCGACGCGGGCAGTTTGTGGTGGTGAAACCAGGAACGGGGCCGGCCGCTCCGTGAACAGATTCGAACGAGGGAACAACCAATGAAACAAATGAACCTTAGCACGTGGGTGGTAGTGACGGGGTTGGCCTTGTGGGGCGTGGCATGCAGATCGCAGCAGCCCGACAAACTGACCACAATTCCCGGGGTCAGAACCGTGGTGCAAAACCCGGCACCGACCATTCCGGCGGGGCCGGGAATTCCAACGACTCCGCCTCCCGGCGGCACGGTGCCCAATCCCGGCGGGATCACCGGCACGCCGAATCCAACGCCGGGTGGCAACGGATTGGGTGGGAATGGGCGGGATCCGATGAACGCGGACTTTCCCTCCTCATTCGAGAACAACACGCCCGATCGCAATGCGTTCCTGGCGCAGATGGTGCATTTTGACTACGACAGCGCCGTCATCCGCCCCGAGGACCTGCCGAAAATTGAAGTTGTGGCACGCCACCTGACACAGCAAGCCAAGCACCTGATGGTTTTGGAGGGTCACTGCGACGAGCGCGGCACCGAACAGTACAACCTTTCGCTGGGGGAGCGCCGCGCCCAGTCGGTGCGGGATCAACTGGTGAAGTACGGAATCAGCCCCGACCGCGTCCGAACCTTGAGTTTCGGCGAGGAAATTCCGCTGGTGGAGGGCAACAGCGAGTCGGCTTGGGCCAAGAACCGCCGGGGCGAGTTTGTCCTGATGCTGCCAAAGGGACAGTAACTCGTCGGTCGAATACCCATTGCAGAGGGGGCCGTTCGAGGCCCCTTTTTGCTTTACTCCTTTGGCCGGGGAAGCAAGACTCCCAACCCCGGCGAGCCTGCACAAGAGAGCCGTTGAATACGGCCATGGGATGGTTCGGTCACAAAGAATATGGAAAACATGACTTTGGCGTTCATTGGAATGTGGGAGGCCATCATCATCATGGCGGTCATTCTGATTATGTTCGGTGCCAAGAAGTTGCCGGAACTGGCGCAGGGGCTTGGCAAGGGAATCCGTGAATTCAAACGGGCATCCAGCGATTTTGGCGACGAGATGCATCGTCCCTACACGCCTCCCCAGCAGCGCATCGAACCGCAGCCCACTGCTGCCGTGGGTACGGAACCGGTGAAGGAAGCCACCAAGCCTTCAGACTCCACCTCTGCCCCGAAGGCATAGGCGTCCGGCCCTAGCCTTGACCCATGTCTGCTGGGCCTGAAGGCAAGCCCTCCCCCCACGGGGATGAGGTACGCGTGGACGCTGGATCAGAGACTCCAAGCAGTCCTGCATCGGATCCTACTGCTGGGCACTCACAACAGACTGAGCTGCCGCTCGGAGATTCCACACCCGGTCAGGTTGAAGCCGCTTCTGGCACGACCGATCCTACGCCGGGTGCCGCCGATCCGTACCATGACGAGTACCATGATTATCATGCCCACTCGCACGGCGGCGACCACTACCAGGACGAATATCACCACGGAACGAGCGGGGGCGAATATCACTCGTCAGAATCCTCGGCCGACCCTGCCCATGGTGGGCCATCCGAGAGCGCAGAGGATCCCCCTCCCACGGATGACAGTGGCGAGCCTTTCGGCGGCCCCATCAAGCCGTTTCTCGAGCATTTGGAAGACCTTCGCTGGGTGCTCATTAAGACGGTGTCGGCGGTGCTGATCGGCATGGTGGTGGCCTTGGTGGCGAGTAATTACATCATTCAAATTCTCACCTGGCCGCTGAAGCTCGCGCAGGATTTGCATGAGACTGGCGGCGCGGCCTCCGACATCATTCACAGAGTGTTCAACGTCGGATCGCCGCTGGATTGGCGCAAGATGCCCAATCGGCCCGTGCCCGTGAGGTTCGGAACCAACGAGGTGCTCTCCGTCAAGGCGCAGGACGTCTGGAATTCATTTGGCGGCACGAACAAGGTCAAGGTGGACGCGCTTGAGTTCACCCCCATCACGCTCACCGAGAGCAATGGCAGCACCGTCCGCTACCTGGCGCTCAAGCCCGTGGAAACGCCCGAGCGATCCTCGCGCAATCTGGTGCTGCTCAAAAACTACGGTCCCCTCAACGCCTTCATCGTCGCGCTCAAAATCGCGCTCTATGGAGGACTCGTGCTCTCGATGCCCTTCGTCATCTACTACATCGCGCAGTTCATCCTGCCGGCGCTGCGCGTGCGCGAGAAGAAGTTCCTCTATCAAATCGCCGGCTATGGCTCCGGTCTTTTCCTGCTGGGGGTCGTCTTCTGCTATTTCGTGGTGATGACCGTCACCATTCTGGCCAGCGTGGGATTTTCAAACTGGATGGGCTTTGGCGCCGACGAGTGGCGGGCTGACGAGTACATCAGTTTCACATGCAAGTTCATGATCGGAATGGGGCTGGCGTTTGAGCTGCCGCTGGTGCTGCTTTCACTGGTCAAGATTGGCATCCTCAATTACCAGCGTCTGTCTGCTTGGCGCATGTACGCGCTCATCGCCAACCTCATTCTCGCCGCCATTGTCACGCCTTCGCCCGATCCCTTTACCATGTGCGTGGTCGCCATTCCCATGCAGCTGCTCTACGAGATCAGCGTGTTCATCGCCTGGCGCTGGCATGTGCGCGATGAAAAACGAAAGGCGAGTCAGCCTGCGGGTGATTAGCCTCCTCTTCGCTGCGCCTTCTTCCGGCCCATGCCCACGTTGCGCCTCATCACCCCTTGCAAGGTCAATCTGGTGCTCAACATTCTCGGCCGGCGCGCCGATGGATTCCACGAGCTGGAAACGCTCTTCCTGCCGGTTCTCATCGGCGACGAACTGAGCTTCGAACCGGCTCCAAAGGGTGTGCAGCTGACGTGCAGCGATCCTGCGCTTGCTGCCGACGAAACCAACCTCGTGCACCTCGCCGCCGCCGCGTTTTTCGAGGTCTTCCCTGCCGCGCCGCACGGGGTCAGCATCCATCTTCAAAAGCATCTGCCGATGGCGGCGGGGCTGGGCGGGGGCAGCGCCGATGCCGCGTTCACGCTGCGCGGCCTCAATCAGATGTACGGCACCCCGTTGCCAGGGGACAGGCTTCACGAACTGGCCGCGAGGCTGGGTTCGGATGTTCCCTTTTTCCTGCAGGATCAGCCCGCCGTCGCATCGGGTCGTGGCGAAGTGGTGGAGCCGGTCCCCAAGTCGCAGGCACTGCGCGGCTGCGGAATCCTTTTGGTACATCCGGGCTTTGGCATCAGCACGCCGTGGGCTTACCGGCAACTCGCACAGTACCCGCAACAGGTGCAGGGCGTTCCCGGCAGAGCCACGGCAATGGCGCAGGCCCTGCGTGCCGGAGGCAGGGAAGAGGTGGCCGCACATCTGTACAACACGCTTGAAGTGCCGGCCTTCGCCAAGCATCCGGTCCTGCCGGTCATCAAGGCGTTTTTCCAAGCCCGCGGTGCTGCTGCGCTCATGTGTGGCAGCGGATCCTGCATGTTCGCCATCACGGCAAATCTCGAGGCTGCGCAATCACTCCAAGAGGAGTACCGCCTGCAATTTGGCGCTGCCGGCTGGACGCGCACCGCCTTGCTTTAGGGAAGCGGCGGCACTAGCCTCCAATCCGCATGGACGAACTGCTCCGCCTGCTCCGGCAAAACGCCTCGCTCAAGCCCGCGCAGATCGCCGCGCTGCTCAATCTTTCCGAGTCGCAGGTGACCGACCGCATTGCCGCACATGAGCGCAGCGGCGTCATTCTGGGTTACCGCACGGTCATCAACGAGGAGGCGCTGGGGGTGGACGTGGTTCGCGCGGTGATCGAGGTGAAAGTCACTCCCGAACGCGATGGGGGGTTCAACCGTCTGGCCGAGCGCATCTCGCGCTTTGACGAAGTGCAGTCCTGTTATCTCATGAGCGGCGGCTACGACCTGCTGGTGGTGGTGGAAGGCGGCAACTTGAAGTCCGTGGCCAGCTTTGTGGCCGAGAAGCTGGCGACCCTGCCGGGCGTGGTGTCCACGGGAACCCACTTCATGCTCAAGCCCTACAAGGAACTCGGAGTCGTGATGGAAACAGCAACCGCCGATCCCAAGCTGGCTGTCTCGCCGTGAGGGGCGCGCCTTAGCAGCAGCGCCGGACGTTTTTGTAGCGCTCCTCGGTCAGGCGCGCGAACTGTTTGCCCTTCGAGTCGGGCGAAGTTTCGGAGGCACAGGGGGTATTCTTGCTCAACCGTTCCGCTTCGGCCTCACCGGTCAATTCCTTGGCCAGCATGACCAGGAGGCCGGCGACGTTAAACCAACGCACGGGCCGGCCTTCGGCAACCGCGTGTTCGGGCAGAAATGTGGGAGGCGTCTCGCGCAACTCCGCCGCTTTCTTTCGCGTTAGTAAGAGAATCCATTCGCGAACGCTGATGAAAAAGATGGCAGCCACCAGCAAGAGGAAAAACGCGGTGACGCCTGCGTCCAGACGATTATTGAACGCCAGCGCGCGGTTTTTCTTGAGCGCGGCCGAGGCGGCTGCCGTGGCGGTGGCGTTGCCGGCAGTCTGCGCTTGGGCCGCGGCGCGTTCCAGCGCGGGTCGCTGCTCGTCCAGCTTGTCCGCCGCCTGCAGGAAGCCAATGGTGGGATGATTGGGCCGCGTTTCCTCGTGCCCGATCTTTTGCACGGCCGCCGTTCCCGTCACCGCCAGCAGCCAGACCAGCGGCACCAGGGTCACCAGCGCAATCCATGGCGACCGGCGCGAAGGGCCAACCCCATCACGCAGCGCCATTTTAAGGAGGATCGTGGTGGCCAGACAGAGCGCCGTGGAGGCGAGCAGTTGATTGGCGATGCCGAAGATGGGCCAGAGCGCCTTGATGCCGCCGTCGGGATCGTGTACGGCGGCGATGAGAAAATAGCCCCAGGCGCCCACGACCAGCGCGCTGGCGAGCAGGGTGGCACCCATACTGCGGACGTTGCCCAGGGGTTTCCAGACCTGTCCCAGCGCATCCTGGAGCAGGTAGCGGCCCACGCGCGTGCCGGCGTCGAGCGTGGTGAGAATGAAGAGTGCTTCGAACATCAGCGCGAAGTGGTACCAAAGGCCCAGCCAGGAGGCGCCGACGACCTTTGAAAAAATCTGCGCCATGCCCACGGCCAGCGTGGCGGCACCGCCGGTGCGGCCATAGAGCGAATCTTCCTCCACGTTGCGCGCAAGCTCGCTCATGCGCTCGGTGGTGATGGCGAATTCCGGCCCGAACGAATTGACCTTGGCCACCGTCGCGGCGGCCACGGCTGCGGCGTCGGCGCCGGGAGCCTTGATGTTCATGGCAAGGTAGACGCCCGGCTCCAGCGTGCACGCGGCGATGAGCGCCATGATGGCGACGAGCGATTCCAGGCACATCGCGCCGTAGCCCACCGGGCGCGCGTAGCCTTCGCGCGTGAGGATTTTTGGGGTGATGCCGCTGGAGATGAGCGTGTGAAATCCCGAGATGGCGCCGCACGCGATGGTGATGAAGCAGAAGGGAAAGAGCTTGCCCGGCACCACGGGCCCCGTGCCATCCACAAACGGGGTGAGCGCGGGCATCTTGAGTTCGGGCAACACCAGGAGCACGCCCAGCGCCAGCAGGAAAATGGTGCCCAGTTTCATGAAGGTGCTTAAGTAATCGCGCGGCGCCAGAAGCAGCCACACCGGCAGCACGCTGGCGGCGAAGGCATACCCGATGACCGACCAGGCCAAGGCCGGCGCATCCAGCGTGAACCAGCCGCGCATCGTGCTGTGGCTGGACACAAACTGGCCGCCCCAGACCGCGAGGAGCAGCAGCCCCACTCCAAGCACCGAGACTTCCAACACCTTGCCCACGCGCCACCACCGAAGGTAGCCGCCCATCAGAAGCGCGATGGGGATGGTGGCACCCACGGTGAACACCCCCCAGGGGCTTTCGGCCAGCGCGTTCACCACCACCAGCGCGAGCACGGCGAGCAGGATGATCATGATGGAGAGGATCGCCATGACGCCGATCACGCCGGCGGTGCTGTTGAGTTCCTCCTTCACCATCTGGCCCAGCGATTTTCCATCCCGGCGCAGCGAGCAGAAGAGGATCACAAAGTCTTGCACGGCCCCTCCCAGCACGACACCGATGAGAATCCATAGCGCGCCGGGCAGATAGCCAAACTGCGCCGCCAGCACCGGACCCACCAGCGGGCCCGGGCCGCTGATCGCCGCGAAGTGATGACCAAAGACGATCCATTTGTTCGTCTTCACGAAGTCGCGGCCGTCCTCATGCACTTCGCAGGGGGTGGCGCGGCGGTCATCGAGCATGAGCACGCGCGCGGCGATCCACTTCGAGTAAAACCGATAGCCGATGGCGTAGGTGCACAGCGCCGCGATGAGCAGGTAGCCCGAATGGACGGGCTCGCCGCGCTGGATGGCAATCGTGGCGTAGGAGCCGGCCCCCAGCAACGCCACGACGATCCAAAGGGCGGCCGCGAGAAAACGTTTCATGGGAGGCATTGGTGCGCGTCAGAGACGCGCCAACGAGTGATCGAGCGCGGCCATGAGCCGCCCCATCGATTCGGTGGTCTCGTCTCCCATGTTGGAGATGCGGAAGGTGGTGCCCTTGATTTTTCCGTAGCCGCCGTCGATGAGAAATCCCGCCTCTTTCGTGAGTCGCTGCAACCCCGCGGCGTCCACGGTGCGCCCGCCCGGCTTGGCGCCGTTGTTGATGCAGCAGAGGGTGAGCGATTCGTGCCCGGCCTCGGGAAAGAGCGTAAAGCCGTGCCCCAAAGCCCAGTCGCGGATCATCTGATTGGTCTGGCGATGGCGCGCGTAGCGTCTCTCCAATCCCTCGGCGAAGAACTCATCAAGCTTGCTTGAGAGGGCATGGACGTGGCTGATGCTGGGTGTGCTGGGCGTCATGTGCTCGGCCGCATATTTTTCAAACTCGACGAAGTCAAAGTAATAGCCGCGGTCAGAGGTGCCCGAGGCCTTCGCAAGCGCGGCGGGCGACACGGTGAATATCGTGAGCCCAGGAGGCAGCGCAAACGCCTTCTGCGTGCCGGCCAGAAGGACGTCGATTCCCAGCTCGTCGAAGGCGAGGGGCACGGCGCTCATGGAGCTCACGGCGTCGACGATGAACATCACCTCCGGGTATTTGCGCTTGAGCGCGGCAATTTCTTCAAGGGGGCTCATCGTGCCCGTGCTCGTCTCGTTGTGGATGAGGGTGAGCGAGTCGAACTGTCCGGTGGCAAGTTTCGCGTCAATCTGCGCGGGCAGAATGGGCGAGCCCCACGGCACCTGTAGCGGCTCGGCCGCCTTGCCGCAGCGCCCCGCAACCTCCAGCCACTTGTCGGAGAAGGCGCCCTTCATGCAATTGAGCACCTTGCGGCGCGTGAGATTGCGCAGCGCGCCTTCCATGACCCCCCATGCGCTGGAAGTGGCCAGATAGACGCTCTGCCGCGTGCCCAGAAGGGACTGCAATTGCGGCTGCACCTTGGCGACCAGATCCTTAAAACCCTGCCCGCGATGGCCGACCATCGGCCGGCAGAAGGCGCGGAAGGTGGATTCGCTGACCTCGACCGGCCCGGGAATGTGAAGCTTGATGTGGGACATGGCAGGGTGGGAGGGTCAGCGGATGTGAAGGGTGCCGCCATCCACCGGGTAATGGCTGCCCGTAATAAACGAAGCCTCGTCGCTGCAAAGGAACAGCGCCACGGCCGCCACTTCATCGGGCTCGCCCATCCGCCCCACGGGCTGGTAGTCGGAGAGCTTCTTAAACATCTCCGCCTCGCGCCCCGGGTAGTTTTTGGCGATGAACCCATCCACGAAGGGAGTATGGATGCGGCCCGGCAGGATGGCGTTGCAGCGCACGTTATGTTTTAACAAATCCTTGGCCACGGAGTACGTCATGGCCAGCACCGCCCCCTTGCTGGTGGAGTAGGCGAACCGGTCGTGAATAGCCATGACGCTCACGGTGGAGGCAATGTTGACGATGGCGCCTCCGCCGCTCTGCGCCATGTGGCTCGCGCAAGCCTGAATGCAGTGGTACACGCCTTTGACGTTCACGGCCATCACCCGGTCAAAGTCTGCTCCGCTCGTATTGAGCACATTGCCCACGTGAGCGATGCCAGCGTTGTTGACGAGGATGTGCAGCTGACCGCGCCCGGCGACCAGCTTTTCAAAGAGCGCCTTGACCGCTTCCTGAGAGGTGACATCGCAGGCGTGCGCAGCGGCCGATCCGCCAGCCGATTGGATCTCAGCTGCCGTCCGTGATCCTGCTTCCGCGTCGGCGTCCAGAATGATCACGTGCGCGCCTTGGCGCGCGAAGGTCTGCGCGATGGCCCGACCGATACCGGAGCCGCCCCCGGTGACGACGGCGTTTTTTCCTGTCAGCTTGAACATGCGGCCGCGACTTTCGCAAAAGGGCGCCCGGAGGCGCAAGCTTTGCCACGCGGCCGGTTTGCCTCGGGAACAAAAAAACCGGCACCCCAAGCGGGCGCCGGTTTCTTGATTCGCTTCGGCTAGGCGAAGAGCCTGTCCACCGGCTGCGCCTTCACCAGCTCGCGCGGCTGGTTCAGGTGGTTGTAAACGATGGTCTCGGGCGAGATGCCAAATCCATGATAGATGCTGGCCAAAAGCTCGATGGGATGCACGGGGTTCTCGTCAGGCGCGCTGGCGGTCTTGTCCGACTTGCCGTGGACATACCCGCGCTTGATGCCCGCGCCGCCGATGACGCAGGTGTAACAATAGGGCCAGTGGTCGCGCCCGTTGGCGTCGTTGCTGTTGCCGCTGGTAGAGAGACCTTTCTGCGGGCTGCGGCCAAACTCGCCAATCGCCAGCACGAGCGTGTTCTCCATCATGCCGCGTTGATCCAAGTCGGTGAAAAGGCCGGCGAGGCCGCGGTCGAGCATCGGTGCCGACTGGTTCTTCATGCGAGCCTCAAGGCCCACGTGCACGTCCCATGAATGATTGTCGGAATTGGCCACCTTGGGCCACACCACCTCCACCACGCGCGTTCCAGCCTCGACCAGCCGCCGTGCCAGAAGACAGCTCTGACCAAAGGTGTTCCGGCCGTAGAGGTCGCGGGTCTTGTCCGTTTCCTGAGTCAAGTCGAACGCGTTGCGGGCGCGGCCGCTGACGATGAGCGAGAGGGCGCGGTCGTAGTACTCGTTTAGGTTGTACTTCGCGACGGCCTTGTCGATGTCCGGCATGGCATCGTTGATGGCCGTGCGCAACTGCGCGCGCCGGCGCAGGCGGTGGCTGAACACCTCCGGGCGCATCTGCAGGTCATCCACCTTGATGCGGTCCATCTTGGAGAGATCCATGTCGTCGCCGGTGGGGTAGAGGTAGTAAGGATCAAACGCCTTGCCCAGAAACCCGGCGGTGCCGCCTTTGCCCACCACGTTGCTCTCCTGCAGCGGGCGCGGCAGCATGACGAAGGGCAGCATCGGCTCTTCCTGCGGCTTGAGTCGGACGATGTTCGATCCGAAATTGGGGAAGTCCTTCGGACTGGGCGGTTCGAGCTGGCCCGACGGGCTCACCTTGTCGGTCGTGTAGCCGGTCATCATCTGATAGATGGCCGCGGTGTGATTAAACAACCCGTTGGGCGTGTAGCTGACCGAACGAATCATCGTGAACTTGTCGTTCACCTGCGCGAGCTTGGGCAGCAGCTCGGTGAAGTTGACGCCGGGAATCTTGGTGGGGATGGGCTTAAACACCGAGCGCACGTTGTCGGCTGCGTCGGGCTTGGGATCCCACAAGTCCAGATGCGAGGGCCCACCTTGGAGATAGAGAAGGATGACACTCTTGACCTTGCCCCAGCCGGGCCCGCCCGACGTGGTCTCCTTGGTCTTGGCCTGCAACTCCATGAGGCCGCCCAGGGAAAGGCCCAAGAGGCCCGACCCACCCACGCGCAAGATGTCGCGCCGGGTCATGCCCAAGCCCGGATCGCACAAGTCTCTGCCCAGTTCGCCAGGGATTCGAATCATAGTGTTCTACCTTTCAGTCAAAAAGTACGGGTTCCACGTGGTTTGTCCAGCCTAGTGATTGAAGAGGAATGCCGGCGTGTTGAGAAGCGCCCAGGCGATGTCCTGCGCCCCGTACAGGCGCCGGTTGGCCAGTTGCTTGGCGCTTAGTTCTGCCGCGCGCCGCATTTCTACGAGGAGGGGATCCGGCGCAAGAGGCAGCTGCGCCCGCGCCACCTTGTCTTGAAATTCCTTCAATTCCGGATCGACGGGCCTGGGCTGCTTGGCGTCGGCTACCGCCTTGGAGAGCTTTTGCAGTTCGCCGTCCTGGGCGCGGTGGTAGTCCGACAGTGCCTTCTGTTGTTTCTCATCGCGCTTTTCGGGCGCGATGGCGAAGATGGCAGAGATGTTGGGCGGATGGCCGAAGCTGATTGGCTTGGTGGCGTCGGTGACGCCCAGCCGGAACTTGCCCAGCGCGTGTTGGCCGCCGTCAAGTAGCTGCTGCATCTTCACGGTCAGGATGATGCCGCTTTCATCTTCCACCTTGTCCTTGATCTCAAAAGAGGCGACGTGATCCTTCCCGAACTCAGGCGCCACGGCCCAGCCGTTGTTGGCGCCGGGCACCTGTCCATCGATGGCCGTCTTCACGTCGTAGGATTGCTGGCTGAAATCCGCCCGCGCATTCTCCAAACTGATCCGCCTCTTCTCGGCAGGCTTCGACTTGGGCGCCCACTCGAGAACCACTTCCGTAAGCACAAAATTGCCGTCATCGGCGCGGCCCGGGCCGCTCTTGGGAAGCCGCGCGTCGGCCAGTGCTTCCAGCCGCACACCCGTCAGCTTCTTTAGGCTCGTCTCAGCGATGATGGTGTAGGTGTCTTTGGCCCGGTTGCCGCTGACAAAAATGCTGCCGTTGGCGTCGACTTCCAGTTTGGACTTGGCCGTGGACGTGGCCTCCTTGATCGACACCGCCGTCCAAGGGGTTTGCTTCCCTCCGGTGGACACCCATTCCTGAATCTTGACGGGCAGCGTCGCTTCATAGGCCTTGAGGGCCTTGTCCGCCGCCGCAACGCGTTCCTGTTGCTGGCGGTCCAGTTCCTTTTCCCGGGGCGCCGTCTGCGCCTGATAGGCAGCAAGGTGTCCCTGGGCTTCCTTGATGTCGGCGTCGCGCTGCGTCTGGCGCTTTGCATCGAGGGGCTTGACGTCCTCCTCGCGCTTGGCCAGATCCTGCTGCACCGCCTTGTGGTCGGCCTCGATCGCGCCCATGAGCTTCAAGCCAGCGGCCACTTCCTTTTCAGTCGCCGGACGGTTGAGGATGCGCACGTAAAGCTCGTCGACGAGCTTGCGATCGTCCGCCTCGGCTTTGACGAGCTTGACGATGGCATTGTCGGCATCGGAGATGGCCGCGTCCACCGTGGGGCCCGTGATCATGGCCAGCACGGGGGCCAGCTGGAGGTCGTTGACGCGCTCGCATTCGCAGGCGCTTTCACGGGCCGGCCTGCCCAGCGTGCCCAGGAAGCCGTCGACCATTCCCCCGCCGGCGTCGGGCAGCGAGGCGGCACGGGTGCCGGGGGGCACGCCGGGAATCCGGGTCTGTGTGCCGGTGGCAAAGTAGATGGCGTCAAAGAGCACCTCGGCCGGCAGGCGCCGGGGCGTGGCGTGGGAGTAGTTGACGGTGTCATCGGCGTTCCACTTGTGAGTGGCAACCGAGAGCTGGTAGGCGCGCGACTTGCAAATGAGCGTAATCATGTGCCGGGTGTTGAACTTGCTGGCGACGAACTCCTGCGAGAGCCAGTCGAGCAGTTCAGGGTTGCTCGCCGGATTGCCGGCGCGGATGTCGTCCAAGGGCTCGATGAGTCCCACTCCCAAGAGGTATCCCCAAAGGCGATTGACGTAGCTGCGCGCAAAATACCGGTTATCGGGCGAGGTCATCCATGCGGCCATTTGCGAGCGCCGGGGCGCGTCGGCCTTGGCGGCGTGCGTGGCAGGGTAGGGGAATTCCGGATTGGTGAGGGCACCCGTGCGGTCGTGCTTGACCTCCCCCTGGCCCGCGTCCTCGACAATCTCGTAAAGAGGCTTGGCGCCCTCCACCGCGGTGCCGCCAATGTTGCGGTCGCCGGCGGCGGGATCCTTCTTGAGGCTCACGCGCGCGAAGTACGCGGCCGTCTGATAATATTGGTCCTGCGTCCAGCGCTCGAAGGGGTGGTCATGGCATTTGTTGCAGTTAAAGCGCGTGGCCAGCCACAGGTGCGTGGAGTTTTCCATGATGGCGTCGGGCGTGCGCAAAATCTTGTAGTACGACGCGGGCGGGTTGTCCTTGTTGGAGCCGGCGGCGGTGAGAATTTTGTAGGCAAACTCGTTGTACGGCGTGTTCATCTTCACCTCGTTTCGAATCCAATCGCGGAAGGTCTTGGCGCCCTCCGCCCCAAGAAACTTGCCGTTCACCTGCAGCAGATCGGCCCACTTGTTGGACCAATGGTCAACGTAGAGGTCGCCGCCAATGAGTTTGTCGATGGCTTCGTCGCGCTTGATGCGCGTTGCCCGGGTGTCCGCCATGAAGGCGCGCACCTGCTCTGAAGAGGGCGGCAGGCCGGTGAGGTCGAGGTAGACGCGCCGCAGAAACTCCACATCCGAGCACAGGTCCGAGGGGAGGATTTTCATGCGCTGCCACTTGGCCGAAACCAGTTCGTCGACGCGGCCCCACTGGTCTGGCGCCTGCCACACAAACCCGCTGCGGTCGCCCATCACCGTGACGGTCGTCGCCGCGTACGCGCCTTCGTAGCGCGCCAGCATGGCCGCCTCGCCGCGGCGCAGCGCGGTGACGAGCCCCGTGCGGTCGGTCGTGGCAATGTCCGTATTACTGCTCTCGACAAAGGCGTCGGCGGTGACATCGCGCCTGCGGCCGTCGGTGTAGGTGGCCACGATCTGCATTTGCTGGCGCCCGCCAATCTGCTGCATCACCGGGTTGGAGGGGAACACTTCGATTCCCTTGATGCGCGGCGTCGACAGGTCCAGCTTCGCGCCGGCGGCGATCCACTGGTAGAGGATGCGGTAGGCCTCGGAACCCGGGCGCACCACCTGGCCGCCTTCGTGCGGCACACTGCCGGTGGACTTGAGCAGCATGAGGCTGTCTTCGGGCGAGGCGGGGTTGATGCGGCGCGCCGACAATTCGTCGGTCAGCGCGCGCACGTCGTAGAGGGGATCGTAACCGCGCAGCGAGAGCTTGAAGCCGCGTTTGCCATCCTTGGCGCCGTGGCAGGTGCCGGCATTGCAGCCGGCCTTGGAAAGCGTGGGCATCACATCGCGCACGTAGTCCACCGTGAAGGGCTGGCCAAACCCGCTCACGCGCACGGGCACCGTCGCCGACTTGCCGCCGAAGGCGATTTCAAGCCGGCCCTCGCCGTCCTTGAGTGCCGTCAGCCAGCCGCGCAGCGACACCTCCGCCACTCCTCCGGTCACGGTCGTCTTCACCATGCGGGTGGCGTCCAAGGTGTCACCCGTGGTGGACCGAAGCGTCACGAGCACTTGCGCGTGGTCGGTGCGGCCGCGCAGCTCGATGGCCTTGGGGAAAACCTCCAGCGAGGCCACCACAAAATCCTTGGGCAGGGTTTCCAGCTTGAGCTCGTCGGCATTGAGGGCGGGGGGCGGCACCGCAAGGACGGGGGGCGCGCTCTGGGCCACCGTCACGGGCAGGAACGTCTTCACCATCGTTCCGTTGGCGGTGTCGAGCAGGCGGATTTTCCCGTCGGAACCCGCCGCGGCCAGCGTCTTGCCGTTGGGGCTGAAGGCGAGCGCGTAGATGCCACTTTCGGTCACGTCCACCTTGGCCACCTGCTTCATCTGGTCGCTCTCAAACTTGTCCAGCACGTTCTCCTCCTGCGGGGTGCGCCCGGCGGCCGGCTTGGCGTAGAGAGCGGCGGCGTCGGCAGGAACGGCTGCGGCGCCGTCCACCGCCCAGATCACTATCTGCCCCTTGCCGTCGAGCGCGCTGGCGGCGGCGAAGGCCTTGCCGTCACGGCGGTAGCGCACGTCACACACGCGGCCGGGCATGTCCGGGTAGCGGCGGATGAGGTTGGCGTTGTCACCAATCTGCCGCGCGGACTGGCGGAAGATGCGGAACACCTGCGGCGCGCCGTCGGATCCGCCCACGAGGATCGCGTTGCGGTTGGGGTGCGAGTCGATGGCGCCGATGCCGCCCTTGAGTGCGCCCGGCGTGATGGAGGTGATGTTGTCAATAAACCTCGCCGTGGCCAAAAGGGTGAGCTTGGCCGTCATGTCGCGTCCCACGGAAATCACGTGCTCGCCTTTCACGTCGAAGGAGGTGCCCAGCACCCAGTCATTGTGGGCGCCCTGAAAAAACACCTGCTTGCCGGAGAGCGCGTCGATGGCGCGCACGGAATTGTCGCCGCAACCAAACGCGATGACGGCCCCGTTGGGCGACCAGCACGCGCCAAAGACGGTGTCAAAACTGACCACGTGGGAGAGCAGCAACGACCGCTTCTCCACATCCCACACCTGCACCTCGCCCATGCGCGCGGGGCGCCCGCCGGTGACAGCCAGCCGCTTGCCATCGGGAGAAAAGCGCACCGACTCGATGCGCTCGGAAATTCCCACGAGCCGTGCCAAAAGCCCGGTGCCGTCGGCCTTGTGCAGCAGCACCTCGTTAAATCCGGCCACCGCCAGCAGCGCGCCGTCGGGCGACCAGTCCAACGCCGTGATCACCGGCGGCAGCGTGTACACCGGCGGATGCGCCGCATCATAAATCTGCGCCGTGGCTGCGGGCGAATCATCCGTGGCACCCTCGGCCACCCAGCGCGTGATGAGCTCCACCTCTGCCGCGTGGAGCGGCTCCTTCCCCTTGGGCATTTCCGCCTTGCCATCCTTGGCGGGGCGGATGAGTTCAAGCAGGTGGCTCTTCGCGGCGTCCTTGGGCACCACCGCCATTTTTTTGCTCTCGCCGCCGGCCAGCAGCCGCTTGAAGTCGGTCATCACATAGCCGCCCTTGTCCTTGGCGGGTTGGTGGCATCCCTGGCACTGCGCCTGGAAAATGGGGCGGATGTCTTTGTAGAAACTCACCGGCCGGGTTTCCGCCGCTGAGGCGGCCGGCACCGCGACTGCCAACGCCAGGGTGCCCCAAAGGATGCGCAAGAACATGGTCATTTCGTAGCCCGTTCGACGACACAAGACAACGCAAATTCAGTGCCCATGCCGCGCATGGAGGGCACACCCATCATGGGAGAAGCCACAAGGGCTGCGGCAAAAACCCCCCTGAGAGAAGGGGGCCACGCCGGCGTGCCCACGCCAACGAAAGAAAACGCAGGGGCGGGCCTCCGGCGGGATGCCGGGGCTTTTTTAGCGGTGGGGGCTGTTGCCGCCCCAGGCGACCACGGTGCCATCGGCCTTAAGCGCGACGGTTTGATACCCGGCCGCGGCGATGGCCCTCACGGTGTTTAAGCCGCGCGGCACCCGGCATTGGCCCAGGTTGTTGCCGCCCCAGGCAACCACAGTGCCGTCAGCCTTGAGTGCTGCGCAATGGTAGCTGCCGGCCGCCACGGCAACGACGTCCTCCAGCCCGGCAGGCACGTCGCGTTGGCCGTAGTCGTTGCGGCCCCATACTACTACCTGGCCACCCTTTTGCAGTGCGACGGTGTGCATGGCGTAGGCTGCGATGGCAATGAGGCGCTCAGTAGATATCGGCAACATGGGGAAATGGCCCCACTGATCCGGGGTGCCGTCGCCTTTGAGCACGGTGGTCTGTAGTCCACCCGTGGCGATGGCGGTGACGTCCTTGAGCCCTTCGGGCACGGTGCATTGGCCGGATCGATTGCAGCCCCACGCCACAATCGTGCCATCGTCTCTGAGCGCCACGTTATGGGTGAATCCCGCAGCGAGCGCCTTCACTCCGTTCAAGCCTGCGGGCACGTCGCACTGGCCGTGGTTGTTGCCGCCCCACGCGACCAGGGTGCCGTCGCTCTTGAGAGCCAGGGTGTGCATTCCGCCTGCTGATATGGCGCGAACCTCCTTGAGATCCGCGGGCACCTCGCATTGTCCGGCGCCGTTGTTGCCCCATGCCACCACGGTTCCGTCCTTGCGCAGCGCCACGATGTGGGCTTCGCCGGCGGCGATGGCCTCGACCTCGCGCAGGTCGGAGGGCATGGCGCGGTCGGCCGATGCATCACGGTGGGGCGTCACCACCACATTGTCGTACGACGCTTCCGACTCCGCGGCGGCCTCGCGGGCCTGGGCGTGAATCAGCGACACGGTGAACCCTGTCAATGCCAGCAGGCAGAGCAGGAATGTCAGGCGCACGAACGCCACAACGCCAGAGCGTTTTTTTAGGGTAGGTTTCATCTCCCGTGCGGTCGGGCTCCTTCACTCCAACTCTAGCCAACCGCGGTTACCATACGGCGGAAGCCGGCGAAATGTTACCTTTCAAATCACGCCGCCCTGTTTCTGGAGGAAAGGGGGCGCCAGTCCCAAATCCGCGATTGCCCCGGCACACGGGTTTGAACAATATCCCCGGCCTTGTGTCGCGCCGACAGTATCCATTTGATCTGATTGAGCCGCGGTGGCAGCACCGCTGGGAAGAGGAATCCACCTTCCGGGCGTTCAATCCGGGCGACTCTGTCCCCGCGGATCATCCCTTTGCAAAGAGGCATGGAGTTTCTGGCACCGTCACGGCCGCGCAATTGCCGCCCAAGTATTACATCCTCGATATGTTCCCATACCCGTCGGGGGCCGGCTTGCATGTGGGCCATCCCGAGGGCTACACCGCCACCGACATTCTCGCTCGCTGGCGGCGTGCGAGGGGGTTTCATGTGCTGCACCCCATGGGTTGGGATTCCTTTGGCCTGCCCGCCGAGCAGTACGCGGTGAAAACCGGCCAGCATCCGCGCATCACCACCCAAGAGAACATCGCCAATTTCACGCGGCAAATCCGCTCGCTGGGATTTAGCTATGACTGGAGCCGCGAGCTGGCCACGACCGATCCAGGATACTTTCGCTGGACGCAGTGGATTTTCCTCCAGCTCTACCACGCGTGGTTCAACCCGGCCACGAACAAGGCCGAGCCCATCAGCACGCTGGACTATCCGGAGGGGTGCGACACTGAGGAGAAGCGCCGCGCCCACCGCGACGGCAAACGTCTCGCCTACGTGTCGGAACAGCCGGTGTGGTGGTGCGAATCCTTGGGCACGGTTCTGGCCAACGAGGAGGTGGTGGATGGCAAGAGCGAGGTGGGAGGTTTTGATGTCGTTCGCAGGCCGATGCGGCAGTGGGTGCTGCGCATCACGGCGTTTGCCGATCGGCTTCTCGCCGATCTGAACACGCTGGACTGGAGCGATTCGCTCAAGGAGATGCAGCGAAACTGGATCGGCCGCAGCGAGGGCGCGGAGGTGGACTTTGCCTTGGAGGGACACGCGGCGCGGATTCGGGTGTTCACCACGCGGCCCGACACGCTCTATGGCGCGACTTATCTGGTGCTCTCGCCCGAGCATCGGCTGGTGGCGGATATCACCTCCGCCGCGCAGCGCGCGGGTGTTTTAGACTACCAAGCCCAAGTGGCCAGCAAGTCGGATCTGGAACGGACCGAGCTGGCGAAGGACAAGACGGGCGTTTTCACCGGCGCCTGTGCCATCAATCCCGTCAATGGTGCCAGGATTCCCATTTGGATCGCCGACTACGTGCTCGCGAGCTACGGCACCGGCGCCATCATGGCCGTGCCAGGGCACGACACGCGTGACCATGAGTTCGCCCAAAAATTCCAGCTTCCCATCGTGCAGGTGGTCCAGCCTCCAGAGGGCGTAGACTGGCGCGGATTTGTGGGGGAAGGCACGGCCATCCATTCCGGACACCTCGACGGGCTGCCCACCCGCGAGGCCAAGCAAACGATCACGGCATGGCTGGAAGGGCAGGGAACGGGCCGCCGGACCATCCACTACAAGTTGCGCGACTGGCTATTTAGCCGCCAGCGTTATTGGGGCGAACCCTTCCCCATCGTTTGGAGGACGGGCGCCGACGGAGTCAGCCATCACGAGGCCCTTGCCGAATCCGAATTGCCACTCGTGCCGCCGGATCTCTCCGACTACAAGCCCACCGCCTCGGGCGATCCGCCGCTGGCCCGCGCCAAAGATTGGGTGAACCTGCCCGGCGGCGTGGTTCGCGAAACCAACACCATGCCCCAATGGGCCGGCTCGTGCTGGTACTATCTGCGATTTCTGGATGCCCGGGGAGGCGCGGGCTTTGTTTCGCGCGAGGCGGAGAGCTATTGGATGAATTCCCCCGGGCGGACTCCCGGCGTGGACCTCTACGTGGGAGGCACCGAGCACGCGGTGCTGCATTTGCTCTACTCGCGGTTCTGGCACAAGGCACTCTTCGACCTTGGCCATGTTTCCACGGCAGAGCCTTTCCATAAGCTGGTCAATCAGGGCCTCATCTTGGGCGAGGATAGCCAGAAGATGAGCAAGAGCCGCGGCAACGTGGTGAACCCCGACGACATTCTCGAGGAATTTGGCGCCGACGCCTTCCGCTTGTACGAGATGTTCATGGGGCCGCTTGCGGACACGAAACCCTGGAACACCCGGGGTGTGGAGGGCGTCTACCGGTTCTTGGGCCGCGTGTGGCGGCTCTATGTCGATGAAAAGTCAGAGGTGGCATTCGAGCAGGCGCTGGCCGCTGCGGCGCACCCGGGGACGGAATTGCTCGATCTTCTCATCCTCCACGGTGCCATCACTGAGGTGGCGGCCGGGCCCGCGCAGTCCAAGGCGCTCCACGCGTGCATCAAGAAGGTGTCCGAGGATTTGGAAGGGCTGCGCTTTAACACCGCCATCAGCGCCATGATGGTGTTCGTCAATGAAGCCAACGGCTGGCAGGCGCGGCCGGTGTCCGTGATGAAGGCCTTCTTGCAGTTGCTCGCCCCCTTCGCTCCGCATCTGGCGGAGGAGCTCTGGTCTCGCCTGCACGCTGCCTTTGGCGAGCGCGCCCCCTCGCTCAGCCATGCGCCTTGGCCCGTGTTCGATCCGGCGCATCTGGTGGAGGACACGCTGGAAATCCCCGTGCAAGTGAATGGCAAGCTGCGCGGTCACATCACCGTGATGCGCGGGACAAGCGACGCAGAAATCGAGCGGCAGGCGTTGGCGTGCGAACGCGCCCAGCCGTGGCTGGCACAAAAAACGGTAAAGAAAGTCATCATCGTGCCGAACAGATTGGTGAATATTGCGGTCGCCTAGGCTGGCATGATAGGCTGACGCATGAAGTTTCTCACCGGGCGGGAGCGCGGGGTGCTGGCGAGTGTGCTCCTGTTGCTGGCGGTGGGGTGGGCGGTTCAAACATGGCGTCAGGCACGGAGTCTGGCGGCCGCCCCGAAGGCGGAAGAGCCGCCGTTGAAGGCACAGAAGAAATGAGCATGGAAAAACCGACGCTTGACGTGGTGCTGGACACCGTCATCGCCGCAGACCCGCGCTATGCGCGCGGCGCGTATCTTTTTTTGAGGGAAGGGCTGGACTTTACCCAGCAGCGCATCGCCAAGGGCGAGCGCGGCGGGGCCCTTCGACACATCAGCGGCCAGGAACTGCTCCTGGGCCTGCGCGATCACGCGCTGGATCAGTTTGGCCCCATGGCCCTCATGGTGCTCAATGAATGGGGCGTGCGCCGTTGCGAGGACTTTGGCGAGGTGGTCTTCAACATGGTGGACCACGAGCTGCTGG
The DNA here is from genome assembly GCA_005809105.1 of Verrucomicrobiales bacterium. GTDB lineage: Bacteria > Verrucomicrobiota > Verrucomicrobiia > Limisphaerales > UBA1100 > SYLI01. The sequence goes on along the minus strand of SYLI01000100.1, from coordinate 9,846 downwards.
CCAAGACCGAGACCGACAGCCGGGAGGACTTCAAGGGCTGCTACGATTTTGACGACGTGTTCCGCAAGCCATTCCTGCCGGCTCTCACCAAGGCTTCCTTGCCGCCGCGCCCTCCGCGGGCCGACGCGCGGGTTCGCATCCAGATGCCTTCCAAGCCCAAGTCGGAGGACAAGAACTAGGGAAAAGGGATTTTCCGCGCTGGCGCGCTGGCGCCACCCCGCGCTAACGTCACTCACATGCCTTCGGCCGAAGTCAACCGCCACGGCGACACGCGGCTGGTGACTCTTCCCAACGGGTTGACCGTGATCCTGCGTGAGGATCATTCCGCACCGGTGGTTTCCGCGCAGGCTTGGTGCCGCACCGGCAGCATCCACGAGGGGCCATGGATGGGCGCAGGGCTTTCGCACATTCTTGAGCACATGCTCTTTAAGGGCACCGAAACCCGTGTGGCCGGACGCATCGATCAGGAGGTGCAGGAGGCCGGTGGGCACATGAACGCCTACACGTCGTTCGACCGTACGGTGTATTACATCGACGTGCCCGCAGCGGGCACACGCGTGGCCGTGGACATTCTCTGCGACATCCTCCAACACGCCACACTGCCGCCGGACGAACTGGCGCGGGAGCTGGATGTGATCCGCCGCGAGATCGACATGGGGCAGGACGATCCGGGCCGCCGCTCCGGCCGCCGCCTGTTCGAGACGGTGTACACCCTCAGCCCCTACCGCTACACCATCATTGGTTATCCGGACATTTTCAACGAGCTGCAGCGCGAGGACATCGTCCGTTACTACCGCCAGCGTTACGTGCCCAACAATGTCTTCCTCGTCATCGTGGGCGACATGGATGCCGACGCCGTGCTCGATCAGGTGAAGGCCGCGTTCGCCGGTGCCAAGGCTCGGGCGCTGGCTCCTATGGTTCTGCCCGTCGAGCCGCGCCAGACCGCGCCGCGTGAGATGATCGAGGAGGCGGCGATCCAGCTGGGCCATTTGCATTACGGATGGCACGTGCCTGGCTTGCGCCATCCCGACTTGCCCGCGCTTGATGTGCTCTCGGCCGTCCTGGGCAGCGGCCGCAGCTCGCGCCTCTACCAGCACGTGCGCGAGAAGCAGGGCGTGGTGCATTCCGCCGACGCCTGGACGTACTCCCACGCCGACTCGGGTCTCTTTGGCATGACCGCCGTGGTGGACGCCGACCAGTTCGATGCCGCGCGCCGCGCGCTGCTTGCCGAACTGGATGTGGTGCGCGAATCGGCCGTGCCGGCCCAGGAGCTTTCGAAGGTCGTGAAGCAGTTTGTCGCCGGCACGCTGGCCTCGCGCAAGACCATGGAGGGACAGGCGCAGACGCTGGGGGCGTCGTGGGCCAACGCCCATGATCTCACCTTTGCCGAGCGCCATCTGGAAGCCGTGCGCCGCCTCACACCCGATGATTTGAGGCGCGTGGCGCGCGAGTACCTCACCGAGGACAACCGCACGCTTTACGCGCTCTTGCCCCCGGGGCGGACCACCGCAGCACCTGCGACACGTGCGCGTGCGCTCTCCCAAGCCGTGCAGCAGTTTGACCTTCCCAACGGACTGCGCCTGCTCGTCAAGCCCGACCACCGGCTGCCCTTCGTTCATCTGCACATGGCCTGGCGCGGAGGCGTGCTGGCCGAAACGCCCCCGCAGAGCGGCATCACGCAGTTCATGTCCAAGCTCATGCTTAAGGGCACCGCCCGTCGCACAGGGCAGCAGCTTGCGGAGCAAATCGAAGCCGTGGGTGGCTCGGTGGACGCGTTTGCCGGCGGCGACAGCTTTGGGTTGTCCATGGAGGTCATGAGCGAGGACCTCGCTTTGGGCGTGGACGTGCTGGCCGATGTCACGCTCAACGCGTCCTTCCCCGGCGCGGCGGTGGAGCGTCAGAGGCAGGTGCAGACGGCGGCCATCAGGGCGCAGGAAGATCGCCTTCTGCAAAGCGCGTTTCGACAGGCTCGCGAGGCGCTCTTTGGAACGCAAGGCTATGGCCTGAGCGTGCTGGGTACGGAAGGGACTGTACAGGCGTTGGGCGCGGATGACGCGCGATCTTTCCATCGTCGCATGGCGGTTCCCAATCAGGCGGTGTGCGCCATCTACGGCGACGTCCAGGTTGACGCGCTGCGCGTTGAGATTGAGCGTGCCTTGGCCCTCTGGGCGCGCGGTGAAAACGCAACGCCCCCAACGGCTCCGCAACTGGAGGAAGGCATGAAGCGGGTGACGCTTGCGCGCGACAAGGAGCAGGCCGTCGTGGTCGTGGCCTATCAAGGCTGCACGGTTTTTGACGCGGATCGGCCGGCGCTGGATCTGCTCTCGGAAGCCTTGAGCGATTTGGGGTCGCGCCTGTTCATGCGCGTGCGCGAGAAGCTCGGCATGGCCTACTACGTGGGTGCACACCACCAGGCCGGCTGGATCCCCGGTGTCTTTGCACTCTATGCCGGCACGGCGCCCGAGCACGCCCTGCGCGTGGAGCAGGAGCTGCTGGCCGAGGTGGCGGCCTTGCGCGACGAAGGGTTGACCGAGATCGAACTGCGCCGGGCCCGCAACAAGCTGCTGGGCCAGCGCCAGATTGCGCGTCAGGATCTCGGGCACCTTGCCACGATGGCCGCGGCCGATGAGCTTTACGGGCTGGGCCATGACTACCACCTTCGCGAGGACGCCCTTTATGGGGCGCTCACCCTGGAGGCGACACGGCGCGCGGCGCAGCGCTTCCTGCGCCCGGCGCACTGCGTCTCGGTGGTGCTTGGGCCCAAGGCCTAGCTGGCCCTTTGGGCCACCCCGTTGATTCATGGGGCGATTGGGATTGCCATCGCCATGGCTCGGGGATTAAATCGCCCCCTCATGCCGACCAACCTGTCTGCGTTATTGCCCTCTCTCATGCTGTCGCTGGCGGCGTTGGCCAGTGCCTGCAAATCCATTCCCAATCCGATGTCCACAAAACCGCCCGCTTCGCTGCCGCCTGCCGCCGCTTTTGGAAAGACCAAGGCCGGGGAGAGCGCCACCGTGTGGACCTTGAAAAACAGCCGTGGGCTCATCGCGAAGGTGACCGACTACGGCGCCACGCTGGTGGAATTGCACGTGCCGGACAAGGCCGGGAAGCTGGCGGATGTGGTGTTGGGTTTCGGCGACGTGGCGGGATACGAAGGCGGGGACAACCAGTATTTCGGCTGCACCACCGGCCGGGTGTGCAACCGCATCGCCAAGGGCAAATTTACCCTGAATGGCAAGGAGTACACGCTGGCCATCAACAACGACCCCAATCATCTGCATGGCGGCAAGGAGCGCAGCTTAAGCAAGGTGATGTGGCGCGGCGCACCCTATGAAACGCGGCGCGGCAAGGAGCTTGTCGAGCAGGGGGTGGTGTTCACCTACACCAGCCCCGCGGGCGAGGAAGGCTATCCGGGAACACTCTTGGTGACCGTGACCATCGCGCTCACCCGTGAAAGCGAACTCAGGATGGACTACGAGGCCCGCCTGCAGGACGCGGCGCCGGGGGATGCCACACCCATCAACCTCACCAACCACGCGTACTTCAACCTAGCTGGGGCGGGGTCTGCGACGGTGCTCGATCATCTGCTGAAATTAGAGGCCGACCAGTACACTCCCACCGACGACACGCTCATCCCCACTGGCGAGTTGAAACCGGTGAAGGGCAGCGAGCTGGACTTTGGCAAGCCCCATCGTATCGGCGATCGCATCCCCGCCGACACCACGCCGTGGAAGGGCTACGACCACAACTTTGTCGTCAACGGCAAGGCCGGTGAGATGCGCCTCGCGGCGACGGTGAAGGATCCGGCCAGCGGTCGGGTGATGGAAATTCATACGCGCGAGCCGGGCATCCAGTTTTATACCGGCAACTTCCTCAAGGGCCAGACCGGCAAGGGCGGCAAAACCTACCCGCACCGCAGTGCGATTTGTCTGGAGACCCAGCATTTCCCCGACTCGGTCAATCAGCCTAAGTTTCCGAGCACCATTTACAAGGAAGGCCAGACGTACCGCACCAGCACCATCCACAAATTCCGCGCGGAGTAGTCGTGATGGTGGCTTTCTCCTTGCCGCTTGCGTGGGCCAGCCGCACACTTCGCGCCGGATTTGCCAGGGCCCATGGAATGCGGGCTTGTGAACCCCGCCAGGGCCGGAAGGCAGCAACGGAAGCTTGTTCCGCATCCGCCGTGGTCACCCTGGCTTTTCCATTGCTCCTGATGCGCACCGCAATCTGCCGCACGACGCCGGCGGCCACTCGTCCCGGCCGGAGGGTGAGCACGTGAGCTATCAGGTTCTGGCGCGCAAGTATCGGCCGCAGCGTTTCGAGGACGTCGTGGGGCAGGAGCATGTCACCCGCACACTGGCCAACGCCATCGGCACCGGCCGCATCGCCCACGCCTATCTCTTTTGCGGCCCCCGTGGCACGGGCAAGACCACCATCGCGCGCATCCTGGCCCAATGCCTCAATGCGACGGGCGGCCCCACGGCGGCGCCCGAGTCCGGCGACGAACGGTGCCGCGAAATTGTCGATGGCCGGTCGCTCGACGTGCTGGAAATTGACGGTGCGAGCAACAACGGCGTGGATCAGGTGCGCGAACTGCGCGACACCTGCCGCTTTGCGCCGGCCACCTCCCGCTACAAAATCTACATCATTGATGAAGTCCACATGCTCTCCACCGCCGCCTTCAACGCGCTGTTGAAGACGCTGGAGGAGCCACCGGCCCACGTCATTTTTCTCTTCGCCACCACCGATCCTGAGAAGGTGCTGCCCACCATTCTGTCCCGGTGCCAGCGCTTTGATCTGAGGCGTATTCCAAGCGCACTCATCGTGGCGCATCTTTCCCACATTGCCGCACAGGAACAAGTCCGCATCGAGGCGCCTGCGCTGCACGCCATCGCGCGGGGTGCGGACGGCGGGATGCGTGATGCGGAGTCCACGCTGGACCAGCTCATCAGTTTTTGTGACGGCCAGGTGCGCGAGGAGGACGTGCTCTCCATGTTTGGGCTGGCGTCGCAAGGCCAGGTGATCAGCCTTGCTGGAGCTGTGCTGCAAGGCGACGCTGCGGCGGCCCTGCGCGAGGTGCAATCCTTGGTGGCCGGCGGCAAGGACCTGGGACGGCTCGTTGGCGACTTGCTCGCGCATTTTCGGAACCTGCTGGTCTATCAGGTGGCCCGGGGCGATCTCTCGCTGCTGGAACTCTCCGAGGAGGAAACCCAAGCGCTCGCCCGTCAATCGCCCTTGGCTGACGGAGCCGCCCTCACTCGCGTGCTCGAGGCGCTGACCGAATGCGAGCTGCGCCTGCGCGATGCGATGTCCAAGAAGACGCTCGTGGAGTTGAGCCTGATGAAAGCCATCGAGGCCGCCCGGGCCGTCAGCCTGGACACGGTGCTCGACCGCCTCAACCAGCTGCGTGCTCCCGGAGCAACCGTGTCCCCTTCGCAGCCCTCAACTCCCGTGCCCGCGTTCAAGGCTGCCGGTGCCACGGTGCCCACGGCAGCGGCGTCCACGACGGTGATGGCGGTCATCGCGACGGCCTCCGGCGGCGAGGGGCCCGATTCCCCAAATGGCTGGCGAAGCCTCCTGGCGGCGGCCAGCGTCCTGCAGCCCTTTGCCAAAAGCTTCCTGGCGGAGGCGCACCCCGTCTCGTGGGATGGCAAGTGTCTCACCATCGGGTTTTCTTCGCAATTTGCCGACGCGAAGGATTTGGCTGACAACCCGCAGTTTCATCAGACACTGCGCAAAGCCCTAGCACAACTTGGGCACGCCAACGCCATTTCGCGGCTGGTCATTGCAGAACGTCCGGCGGGATGGGTGGGTGGCATTGCCGCGCCATCTTCCGCGCCCGCTGCCGCGAAGGCTGCGCCAACTGTTGCCCCGATTGCCGCGCCATCTTCCGCGCCCCGGGCGGCACAAGCGGCGAAGGATTTTAAGGATGATCCGCTCATCCGTCAGGCATTGGAGGTGTTTAAGGGGCAGATCGTTGACGTGAAGGCCACGAGCTAGAAAGGAATCATGAGCAGTCTGAACAAACTGATGAAGCAGGCCATGCGCGCCCAGCAACAGGCGGGCGCGCTTCAAGGGCAGCTGGCGACGCGCACGGTCGAGGCCACCAGCGGAGGCGGCGCGGTGCGGGTGGTTGCGCGCTGCGATGGCACGGTGCAGTCCATCAAGGTGGATCCCAAGGCGCTCAATCCCGACGACGCCGAATTGCTGGAGGACATGCTGCTTTCGGCCGTCAGCAGCGCCATCGCGCAGGCGCAGGACATCCAGAAAAACGAGATGGCCAAGATCACCGCAGGCATGAACCTGCCGGGATTGGGTTGAGATGGGAATGACGTCGCTGCCCGAACCCGTGGAGCGGCTGGCGGCGGCATTGGGCCGGCTGCCAGGTCTGGGGCCGCGCTCGGCAGAGCGGCTGGCGCTGCATTTGGTTCAGTCCGATGCCAGCCAGGTCCGCAGCCTCGCGCAGTGTCTGCTCGACGCGCGCGACACCATCGCCCCGTGCAGCGTCTGCGGCGCGCTCACCCAGTCGCAACCTTGCGCGCTTTGCGCCGATCCAGGGCGCGACGACACCTTGATCTGTGTGGTGGAGAGTGCGCTGGACGTATTGCGCATCCACAAGGCGGGCGTTTTTCATGGCCGGTTTCACGTGCTGGGCGGCCGGCTTTCCCCTGTCAGCGGCGTGGGGCCCGAAGATCTTCGGCTGGATGAACTCGAGGGGCGCGTGCGCGGCGGCGCGGTGCGCGAGGTGATTCTTGCGCTGGCCACCGATGTCGAGGGTGACGCCACCTGCCACTACCTCGCCAGGCGGCTGGCGGGTGCGGGCATCAAGGTCTCGCGCATCGCTCACGGACTGCCCGCGGGCAGCGGTTTGGAGTTTGCCGATGAGTTGACGCTGGCACACGCAATCGAAGGGCGCCGGGAGATCTGCGGGTGAAGTGCGTGTCCCCATGCGCTCTTCCCAAGGCCGTCGTGTTCGATCTTGGAAAAGTGCTCCTAGACTTTGACTACGGCCTGCTGGCGCGCGCGATGGCGCCGCGCTCGCGCTGCTCGGATGAGGAAATATCGCGCTTGATTGAACAGGCGCCGTTGCTCTTGGATTATGAATCGGGGCGGCTCTCCACCGACGAATTCTTCCACGCTTTGAAGCAGGCCACCGGCTATGAGGGAACCCTTGAGGAATGCGGCCGGTTCTACGGTGACATCTTCTCGCCCATCGAGCCCATGATTGCGCTCCACGCGGCGTTGCAGGCGCGCGGCGTGGCGACGGTTCTTTTTTCCAACACCAATGCGCTGGCGATCAAACTCTGCGAGGCTAGGTTTCCCTTCATCTTAGATTTTGGCGTCCGCATTTACTCCTTCGAGCACGGCGCGATGAAGCCTGAGGCGCGGCTGTACGAGGTCGTGGAGCGTGCGACCGGGCTTTGCGGTGCAGACTTGCTCTATCTGGACGACCGCGCCGAAAACATCGCCGCCGGCGCCGCCCGTGGCTGGCGGGTGATTCACCACCTCCAGCCCGAAGTGTCGCTGGCGCAAGTGCGGGACTGCGGTCTGCTGGATTGAGCGGGTGCCGGGCTATTTCCCCAGCAGATGTTCGATGACCCGCTGGTCGAGCGCCTGATAGTCGCGGTTGGCGATGAGGGCGCGCGCCCCCTTCTCATCAAAGGTGCGCACCTTCTCCAGAACGAGCTCGAAGGTGCGCCGGCTATTCGCCAGATGCTCCGTCCAGTGCTCCACCTTCGTTGTGCGAAAGGGGTGGACGTCAAAGCAGATGTACTCGCCGCGAGTGCCGTAGCCGTTGCGTTCCAGCGCGCGGACTTGGTCAAAGGCGCTGCGCAGGTTGGTGCAACCGAAGGGGCGATCCTGATCGTACTTAAGCCCATTCTGGTCGTTCAAATGCACGGACCAAAGCTTGTTGAAGCTGCAGGCAAAATCAATTTCATCGGCGGGGTCCAAGCCGGCGAGAATGGCGTGGGCGCTTTCGATGAGGCAACCCACGCGCTTTGGATCGCACGTGAGGTGAGCCAGTGCCAGCGCGTGGCCGATGGTCGGCACGTAGGCGTGATCCATTGGCTCATTGGGCTTGGGCTCGATGGCCAGCCGTGCGCGCGGGTTGTGCGAGAGCATGGCGTCCAGTGCCTCCACCAGCAGCTCGATGCTGCGTCGCCCGTCCTTGGCCTCACGGATGTAGGTGCCTTCGCGAGCCAGCCACAGCACGATGAGTTCCGTGCCCAGCAGGTGGGCGATGTCCAGCGTGCGCTTCGAGCGGTCGATGGCGTACTGACGGTGCTTCTTGTCGTTGCTGGTGTAGGCGCCGTCCACCGTGTTGGGGTGGAACCAAAGCCGCGGCGCAACCATTTCGGCCACGATGCCCTCGCCATCAAGGCGCTTCTTCAATTCACGGGCCTCCTTTCGAATCTGCGCCTCCGACTTGGTGTCAATGTCCGGCACGGCGTCGTCGTCGTGGAACATCATGGCGTCGAACCCGAGCTTCTTGAGTGCGGCCAGTTTCCAGTCGAACGATTGGGCGGGGCGCGTGGTGGGGCCGTAGGGATCCTGTCCCTCGCTGAGATTCCACGGACCAAAACAGTACCGGTATCGCGTCTTTCTGGACATGCGCGCGGAGGCTCTCCGAGATTGCGCGCGTTGAACAGTGGAAAATGGTGCGCGCCCTCACACGCGGCAGCATAGTCCCTTTCATGTCCACTCCGCCAAGCGGTGCGTCGTCGAGCGCATTTGAAATTCCAAGTCGTGTCCGGTTTGCCAAAGGTCGCGGTGGTCTGCCAATGGTCGTGCTCACCAGCGACGCCAGCACGGCGGAGGTTTATCTACAAGGAGCCCACGTCACCCACTTTCAGCGACGGGGCGATGAGCCGCTGCTGTTTTTAAGCCGTGCCAGCCGCTTTGAATGCGGCAAGGCCATCCGTGGCGGTGTGCCGATCATTTTCCCATGGTTCGGGGATCGCCCCGGCTGCCCCGCACACGGCTTTGCGCGGGCGCGCCCGTGGCGGTTGGTGGCGAGCGAGGCTCGGGCCGATGGAACGGTGTGCGCCACCTTCGAGCTTTTCGCCGCGGAGGGGGATCCCCCTTTCCACGCTCAGTATCGCGTAGCCATCCGCGATGAACTGGCGCTGGAACTTCGCATCACCAACCCCGCACCAGACCGGACGCTGGAGTTTGAGCAGTGCCTGCACACCTACTTTGCCGTGGGGGACATTGGCTCGGTGGAGCTGCACGGATTGCAGGGCGCGCGGTTCATGGACAAGGTGGCGGGCGGCGCGATAGGCCAGCAGGGCGAGGTGGCTCTTCGCATCGCTGCAGAAACCGACCGAGTTTATCGCGATACGTGCAGCACGGTGGTCATCGACGACCCCGCGTGGGAGCGGCGTATCACCGTTGCCAAGGTGCAGTCGCAATCCACGGTGGTGTGGAATCCGTGGGTGGAGAAGTCACGGCGGCTGGCGGACATGGCGCCGGAGGAATACCGGCGGATGCTCTGTGTGGAGGTGGGCAACGTCGGCCCCAATCGGATGGTGCTGCCGGCAGGGCAGGGGATGACAATGGCGGTGCGGATCGCAAGCGCGCCCTTGGTAGGCGCGTGATCAAAACAAAACGGGGCCGGTTGCCCGGCCCCGTGTCAATTCGCTTCAATCCGGACGACCCGGATTACATGTGGTCGTGGTCATGACCGCCACCGGCAGGAGCCTTCTCCTTCTCCGGAATGTCGGTGATGAGACACTCGGTCGTGAGCAGCAACGCGGCGATGGACGCGGCGTTCTGCAGTGCGCTGCGGCAGACCTTGGTCGGATCCACCACGCCGGCCTTGATGAGGTCGGTGTAGGTTTCGGT
>SYLI01000099.1 GCA_005809105.1 Verrucomicrobiales bacterium | reverse complement strand
GCTCAATGTCATTGTGCCCGCCCCTGTTTTGGAATCAAGGCAAAGCGCATTCCAATGGCGCGCACCATCAGCTCGCATTGTGCCCGCCCCTGTTTTGGAATCAAGGCAAAGCAAAGACTGTGAGTGCATTCATTGCGGCCCGATTGTGCCCGCCCCTGTTTTGGAATCAAGGCAAAGCTTTTGCGCCGGGCCGCGAGCAAGTTCCCGGAATTGTGCCCGCCCCTGTTTTGGAATCAAGGCAAAGCCGCGAAGTATGCGAGGCGGCGGCGCGCCGTCGGCTTACGAATAATACTGCCTGTACCACGCCACGAACCGCGCCACGCCCGTCCTGACCGGCGTGCCGGGCCGAAACCCCACCCACGCGTCCAGCGCGTCGGTGCAGGCGGCGGTCATCGGCACGTCGCCCGGCTGCAGGGGCAGAAAGTTCTTCCTTGCCGAAACCGCCAGCGCCTCCTCCAGCGCGCCGATGTAGTCCATGAGCGGCGTCGGCTGGTTGTTGCCGATGTTAAACACACGCCAGGGCGCGTTGCTGGTGGCGGGGTCGGGCGCGGCGGCGTCGTAGCCGGCGTCGGGGGTCGCGGGCTTGTCCAGCACGCGCACGACGCCCTCGACAATGTCGTCGATGTAGGTGAAATCGCGCACCATCTGCCCGTGGTTGAAGACATCAATGGGACGGCCCTCGAGCATGGCGCGGGTGAAACGGAAGAGCGCCATGTCCGGCCTCCCCCACGGGCCGTACACCGTGAAGAATCGCAGCCCGGTGGCGGGCAGCCTGAACAGGTGACTGTAGGAGTGCGCCATCAGCTCGTTGGCCCTCTTGGTGGCCGCGTACAGGCTGATGGGATGGTCCACGCCATGCCCTTCGGCGAAGGGCGCGCGGGTGTTGCCGCCATACACGCTGGAGGAGCTGGCATAGACCAGATGCTCGACGTGGTGGTGACGGCAACCCTCGAGGATGTTGAGGACGCCCTGCAGGTTGGCGTCCACATAGTCGTGCGGGTGTTCGATGGAATGGCGCACGCCGGCCGGGGCGGCCAGATGCACCACACGCGCGGGCTTTTCGTCCGCAAAAAGCCCGGCCATCGTCTTGCGGCAGGCGACATCGTGCGGGTGAAACCGGAACGACCCGTGGCTCTGCAGACGATCCAGTCGCGCCTGCTTGAGCGACACGTCGTAGTAGGGGCTCAGGTTGTCCATGCCCACCACCTCGTCGCCGCGCGCGAGCAAGCGCAGGCAGGTGTGCATGCCGATGAAACCTGCGGCGCCGGTCACCAGCACTTTCATAGGGGTCGTCCCACGGCGTGGTACACAAAGCCGCCTTGGCGCATGCGGGCAGGATCGTAAAGGTTGCGCCCGTCAAAGATGACGGGCTCTCGCAGCGCACCGCGCAAGGCGTCGAAGTCTGGCGCGCGGAAAGCCTGCCACTCGGTAAGGATGACCAGCGCGTCGGCGCCGGCCAGCGCCGCCTCCTTGGTTTCGCAGAGGACGAGGCCGGGGCGCGACCCGTACAATCTCCGGGCCTCGTCTTGTGCAGCCGGATCAAACGCCTGCACCCGCGCACCCGCCGCCCAAAGAGCCTCCATCAACGTTCGGCTGGGCGCCTCACGCATGTCGTCGGTGTTGGGCTTGAAGCTCAAACCCCACAGGGCGAACACGCGGCCGCGCACCTCGCCACCAAAGTGTTTCTGGATCTTGGCGAAGAGGGACGCCTTCTGAGCATCGTTGCGCCGCTCAACCGCCTTGAGAATGCCGGTGTCAAATCCCACATCCCCGGCTGTGCGGATGAGCGCACGCACATCCTTGGGGAAGCAGGATCCGCCGTAGCCGACGCCCGGATAAAGGAATTGGTAGCCGATACGCGGGTCCGAGCCGATGCCCTGCCGCACGCATTCGATGTCCGCGCCCAGCAATTCGGCCAGACCGGCCATCTCGTTCATAAAACTAATCCGAGTGGCGAGCATTCCGTTGGCGGCATACTTGGTGAGCTCCGCGCTGCGCGCGTCCATCACCAGAACCTTGTCGTGGTTGCGGTTGAATGGCGCGTAAAGCTCCCGCAGCAGCGATTGAGTCTGGGGATTGGCGGAACCGACGATGATCCGGTCGGGCCGCAGACAGTCCGCCACGGCGGAGCCTTCCTTGAGAAATTCAGGATTGGACGCCACATCAAAGGGCGGCACCTCCCGGCCGCGGCGGGCCAGTCCTTCTTGAATGCGCACGCGCACCTGGTCGGCCGTACCCACCGGCACGGTGGATTTGATCACGACCGTGGTCGCGCCTTCCATGTGCTGCGCCAACGTGTCGGCCACCGCCAGGACGTGTTTGAGATCAGCCGATCCATCCTCACTGGGCGGCGTGCCCACGGCGATGAACTGCACCGACCCATGACGCACACCGGTCGCCGCGTCGGTGGTGAATCCCAGGCGTCCTTCCTTGAGGTTCTGTTGAACCAAATCGGTCAGGCCCGGTTCGTGCAGCGTCACGCAGCCGCGCTGCAACGCCGCCACCTTAGCCTTGTCCACGTCCACGCACAGAACCTGGTGCCCCACTTGCGCCAGCACCGCGCCCTGCACCAGACCGACGTAGCCGGTTCCAAACACCGTCACTCTCATGCCATGGACCAGTTCGAATCAGAACTCCACACGGGAAATTGGTGGAGGCGGTGGGAGTTGAACCCACGTCCCATACAAGCCAGTCAGGAACCTCTACATGCTTAGCCGGACATTATTGTTCTTCGGCGGGATGACGTTCCGGCACGAATCCCGCCGCATAGTCCGCATGAAGGTGTTTCAGTCACCGCTGCGCAGTCTCCAGTGGCAACCTATCCGGCTGTAGCGTCCGTCCACCTCAGCCGGCGTCAGGCGGCGGACGTCACGGCGATTAAGCCGCGAGGGCCAGTTCTTCGTTGGCAGTTAACGATTGGTCCGATGATTAACGAGGCCAACAGACCATCCTCGGCATGCCATCCCCGGTGTACTCATTTGGTCGAAACCAGTACGCCCCCGGAAAAGCTGTCCTTCTATGCCTGAAAAACCGCGCACGGTCAAGGTGGCAGGCACCGGGCCCGTGTCCGGTGCCGGGACTGGCGTGCATGGCCCCCGCTTGACCGTGCCGGCCCGTGCCCTACCCTTGCGGCCATGTCCTCCCCGCAAGACGCGCCGACGCGCTGGGCTTTGATGCTTCGGCACATCGGGCCGGGGCTCATCCTCACGGCCTCCATCGTCGGCTCGGGCGAGCTCATCGTGACGCCCAAACTGGCCGGCGAGGCGGGCTTCAAGCTCCTCTGGCTCATTGTGCTGGGCTGCGTCATCAAGGTCTTCGTGCAAATCGAACTGGGCCGCTATGCCGTGGCCACGGGCCAGACCACCTTGCAGGCCTTAAACACCCTGCCCGGCCCGCGCTGGATCGTGGGCTGGATGGTGTGGCTGTGGCTGGGCATGTTCATCGCGCTGGCCTTTCAGCTTGCGGGCATCGTCGGCGGCATCGCCGAGGTATTCACGGCTGCGGGCATCCCGTGGGACAAGCGGCTGCTGGCCGTCGGCGTGGGCGCTTCCTGCGCGTGGATGCTTTCTGCCGGGCGCTACCGGCTCGTGGAAAACGTCTCCACCGCCATGGTGGTGGCCTTCACGGGCGCCACGCTGGTGGCGGTGGGTTCGCTGCAGTGGTCGCCCTACGCCATCACGACCGCGCAAGTGGCCAGCGGGTTCACCTTTTCGCTGCCCAAGGACTTCATGACTGCCTTCGCCGCCTTCGCCGTCATCGGAGTCGGCGCGTCGGAGTTGTTCTACTACCCGTATTGGTGTCTTGAAAAAGGCTACGCCACCCATGTCGGGGCGGACAACGGCACCGCCGTCTGGGCTGCGCGCGCCAAGGGCTGGATGCGCATCATGCGCCTGGACGCGTGGATTTCCATGGTCGTCTACACGACGGCCACGGTCGCGTTTTACCTGCTGGGCGCCGCCGTGCTCCACGCCAAGGGTCTCAAGGTCACCGACGCCGGCCTCATCGAAACGCTTGCCCACATGTATCGGGAGAGCTTCGGCTCATGGAGTCTCTACGCCTTCCTGGTGGGCGCGTTCTTTGTACTCTACTCCACCGTGTTTGCCGCCACGGCCTCCAACGCGCGACTGGCGGTTGACGGCCTGGCGCTCTTTGGCGTCCTGCGCATCGACACGCCTGAGGATCGCGCCCGCGCCGTCCGGCACTGGGTCATCCTGTTGCCCGCGATTTCGGTCCTGCTTTTCCTGCTGTGGGAAAAGCCCGTCACGCTGGTCTTTGTCGGCTCCATCGCCCAGGGCTTCCTCCTGCCATTTCTGGCGGCGGCCGCCCTGTACTTCCGGCACCGGCGCACTCCAGAGCCATTGAAGCCGGGAACCGCGTGGACACTGGGATTGTGGATCGCCGCCCTCTCCATGGTTGCGGCCGGGATTTACGAGATCTACTCGGCACTGCGCGGCAGAGCGCACTGAGTAACCCAGAGCCGCCACTCGCGCATGGCCCTCACATGTGCGCGATCAAGTTGTCGCCGAAGGCGGAGCACTTGATCTCGGTCCCGCCGTCCATGAGACGGGCGAAGTCGTAGGTGACGCGCTTGCTGGCGATGGCGCCGTTGAGGCCTTTGAGGATGAGGTCGGCAGCCTCGGTCCAGCCCAAGTGGCGGAGCATCATCTCGCCGGAGAGGACGACGGAGCCGGGGTTGACTTGGTCTTTGCCGGCATACTTGGGCGCGGTGCCGTGGGTGGCCTCGAAGATGGCGTGGCCGGTGACGTAGTTGATGTTGCCGCCGGGCGCAATGCCGATGCCGCCCACCTGCGCGGCCAGCGCGTCGCTCAGGTAATCGCCGTTGAGGTTGAGCGTGGCGATGACATCGAAGTCCGTCGGGCGGGTGAGCACCTGCTGCAGCGCGATGTCGGCGATGGCGTCCTTGATGAGGATGGCACCGCCGGCGAGCGCGGCCTTTTGTTCCGCGTTGGCGGCGTCTTCGCCCTTGTCCTTCTTGGTCTTTTCCCACTTGGCCCAGGTGTAAACCTTGTCGCCGAAGATGCGCTCCGCAGCGCTGTAGGCCCAGTCGCGGAAGGCGCCCTCGGTGTATTTCATGATGTTGCCCTTGTGGACGATGGTGACGCTCTTGCGTTGGTTCACGAGCGCGTACTCCACGGCAGCCTTCATGAGGCGGATGGTTCCGACGTTGGAGACGGCCTTGATGCCGAGGCCGACCTGCACGGGGATGTGCGATGCGTCGTGGTCGGGGGCGGCGAGCTTCATGTAGCCGGCGATGGCGTCCTTGGTGCCGAAGCGGATCTTTGCGAAGTCCTTCGGGAATTCCTTCGCAAGAAAATCCAACACTTTCTGCGCCTCGGGCGAGCCGCCGACAAACTCGATGCCGGCGTAGATGTCCTCGGTGTTCTCGCGGACGATAACCATGTCCACGGCCTCGGGGCGCTTCACGGGGGAAGGCACGCCGGTGAAATACTGCACGGGGCGCAGGCAGACGTAGAGGTCGAGCATCTGGCGCAGGGCGACGTTGAGCGAGCGGATGCCGCCGCCGATGGGCGTGGTGAGCGGGCCTTTGATGCCGACCAAGAATTCGCGGAAGGCCTCGACGGTGTCGTCGGGGAGCCAGTTGTTAAACTGCTTGAAGGCGGCCTCGCCGGCGAAGACTTCCATCCACGCGATCTTGCGCTGGCCGCCGTAGGCCTTCTCGACGGCCGCATCCATCACGCGCACGGAGGAGGCCCAGATGTCAGGGCCGGTGCCGTCGCCGCGGATGAAGGGGATGATGGGGTTGGCGGGGACGTTGAGCTTGCCGTTGGCGATGGAGATTTTGCCGCCGGTGGGCACGGTGCAGGTGGTGTAGGTCATGGGAATGAATTGAGGGGAAAGCGCACGGACAAGGGCGGACGCGTCAGGCGACGGCGGCCTCGCGGCCCGCTGCGGCACCGGCCCCCGCCAGCAATGCACGCACCTGCTCCGCCGCCCGCGCGGCGGTGAGCCCGTGTTTCTCGCGCAGATAGTCCACGCTCGAAGCGTGCTCGATAAATTGGTCGGGCCAGCCGATGCGCACGATGGGTGTGGTGACACGCCGCTCCGCCAGCAGTTCCATCACGGCACTGCCGTAGCCCCCCGCCAGCACGTGATCCTCCAGCGTCACCACGATGCCGGCGGTGCGGCCGAAGTACTCGGTGGTCGCCTCGTCGAGCGGCTTGATGAAGCGCGGATTCACCAGCGCGCAATCACAGTCCTCACCCAGAAGCGCGATGGCCTCTCGCGCCACGGGCTGCATGTTGCCCAGCGCCAGGAACGCCACCTTGGGACGCCCGCTGTTGCCAAAGGGTCGCAGAACCTGGGCCTTGCCCACTTCCAGCAGCGCAGGCTCGGGCTTGATGGCGACGCCCTCGCCATTGCCTCGCGGATAGCGGATGAACACCGGAAGTTTCTGGCGCGTGGCGGTGAAGAGCATGTCCACCAGCTCGTCCTCGTTCTGCGGCGCCATGGCGATGCAGTTGGGCACGCACCGCACATAGGCGATGTCGAAGAGGCCGTGATGGGTGGGGCCGTCGTTGGCGGAGAGGCCGGCGCGGTCCATGCAGAAAATCACCGGCAGTTCCTGAAGCGCCACGTCGTGGATGATGCAGTCGTAGGCGCGCTGCAAAAACGTGGAGTAGATGGCGCACACGGGATGGAAGCCCATCGTGGCCATGCCTGCGGCAAAGAGCACGGCATGCTCCTCGGCGATGCCCACATCGTAGTAGCGCTGCGGCATGCGGTCGCGCAGGGCCTTGAGCCCGGTGCCGCTGGGCATCGCCGCGGTGATGCCCACGACGGCCGTGTCGCGCTCGCACAGGCGGATCATGGCTTCGCCAAACACATCCTGATAGGCCGGAGCCACTCCCGGCTTGGCGGCCGGCGATTTGCCGGTGGCCGCGTCGTAGGGGCCGGTGCCATGAAACTTCTCTGGTAATTGAAGGGCGGCCTCGTACCCCTTGCCTTTCTGGGTGAGCACGTGCAGCACCACCGGGTGGTCGCAGGTCTGCGCGTATTCCAGCGTGCTCACCAAGAGCGGCAGGTTGTGGCCGTCGATGGGCCCAAGATAACGAATGCCCAGCTCCTCAAAAATGAGGCTGCTGGCCGCGCCGCCGCGCCCGTCGGCATCCGCACCGGGCACGTGCTGCAGCGACACATTGGACACCGCGCCCTTGATCGCCTCCTCCGCCTTGTGGCCCAGCCGCACGGCCAGCTCGCCCTTGGGCAGCCGTTTGATCAGGCGCTCCAAGTCCGAGTGGACACGGTTGTAGCCCGGATGGGTGATGATCTTGTTGAGGTACTTGGCGATGGCGCCGACGTTTTTGTCGATGCTCCATTCGTTGTCGTTGAGGATGCCGATGAAGCGCCGGGTGGTGTGGGCGATGTTGTTGAGCGCCTCAAAGGAGATGCCGTTGGTCAGGGCCGCGTCGCCAAAGACGCAGACCACGTGCTCGTCGCTGCCTCGTTGATCGCGCGCCGCGCACATCCCCAGCGCCGCCGAGAGCGCCGTGCCGGCATGGCCCGCGCCGTAACAGTCGTGCTCGCTCTCCGAACGTAGCGCAAATCCATTGAGACCGCCGGTGGTGCGGATGGTGTGAAAGCGCTGCTTGCGCCCCGTGAGCAGCTTGTGCACGTACACCTGATGACTGACATCCCAGACGAACTTGTCCTTGGGCGTGCTGAACACCCGGTGCAGCGCAATGGTGAGCTCCACAACACCGAGGTTGGGGCCAAGATGCCCGCCCGTTTTTGCGAGCTTGGTGATGAGCTCCTGGCGGACTTCACCCGCCAACTGCTCCAATTGCTCGGCCGTCAGCTTTTTGACGTGATCAGGATGGTCCACCATGTCCAGGTATCGGCTCATAACACCTTTGGGGGCGCGGGCTGCGCACCTCCACTTTCCGCGCGGCAGATGTTTTATGCCAATCCTGCCCCCCACGGGAAGGTGAAAATGCGCCCGCGCCTCTGGTCTGCCAATGATACCGCGTCAAGCTTCGCTGCCGGGTGATGCCCCGGCCCGCTTGACGGCAGCACCATCGGATGACTTTTCAAGTTGTGAAATCTTGAGCTCCGCCTCGCCCAGCTTGGCTTGGCAAAGTTGAATCAGCCGTGTGCCCTCCTCAAAGTGAGCCACGAGTTTTTCCAGCGGCAGATCCGCCTCCTCCATCTCGCTTAACACTTCCTCCAGTTTGCCGATGGCCTCCTCGAAGGGCACGTCGGGGTTTGGCTTTGCGGCCCGTGACATGAGGGGAGCGTAGGAAAGTCCGGAGGCGCCGTCCAGCCTCTAGCCTTCAGCCGTGCTGCGCACCTGCCCCAGCGACAGGCGCGTGCGCAGCTTCTGACCCGCTCGAATTTCCCGCGCGTCACGCAGCACCCGTCCCGTCGCCTCGTCGGTGGTGATGGAATAGCCGCGGGCCAGCACATTCTGCGGGTTTAACAGGCGCAGTCGGCCTAAGGCCGCCAACTGCCGCACCCTGCCTGCCGCCAATCCCTGTCGTGCCATTTCACGTAGCCGGTGGGACTGCTCCTTAAGACGCTGCGCTCGGCGGATGAGCACTGCCGTGGGGCGTACCGCACGAGCGCGTACCACCAGCGCCTCAAGCGCCGCACGCTTGTCGCGCAGGCGCGACCCAGCCACGCGCAACAGGGCTGATCGCGCTTCGTCCAGCCGCTGCGCTCGCGCCTCAATGCCGCGGCGGGGATGGGCCAGTTTCAACCTTCGCTGCGAACTCATGCGCCGTGTCTGAGCCTCATCCAGCCCTCGTCGCACTTGCAGGCGCAACCGCGACACCGCCTCCGAAACCAGTTCACGGCTGGCCACGTAATGCTGCGTAAGGATTTCAGCCGCCGCGCTGGGCGTGGCCGCACGCAGGTCGGCAACAAGATCGCTGATGGTAAAGTCAATCTCATGCCCAACGGCCGACACGACGGGCAGCGCAGACTCTCCGATGGCACGCGCCAAGACCTCCTCGTTAAACGCCCAGAGATCCTCAAGGCTGCCGCCACCGCGCGTTAGCAGGATCACGTTTAACCCTTCCCCTTCGGGCTGCATCGCCGACCATGTGTTTAAGAGGCGCAAAGCCTGGGCGAGTTCCGCCGCCGCCCCCTGCCCCTGCACGCGGCTGGGAGCCAGCACCAATTCTATGCCTGCAAAGCGTCGCTCCATCACATGCCGCACATCGGCGAACGCCGCACCGGTGGGCGAGGTGACGATGCCGATGCGCCGGGGAAACCGCGGCAGTGCCCGTTTGCGCCCGGGATCGAAGAGGCCCTGCGCGGCGAGCTTCTGCTTGAGCATCTCAAACGCCTCCTGCAACGCGCCCCTGCCCTGCATCTCCAGAGCACGCACCACCAGCTGGTACTGACCGCGCGGCTCGTACACCGTCAGGTCGCCCCGAAGCAAGACCTGCGCGCCCTCGCGCAACAGATCGCGACGAGTCGCCGTCTCGCTGCGAAAGAGCGTGCAACTCAACTGCGAGGCGGCGTCCTTGAGCGTGAAATAGATGTGGCCGGAGGCTTGAACGCGCAAGCCGCTGACTTCACCGGTCACCCACACCGAGCCGACCTGTCGCTCCAACAGGCGTTTCACCTGCAGGGTGAGCTCTGCGACGGTGAAGACGCGCCGCGCGGGCTCTCGCTCGAAGAGGTCGCCAAAATCCCACGGTGATGGGGGGCTGTGGGCCATGCAGCGGTCTAAAGAGGGATGCGCGAGGCCACCTGCGCCACGTCCTTGTCACCGCGGCCGGAGAGGTTGACGATGACAATCTGATCGGTCCGCATCTGCGGCACGCGGACAAGCGCCTCGGCTACGGCGTGGGATGATTCAAGCGCGGGGATGATGCCCTCGAGCCTCGCGAGTTTCCGGAAGGCCGCCAGCGCTGCGTCGTCGGTGGCGTAGTGATAGCTCACACGCTGGCGGTCGTGCAGCCACGCATGTTCCGGACCGACCGCCGCGTAGTCCAGTCCTGCGCTCACGCTGTGGGTGGGTTGGATCTGGCCGTGTTCATCCTGCAAAATGTACGAGCGGGTGCCTTGCAACACGCCGAGCGACCCACCGTGAAAGCGCGCGGCATGCTTCTCAGGCACGATTCCCTCGCCACCGGCCTCGACACCAATCATCGCCACCTGCGCGTCGTCCAGAAAGGGATGGAAGAGCCCGATGGCGTTGGAGCCACCGCCGACGCAGGCGATGAGTAGATCAGGCAGCCGCCCCTCAGCCTTGAGAATCTGCGCGCGCGCCTCGACGCCAATCACCCGCTGGAAATTGCGCACCATCACCGGATACGGGTGCGCGCCGTAGGCCGTTCCAAGAATGTAATGCGTGGTACGGACGTTCGTCACCCAGTCACGCATGGCCTCATTGACGGCCTCCTTGAGAGTCCGCTGGCCTGCATGCACTGGCATCACTTGGGCGCCCAGCATCTTCATGCGGTAAACATTGAGGGCCTGGCGCTCGCAATCCACAGCACCCATGTACACGACGCATTCGAGCCCAAACATGGCGGCGACGGTGGCCGTCGCCACACCTTGCTGCCCGGCGCCGGTCTCGGCGTTGATTCGTCTCTTGCCCATGCGGAGTGCCAGGAGAATCTTCGCCATGGCATTGTTGATCTTGTGGGCGCCG
>SYLI01000098.1 GCA_005809105.1 Verrucomicrobiales bacterium | reverse complement strand
CGTTCGAGGAGAAGGTTTCTCTCATAAGTGGCAAGCTTTCGTGCCAACGCCAAGTGCCCGGGCGAATTCATCAGGCTCGTCAGTCCGTTGAGGGAAAGGTATCCCCCATGATGCTTGCCTAGTGCCGCAGCGTCTTCGTCACTCAGGCTCGTCAGTTCGTCGAAGCGAAGGTTTCCGGCAAGCTTTCGTACCAACGCCATGTGCCCGAGCGAATTCCTCAGGCTGGTCAGTCCGTTGAGGAAAAGCCTTTCCTCATGCTTGGCCAGTGCCTCGGCAGCGGCGTCACTCAGGCTCGTCAGGCCGTTGAGGGAAAGGTATCCCCCATGATGCTTGCCTAGTGCCTCGGCGGCGGCGGCGCTCAGGCTCGTCAGATCGTTGAGGGAAAGCTCACCCTCATGTTTGGCCAGTGCCTCGGCAGCGGCGGCGCTCAGGCTTGTCAGGCGGTCGAGGAGAAGGTTTCTCTCATAAGTGGCAAGCTTTCGTGCCAACGCCAAGTGCCCGGGCGAATCCCTCAGGCTCGTCAGTCCGTTGAGGGAAAGCTCACCCTCATGTTTGGCCAGTGCCTCGGCGGCGGGGTCGCTCAGGCTCGTCAGTCCGTTGAGGGA
The DNA here is from genome assembly GCA_005809105.1 of Verrucomicrobiales bacterium. Lineage (GTDB taxonomy): Bacteria > Verrucomicrobiota > Verrucomicrobiia > Limisphaerales > UBA1100 > SYLI01. The sequence goes on along the minus strand of SYLI01000098.1, from coordinate 3,742 downwards.
AAGGTATCCCCCCTGATGCTTGGCCAAGTTCATTCCCATGCCGAAAACTTCCTCAAGTGCTCGCTGAAACCATGGCGATGCCGCTTCTCAAATCGCGTTGCGATTGAGCATCGCAGCTCTGAGGCTTGGGCACGAAGCCCATGACGTATGAATCTTCAGCGCCTGTCAATGTGACTCCAACCCACAAAGGCGAAAAGAGGGGGAGGAGTTTCATGGCGCATCCTTCTGTTACCCATCCCACGCCGCCTGCGCAACACATAACCACCCTGTTTTTATTTAAGATACACACAAAAGCACTCAAAAGCACCCTTCCCACCGACGATCAAAGGGGTTGCACCCGGCAATAGACCCTTTATTGCACCGGCGCAGCCGGGATCACGCGTCAACATGGTCTGATCACGGACGATCCGGCCTTGTTGGCGGACGATCAAGGGGGTTGCACCCGGCAATAGACCCTTTATTGCACCGGCGCAGCCGGGATCACGCGTCAACCGGCTGCGCCGGGGCATTAACAGGTCAATCCACGGACGGAACCGGCTGCGCCGGGGCAATAAATAGCCTTATTGCTCCCCGCAGGGGTCGATCCCAACCCGGAACAGGTCGATCCCAACCCGGAACCGGCTGCGCCGGGGTAATCATGCCCTATGGCCGGGGCGCAGCCCCCTTCGCCGGGGGCGCAAGCGCCCTTTTCCTATTGCCCCCCCGCAGGGGGTGAGGGAGCATGGGGGCATGAACCATTCCCGCCGCAGTTTCATGCTGTCCAGCCTTGGCATCGCCGCCGCCACTGCGGGAGGCGCTGCGCACGGCAACCCCTTGCAGGGGGGCAATAAAGGGGCTTTGCCCCTATCGCTCGCCGCAGGCGCGAGGATGAAGCTGGGCACGGTGACGTATAATCTGGCGAAGGATTGGGACATCGCCACCATCATCAAGAACTGCGAGGAGGCGAAGTTTGAGGGTGTGGAACTGCGCACCACCCACGCGCACAAGGTGGAGGTCAACCTGACCAAGACGCAGCGCGCCGACGTGCGCAAGCGGTTTGCTGACTCCAAGGTGGAGCTGATGGGGCTGGGCAGCGCGTTTGATTATCACACGCCCGACCAAGCCAAGCTGCGAAAGGACATCGAGGCCACCAAGGAGTACATCGTGATGGCGCAGGACGTGGGCGCGACGGGCGTCAAGGTTCGGCCCAATGCATTGCCCAAGGATGTGCCGGTGGAGAAGACGCTGGAACAGATTGGGCGGTCGCTGCGCGAAGTGGGCGAGTTTGCGGCGCAGCACGGGCAGCAGATTCGCGTGGAAGTGCATGGCACGGGGACGTCGTCGCTCGCCCACATCAAGACCATGATAGACGTGGCCAATCACAAGCAGGTGGGCGTGTGTTGGAATTCCAACGCCACCGATCTGGACGGCGAGGGCTTTGACCACAACTTTGACTTGGTGAAGGGCAAGATATTTACCGTTCACATGCGCGACCTCTATCTTGAGGATTACCCGTTTCGCAGGCTGTTCCAGAAGCTCAACGAGTCGGGATACAAAGGCTACTGCCTTGCCGAGGTGCCCGACAGCAAGGATCCCCTGCGCGTGATGAAGTATTACCGCGCCACGTGGCTGGCGTATCAAAACCTGCTCTAGGTCAGTCGGGCAGCGGCTTGTCCTTCGTCTCGGGTGCGAGCCAGATGAGCGCCATCCCGGCCACATAGACAAAGACGAGCGTCTCGCCCGCCTTGGGATAGCTCTTGTCGAAGAACGCCATGAGCGAGGGCATCTGCCACGCGCCCAAGGCTGCGAAGATTCGGCCGGAGTTAAACGCCACACCCTGACCGGTGGCGCGCACACGGGTGGGGAAAAGTTCCGGCAGGTACAGCGGCAACCAGCCGTAAAACGCCGCGGAGAAAAACCCCACGACGCCGACCATCAAAAGGAACCGGCCGTCGTATTCGCTAAAGCCGCGGAAGAGCACGCTGCAGGAAAGGAATGCCCCCAAACAAAGCCCGAAGTAAACGGGGCGCCGCCCGAATCTTCCCCCCAGCAGCGGGGCCACAAGGCAGCCGGTGATGGCGCCGATGGACGAGACGAACTGGATCCAACCCTTGATCTCAGGCCGCTTGCCTTGGGTCATCTGATCGGCCCAGAGCGGAATCCACTGCACGATCCCCCACGTCACGATGAGCGCGATGGAGGCAAAGCCGATCGCCAGGAGCGTTTTCGCAAGGAGTGGCGGCCTGAACACTTCCGCCAAGGGGCGTGCGGCGCCGTGTTCCACCGACTTTTTCCAACGCGCCGATTCGGGCACGAAGAGCCGGATGAAAAAGGTGAGCAGCGCCGGTGCCGCGCCCACCATCATGACCCAGCGCCAGGAATCCGTCGTGACCTTGAAGTTGATCACCAGCACCGCGATGAGCGCGTAGCCTACGTTGGCCGCAGCACCAATGGCACCGGCCATCATGGGCCGCCAGCGTTCGGGCCAGCTCTCCATCACCAACGCCACGCCCAAAGCCCACTCGCCCCCCATCCCCAGCGCCGCCAGAAAACGCAGCGCGGCCAGGTGCCAGGGCGCGGTGGCGAAGTAACAGAGTCCGGTAAAGATGGAGTAGCAGAGAATGCTCCAGGTCATCGCCTTCACGCGGCCGACGCGGTCGCCCAGCCAGCCAAAGACCACCCCGCCGATGGCCGCGCCCACGAGGAATGCCGCGGTGACAATCCCCATCCACGTCTGCACAAACCCTTCGTCGGTGATCCCGGAGGCCGCTTGCATCTGTTGCAATGCCGGGCGCGCGACCAGCGGAAAGATGCCCATCTCCATGCCGTCAAACATCCAACCCAGAAACGCGGCGGCCAGCGTGAGCCATTGAGTCCGGGAGAGGGAGGGGGAGCTCATGGGCGGGGATGCTGGCCTGAGCGCCTAGGGAACGCAATGCGCGACTGCATCGCTCAAGCAAACGCTTTAGCCCAGTCGCACCACGCCAGGCCCCGGCGGCATCGACGCCAGCAAGGCCGATACCGGCAGCGACTGGCCTTGAAGAATGAGTCCGGGTGCCAATTCAGCCAAGGGAGCAAGGACGAATCGCCGAAGGTGTGCGCGGGGGTGCGGCAGCGTGAGCGCGGGGGAATGCCGCACTTCGTCGGCGAACGCAATCAAGTCGAGATCGAGCGGACGCGGCTCATTGGGCAACTCTTGCAATTGTTTCGGGTGCCGGCCGAACTCCTTCTCCAACGCCTGCAGTTTCACGAGCAGCGATTCGGGCGTCTCGCCCGCCGTCGGCTCAAAGGCGACCATCGCGTTCACGAACGACGGCGAACCGGGCGGGCAATCCACCGGCTCGGTCTGCCAGAGCGAGGAACGGTGCAGCGGCTTTTCGGAGAGCGCCTGCAGACGCGCCATCGCCTCGCGAAGAATCTGCGCGGAGTCGCCGAGGTTTGAGCCCAGCGCGATGAAGACGAGCGTGGAGGATTCCGAACCGTGAACTTCGGGGTCCGCGTTCACTTCAATCCCAGCACGTCCTGCATGTCGTAGAGGCCGGGCTTCTGCTTCACGACCCACTGTGAGGCGCGCAGCGCGCCCAGCGCGAAGGTCTCGCGACTGCTGGCCTTGTGCGTCAACTCCACGCGCTCGCCATTGGCGGCAAAGATGACGGTGTGGTCGCCCACGACGTCACCGCCGCGGATGGCGTGGATGCCGATCTCCGCATCCGTGCGTTCGCCCACGATGCCTTCGCGCCCGTGGCGCAGGGCTTCTTTAAGT
>SYLI01000097.1 GCA_005809105.1 Verrucomicrobiales bacterium | reverse complement strand
GCCAGCACGAAGAAGGGCTCTGGCAGGCTCCAAGGCGTGCCGCCGATGGTCACGCGGTGCTCCTGCGTCGCCTCCAGCAGCGCGCTCTGGGTTTTGGGTGGCGTGCGGTTGATTTCGTCCGCCAGGATGATGTTGGCGAAAATGGGCCCCTTGACAAACTCAAACTGGCGCCGGCCGGGCTGGTTGGTTTCCTGAAGAATTTCCGTGCCGGTGATGTCACTGGGCATAAGGTCCGGCGTGAATTGAATGCGGCTAAACTCCAGGCTCATCACCTTGGCCAGAGAGTTGACCATCATGGTCTTGGCGAGCCCCGGCACCCCCATCAGCAGGCCGTGTCCGCGGCTCAGGATGCAGAGCATCATCTTCTCGATGACCTCTTCCTGCCCGATGATGACGCGCGCCATCTCGCGCCGGATCACTTGATATTGTTCGCGCAGCGCATCGATGGATTGCACGTCTTTGTCGGACACGGGGTGGCCGCCATTGGAACCGGGTGCATCGGGCGTGAAGTGAACTCGCATGGTGTTAGTTGGAACAACAGTGGTATTGAGAGACGGCGGAGACTGCCAAATTGCCCGGGTTGAATCAACAGGAATCCAGAAATGTTCCTCACAGCCGCTGGGGTTGAATCTCCCAAAGTGTTGAAGGGGAGCGGTGGCGCCCTTTTAAGATTTTTCTGGCCGCCACCGCACATAGCGCTAGCCTTGGGGGGGGCATTATGGGCACATTCAAGTTGCGGAGCATGGCCATGTCCACCGCCGTCCAATGCCTACTTACGGAGCCTGTCATGAATCGATCCAAGAAATCCCCCATCGCCCTCGCCGTCCTGTTCGTCGCGGCACTTTCGATGCCCGCACTTTTCGCCGTTGATCTGGCGGCGCCAGCGGTAGCGCCAAAGGCACCTGCTGCACCGGCCGTGGCGCCGCGCCTGCAACGGCCCGCGCCCAGGCTTCCCATACAGCCGGCCCAGCCGGTGGCCGCTGCCGACCCGGTGGCGCAACACCCGGATTGGAAGCTGGTGGATGAGGCCGTCAACAAGGGGCTTCCCAAGACCGCCATCGAGAGGCTCGAACCCATCATCGCACGCACGATGAAGGAGAAGCGCTACGCCGAGGCCATCCGGGCCATTGGCAAGAAGATCGCCCTTGAGGGCAACATCCAAGGCAACAAGCCTGAAGAGAAGATCACCCGCCTTCAGGCGGAAATCGCCAAGGCGCCCAAGGAGATGGTGCCCGTGATGGACGCCATTCTGGCCAACTGGTACTGGCACTTCTTCCAACAGAATCGCTGGCGCTTCATGCAGCGCACCCAAAGCGGCCAAGCCAACGGCAAGGACCTGCTCACTTGGGATCTCCAGCGCATTTTTACGGAGATCGACGCGCAGTTCACCAAGGCGCTTTCCGCGGCGGATGTGCTCAAGAAGACGCCCGTTGCCGATTACAACGACCTCATCCAGAAGGCCACCGCGCCCGATAGTTACCGGCCCACGATGTACGACTTTCTGGCGCACAACGCGCTGGCCTTCTACATGTCGCCTGAACAGGCCGGCACGAAAGCCTCCGATGCCTTCGAGTTGGCCGCCACGGGCCCCATCCTCGACGACACGGCCGCGTTCCTCGCGTGGAAGCCGGCGACGACCGACACAACCTCGCGCACGCTGCAGGCTGTGCGCCTCTATCAGGACTTAATCCGGTTCCACAAGGACGACGCCAAGCCGGACGCGCTGGCCGACGCCGACTTGTGGCGCCTGGACATGGGCCAGAATCTGGCCGTGGGCGAGACCAAGAATGCGCGCTACAAGGCGGCGATGAAGCGGTTCGTGGATCGCTGGGCCGATCATCCCTTGAGCACGCGCGCGCTGCACAAATGGGCCTCGGTGCTGCACGGCGAGGGCGAATGGGCTGAGGCGCATGCGCTGGCCAAGCGCGGCGCGGAAGTTTTCCCCGACAGCGACGGAGGCATCCACTGCTTTAACCTCAAGCAGCAGATTGAACAGAAGAACTCGCAAGTCAGCGTGGAGCGCGTGTGGAACGATCCGCAGCCGCAGGTCCACGTGCGCTATCGCAACCTGACTGAGATTCACTTCCGCATCGTGGCGGAAAACTACGACGAGCTCATCAAGCGGCATCCGTGGCAGCCGGAGGCCCTCAATGACAACGAACGCAAGGCGCTCCTGGGTAAGGAAATCATCAAAGAATGGTCGATCCAGCTCACCCCCACGGACGACTATCAGGAGCGCTTGCAGAAGGTGGAAGTGCCCAAGGGGGTCAAGCCGGGCTTCTACTTCCTCATCTCCAGCCACGACAAGAACTTTGGCGGCGCCAATAACATGGTGTACTTCACCGACTTTTGGGCCAGCGACCTGGCCTTTGTCATCCGCACCCATCAGGGCGACGGCGTGGTTTCGGGTTTCCTGCTCAACGCCATCACAGGCGAACCCATCGCGAACGGCGACATCCGCGCATGGCAGCGCGTGGGCCAGAACCGCGTGGAGGTTCCCGCACAGAAGACCGATGCCAACGGCCAGTTCAAGTTTGCCGCGAATAACACCGGCTACCTGCTGCTGGCCAGCGCGAATGGCCAGCGCCTCTCCACCTCGCGCGAGCATTACAATGGCATGCACGGCTTCAACCAGAACAGCTACCAGCACACCGTCTTCTTCACCGATCGTTCCCTCTATCGGCCGGGTCAAACCATTGAGTACAAGGGCATTTGCATCAATGTCGACCCGAACAACGACAACTACACCACCGTGCCCAATGCGTTTCTGACGGTGGTGTTTAACGACCCCAACGGCAAGGAAGTCACCCGGCAGAACCAGCGCGCCAACGAGTACGGCAGCTTTAGCGGCAAGTTCACCGCGCCGCGCGACCGCCTCATGGGGCGCATGAGCATGCACGTCATTAACGGCCCCAATGGCTCCGCCGCCGTGAGCGTTGAAGAATACAAGCGGCCCAAGTTCCAAGTGGAGTTGGAGGCGCCGAAAACCGCCGCCAAGCTCGGCGCGGCCGTCAAGCTCACGGGCAAGGCCACGGGCTACACGGGCGCCGCCATCAATGACGCGCAGGTCAAGTGGCGCGTCGTGCGGCAGGTGCGCTATCCCATGTGGTGGGGTTGGTATTATTGGTGGCGTCCGGCGGCCCCCAACAACAGCCAGGAAATCGCGCATGGCACGGCCGTGACCAAGGTGGACGGCGGCTTTGACATCGAGTTCACGGCGATGCCCGACCTCACCGTGCCGGAGAAGGACGAACCCACCTTCCATTACCAGATTCACGCCGATGTGACCGACACCACCGGCGAGACCCGTTCCAACGACCGCAACATCAACGTGGGCTACACCGCCCTTGCGGCCACGTTGAGCGCCGGCGACTGGCAGACCAGCGACCAGGCCGTGGTGGTCAGCATCAACACTGCCTCGCTTGACGGCATCGGCCAGGCGGCGGAAGGCTCGCTCAAAATCCATCGGCTCAAGGAACCGGCCACCGTGCAGCGCGCCTCGCTCGTCGACCGCCATCATTACCCGATGCCGGTGGGTAAGCGTGCGCTCACCTTCCAGCCTGAACCGGACGCCTCGCAGCCCAACTCATGGGAATTGGGCGCAGCAGCGGCCACTCACGGCTTCACCACCGACAAGGACGGCAAGGCCAGCTTCTCGGCCAAATTGCCCGTGGGCGCCTACCGCGCCGTATTGGAGACGCAGGATCGCTTCGGTAAGAAGGTCACGGCGCAGCTGCCATTCATGGTGGTCGATCCCAAGGCGCCCAAGCTGGCCATCAAGATCCCCAACCTGCTGGCCTCTCCCAAGTGGAGCGTGGAACCGGGCGAGGATTTCACGGCGTACTGGGGCAGCGGCTACGGCAGCGCGCGCGCCTTCGTGGAGGTGGAACATCGCCACAAGGTGCTGCAGAGCTACTGGACGGAGCAGGGCCTGACGCAATTGGCCATCAAGCAGGCCGTCAACGAAGCCATGCGCGGCGGCTTCACCCTTCACATCACGATGGTGCGCGAGAACCGCGCCTACTTGAGCAGCCACCGCGTCAACGTGCCCTGGAGCAACAAGGAGCTGTCGGTGAAGTGGGAGCACTTCGTCAACAAGCTTCAGCCCAGCCAGAAGGAGACGTGGACGGCGGTTGTCACCGGCCCCAATGCCAAGAAGGCCGTGGCGGAGATGGTGGCCACGCTCTATGACGAGTCGCTCGACCAATACTTGCGCCACCAATGGCAGACTGCCTTTGGCGTGTTTCGTCAGGACTACGCCCGGCTGGGGCAGAGCTTCGAGAACATGAACAAGGGCCTGCAATACCTCCAAGGCCAGTGGCCCCAACTGTACAAAGGCTCCAACTTTGCCTACCGGCAGTTCCCGAATGAAATCGCGGCCAACCTTTGGGGCTACGAATACTTCGACTACAACCGCAAGGCCCGCTTCGGCGGTGGGGGCGGCATGGGCGGCCCACCCATGGCCATGATGGCCCGCGCGGCAACCGCTCCCGGTGGATTCGCCGAACAGCAGAGCGCCATGCAGGCCGACGGCGCTCTGATGGAGGCCGCGGCAAAGTCAGACCGGCGCGCCAACTTTGCTGGCGAAGACAAGCAGGCCAATGGTCAAGGTGGCCGCGATGAGGGGGCAGCGGGGGCCGCAAACAAGGGCCCGGATCTGGGCCAGGTGACGGCCCGCAAGAACCTCAACGAGCAGGCATTCTTCCTGCCCCATCTGCTCTCCGACAAGGATGGCGTGGTGAAGATGGAGTTCACGATGCCCGAGGCGCTTACCAAGTGGAAGTTCATGGCCTTTGCGCACGACAACGCGCTGCGCAGCGGCTACCTCACCGACAGCGCCGTCACGGCCAAGGATCTCATGGTGCAGCCCAACGCGCCGCGCTTCCTGCGCGAGGGCGACAAGCTGGAATTCACCGTGAAGGTGTCCAACCTCACCGACAAGGTGCAAAAGGGCCAAGTGCGGCTGACCCTGAACGACGCGGTGGGTGATACCTCCGTGGATGCGCTCTTGGGCAATGTCGCCAAGGATTTGGCCTTTGACGTGCCGGCCAAGCAGTCGCGCACCTACTCGTGGCGCCTGAATGTCCCCGACAACATCGGCTACCTCTCGTACAAGGCCGTGGGGGCCACCGACAAGATGTCCGATGGCGAGGCCGGGTTCCTCCCGGTGCTCTCGCGGCGCATCTTCGTCACCGAGTCGCTGCCGCTTCCCATCCGCGGGGCGCGCACCAAGAAGTTTGACTTCGCCAAGCTGGCGGGGTCGGGCAAGTCCGACACCATCAAGCACGAGCGCTTCACCGTTCAGATGGTGTCCAACCCCACGTGGTACGCCGTGATGGCCCTGCCCTACCTCATGGAGACGCCCTTTGAATCCACCGAGGCGACCTTCAACCGGCTCTATGCCAACAGCCTGGCGCGGCACATTGCCAAGAGCGACGCGCGCATTCGCGGTGTGTTCGACCAGTGGCGCGATACGCCGGCCCTGGACAGCCCGCTTGAAAAGAACCAAGACCTCAAGGCCGTGATGCTGGAGGAGACGCCCTGGCTGCGGCAGGCCAAGAATGAAAGCCAGGCGCGGCGCAATGTCGGCATCCTCTTTGACGACGGCCGGCTCACGCGCGAGGTGGACGCGATGCTGCGCAAGCTGCGCGAGCTTCAGCGGCCCGACGGCGCGTGGTCGTGGTTCCCGGGCGGACCGCCCAACGATTACATGACCCTCTACATCGCCACGGGCTTCGGGCGGTTGCGCAACCTGGGCGTGGATGTGGACATCAGCATGGCTCTCAATGCGCTTAACCGCATGGACGGCTGGGTGGATGAGCAGTACCGCTGGATCCTGCGCCACGGCGACAAGACCAAGAACAACCTCTCGCACACCATCGCCTTCTATCTGTACGGGCGCAGCTTCTTCATCAAGGAGCGCCCCATCGCCGCGCAGCACAAGGAGGCGTTTGACTACTATGTCGAGCAGGGCAAGAAGCATTGGCTGAGCCTGGCCAACCGCCAGTCGCAGGCGCATCTGGCCATTGGCCTCCACCGCGTGGGCGACGCTGTGACACCCAAGGGCATCGTAGCCTCGCTCAAGGAACGCTCCGTCACCAATGAGGAGATGGGCACCTTCTGGCGCGACACGGAGTACTCCTGGTGGTGGTATCGCGCGCCCATCGAATCGCAGGCGGTGATGATCGAGGCCTTCCACGAAATCGCCAAGGACTTCAACATGGTTGAAGACTGCAAGGTGTGGCTGCTCAAGCAGAAGCAGACGCAGGACTGGAAGACCACCAAGGCCACGGCCGACGCGTGCTACGCGCTCTTGCTGCAGGGCGCCAATTGGCTGGCCAGTGACGCGCTGGTGGAGGTGAGTCTGGGCGAGCAGAATCCCACGAAGATTGTGCCCAAGAAGGTGGAGGCGGGCACGGGTTTCTACGAGCAGCGCTACTTGGGAACCGACGTGAAGCCCGACTTCGGCAAGATCACCGTGACCAAGCACGACGAGGGCGTCTCCTGGGGCAGCGTGCACTGGCAGTACATGGAGGACATCAGCAAGGTGACGGCGCACACCGACACGCCGCTCAAGCTGGAGAAGCAGCTCTTCACGCGCGTCAACACGGCGAAAGGCCCGCAGCTGGTGCCGGTGGCCGGCAACGTGACGGTGGGATCGGAGATGATCGTGCGTATCGTGCTGCGCACCGATCGCGACATGGAATACGTGCACATGAAGGATCAGCGCGGCAGCGGCACCGAGCCCGTCAACGTGCTCTCCCGCTACAAATATCAGGATGGCATCGGCTACTACGAGAGCACGCGCGACACGGCCTCGCACTTCTTCGTGGACTACCTGCCCAAGGGCACGTACGTCTTCGAATACGCCGTGCGCGTCCAGCACAAGGGCCAGTATCAGACCGGCATGGCCTCCATCCAGTGCCTCTACGCGCCGGAGTTTAACAGCCACTCCCAGAGCCACATGCTCTCGGTGAACTAGGCGTCAAGGCTCAAGGATCATCACGCAGGCCGGGAAGCCAGTTCCCGGCCTGTTTGTTTTTTGGGGGCGACTGCGGGGGAAAAGCAGGCTAATCCTCAGCGACACCCAGACGCCGGATTTCAGAAAGGCGCGAGGGCTCGATTGAAAACGTGCCCACTGTGGGATCCTCCAACTCCAGCTTGTCCCCCGCCGCACGGCATTGCGCAAGGTGCAGCACCGAGCCGTCTTCCATCCTCGCCTTGAACTTGGCGCCGGCCGGCGGCTTGTCGCTGATCCTCGCCATCTGCATCAGCAGAACCTCCAGCACGCCGTACTCGCGCTGGCCGAACAAGGCTGAGTCGATCGTCAGCGTGCCGTCCACGAGCGAAACAAATTTGCCCTCCACGAAGTCACCGTTCTTGAGCAGCACACCGCGCCGGTCGGCCTTGACCTTCTCGGCGTGCTGCTCAGCCACAGGCTGGAAGACGAGGCGCGCCACATTGACGGTCGAGATGCGCGTGGGCACCCGGTCGCCCGCAAAACGCACGGCCGTGTCATCGGCCGACACCACCGCATGCGCCAGATGCGAGCCGCCCCATGTGTAGGCGCCCACAGCCTGCGCGATGACCTCCCCAGCAGGGTTTTTCGCCGGAGGTGGCGGCGCGGTGGAGATGGAAAGACTCTGCGTGGGCAGCAGTCGCTTGGCGCGTCCGGGTTCCGACCAGTGCATCTGGCACGCCGATCCGCTCTGCCGTGCCACCGCCTCCACCCGCAGGTCGTAGCGCTGATTTCTGGCCAGGGTCATGGCGGCGGTGAATTCCGCGCGTTCCTGGTTGCGCAACTGATCGAGCAGAAGCTGGCCGCCCAGCCAAAGTCGCACGCCTTCGTCGGCGATGAGGTGAAACTTATGCTCGCCGGAGAGCGCCGGCTGCAACTGCCCGATCCAGCGCACGCTGAAATTCTCAGTGCCGAAACCGGGTGCAGGCTCCTGGCGCCAGTGGAAGAGAATCTGCGGATCCACACGCAGCAGTACGTCGCCGAAAAAAAACCGGTTGCGATAGTAGCACGCCAGCAATCCCGACTGGCCCGGCAGCGGCTGGGTGAGTTCCGGCGTGACGAGCGCCGGATACAGCTGGTTCCGTGGCACGACCGCCTTTGCGATTCCCGGCCCACTCCATTGCCAGCGCACTGCGGCCTCACCGTAGTTGTCGTAGAAGTCCAGGCGCACCGGATACCGCACTCCGGCGGTGAGGCGCACCTTGCCCTTGGCGGCAAACCCCAGCTGCCCCTCCCACTCTCCCAGTTTCAGGGCCTCACCCATCTGCAGCTGGCCGCCGTCGTTCGCCTCCAGAAAGAAGGTGTACTCGCCGCTGACGGGGCACTCTAAAAACCCCGTCCAGCGGACGGAGAAGTAATCGCGGTTAAGATCCACCATGGGCCGGTCGTGGCCCCACTGAAAGTCCAGCGTTTCATCAACGCGATAGACCACCGCGCCCTTGTGTCCCGGCCGGCTGTAATAGGCGCCCAAAAGGCCGGTGCCATTGCCGTTCATCAAGGCACCGGGCTCAAATCCCACGGCATCGGCGGCAGGCTCGAAGCTGGCAAATCGCACCTGAGCCAGCGGCACACGCACCTCCCTGGCTTGCGGGCCACGAATCAAGAGCTGATCGCCCTCCACGAAGCGCACGTGGCCACTGTAAGTTTTCTGGTCGAGCGTGCGAACCGTGCCGGCCTGCAGCAGAAAGCCCAGCCCCAACACGCCCGCGAGGATGAACTTCACCATGCGCATCGCTATCGCCGCGGGGACGCAGGCGGGCGCGCGAAGAAGGAGGCTGCCTGGCGCAAGAGCAGCTCGCGAAGCGGTGCGTCCTTGCCGGTGGCGTCAAGGAGGGTCAGCCGTTCCGACTCCGGCGCGGACTTGGGCATCACCAGATCTATGAAACCCTCAACCGTCTTGACCGTGTCTCCCGATTTCTTCCACTGCTCACGCCACCCGCGTTCCACCTCGGCCGCCGTGGTTTCCTTGCCACCCCTCTGCAGCGGCAGGTTGGCCCCGCGCAGACCCTGCAAGAGCACTTCGATTTTGAGGGGTTCAGTGAGAGCGCGCGGGCTGTGCACCATCACGGCGTAGTCTTCGCCCACGAGCAAATTCACCAGCCGCACCACCGACAACTGCTGGGCGCGCCCGCTGACCTCGTAAGGCACCACGTCGCCCGCACGCACCACGCGCGCAGACACCAGATCGCGCCCGGTGGGGTACGTGATGTGAAGGAGCATCTGCCCCGCGGAAATGTCTCCCAGGTTGACCATCAACTGGCTGCCGGGCAGTTGCACCGATCGGCGCTGTGCCAGCGTAATCACGGTGACGGGATCGCGCGGTGCCGCGGGCTTGTCCGCCCCGGCCACCAGCAGCAGCAGCATGAGGATCGACTTCATCTTACATCGTATACGCCCTCTGCCCCTGACAGATTACAGCCCCCTGTGGGGGACGCCGCCCCTACTTGAGCGCGCTCTCCAGCATCGCCCGGAAATCCTTGTTGGCGTCACGCACCGTGGCGGCCGGCCCGGTAAGGCGAATGTAGAGCGAGCCGTCCTTTGCCTCGATGATGCCGCCCAGCAGCGCGGAGTTGGCCTTGGGCACCTTCTCGCCGAAGGGCGGGCCGGTCAGATACGTCCCTTCGGCAAGAACGAAGGTCAGCTTCACGCCATTGACCACAAGCTGTTCCTGCGCGTGCTTGACGGCGGGTTCCTTGGCAAACTGCTGCAGCCACCGTCCCACGTTGGCCTGCACTCCCCCCGCACCGCCCGGGCCAAAGTGGAAAAACACGCATTCGGCGGCGTCCGCACCCTTCGCCGATGGAATCTCAAACTGCGCCTTGCGCACATCGCCCTTGGCTTCGACGGTCTTCCAAGCGGCCGGCTTGGCGAACTTGAGTCCGCCCACCTCAAATTTTCCGGGCTTGTCCTGCCCCTGCAACGAAAGTGCACAGGCCAAGCTCAAAAGGGTCATGAGTTTCATGGGTTCAAGGAATACTCCCAAGGGCGTGCCGCGTCAACCTGCCCGAGCGCGTCAGACAACTTGGGGTGCGGCGATCAGCTCGGACTGGCCCTGTGATCGAATCCACTGCGCGATGGCCGTGGCGGCCTGGGGGCGCGCGGCCGCCTCCTTGGAGAGGCACGCCATCACGAGCTGCGCGATGTGGGGCGGCACGTGGTTTTCCATCCCGTGTTCCTGCAGGCGCTCGGCCATCGTCACGGGCTGGACATGGATGATCTGGTAGGTCAGGTCGCCTGTGTAAAACGGGGGCCGCGCGGTGAACAGTTCGTAGAGGGTCGCCCCCAGCGCGTAGAAATCGTCGGTGGCGCGGGGCACCGCACCCTGCAATTGCTGCGGGCTCATGAAACACGCCGTGCCGCTAATGACATGGCGCATGGACGACCGGCTGAGCGTGTCCACCATGGTCGCGGCGATGCCAAAGTCCGCCAGCTTAAGCTCGCCGGCTTTGCTAATCATCATGTTCGCCGGCTTGAGATCGCGGTGCACAATCTTCTGGCGGTGCGCATAGTCGAGCGCGTCGCAAAGCTGCAGCATCCACCCCTCGACTTCATGCCAGCGCAGAATTTGATCGGCCCGCTCCAGCCGCATGGTTTCCAGCATCGTCCCCTCGACAAATTCCATGCTGATGAAGGGCGCCTCGCCGGGAAGATGCACCAGATCATGCGTGCGCACGATGTGCGGGTGCGAGAGGCGCCGGCTCTTCTGGGTCTCGCGCTTGAGTTCGCCCAGCGCCATGGCGTCGGCGGCCAGCTCTGCGGGAAGCAATTTGAGGGCGACTTCCTCTTCCAACTGCTGGTCGCGCGCCAGCCACACCACGCCCATGCCCCCGCGCCCCAGCTGCCGCAACAGCAGGTAGCGCCCGCCGCCCACCACGCCCCCGGATGCCTCCGGCGCGGCCGGCGCACCCCCGACGGACGCCGGGACGCCTGGAGAGACGGGCTTGCCCGGCGTGGTTTTCGCCCGTTCCAACTCCAGCCGTTGGGCGCGGTAGTGCGCGTCCACCTTGGCGGCGACATCGCGGAATCCCACGTCGTGTTCGTACACCTCGCGGAACTGCTCGAAGGCCTCGCCCGCCCGATCCATGCGCTCATACACGCAGCCCAGGTGGTAGATGACCTCGTTGCGCAGATCCGACGGGATGCCGCGCTTTTCCTCCAGTGCGGAGTGGAAGGTGCGCTCGGCCATGTCCAGCATGCCGCGCATGGCGAAACACTGGCCCAGATAATTGCGCGCCTTGACGCGGTTGCGCGAGCTCTCCTGCGCGCGTTGGAAAGCCTGGATGGCCTCGTCAATCTGCCCTGACTCGAAGCAGACGACTCCCAAATCGTATCGCACATCCATGTCGGCGGGGAACCGTCCCGCGCGCTGGCGGCAGTCCTCCAGACGGAAACGCGCGCGTTCAGTCTGGATGCGGTCGCGGTCGGCCGCGTGGCTGGATGACTTGGGGTCGAGCTTCGCCAGCTCGTGGTCCAGCTTGGAAAGGCGCGTGTCACTGACGAGCTTGTCCATCGACACATCGCCCGCCATGCCATTGTCGGCGGCATACTCAAAGTATTCCAGCCCCTTGTCGAACTGCTTGCGCTGCACCCAGAGCTTGCCGATCTCAATCGCCAGCCGCAGGTTCTTCACGTCCTGCTGGAAGATCTGCTCCTTGTCATAGATCATCTGCTCAAGGACTTCGTCGGGCTTGAAGACGCGCTCCTCGTTCTCCGCTCCCTGCGTCTGCGCGACATTTTTAAGCACGTCGCGGTACGACCCCTGCCCCGTCGCCAGTTTTTCGTAGTTACCGCCGCGGATGGTGGCGCGCGCGGAAAAGTCGCGGTAAAGCTGGCGCAGGTTGAAGTCGTCGGGGTGCTGTTCGCACAGAGTTTTCAGCACGTTCTCGGCCTCCTCATGGTCGCCGCGCTTCTCCAGCACCTTTGCGAGCAGCTGGCAGATTTCCTTGTCGTCGGGCTTGGCCGCAATGAGCAGGCGCAGGCTGGGCAGCGCCGTGCGAGGAAGATCCAGCGCCAGGGCCGCATCCACCACCAGCCGGTGGCCCAGCAGGTTGTCCGGATCGGTCGTCAACACTTCTTCGGCCTGAATGAGCCCTTCGGTCGCATCGCCTTTGCGCAGCGCCATGTGGCCGCGGGCCAGCGCCGGCGAGCTTGCCGCCGCGCCGGCGATTTTCTTGAGAAACCCAGTCCCCTTGCGCATCGACCGCTGGACTGCTCTCAGTGCGGTGCGCCCCTCGGCGAAACCCGGTGCCAGCTTCACCAGTTCCTTGAGCTGGACCAGGGCGTATTCGTGATTCTGTTTCTCGACGGAAGCGGAGGCGCGCCGGTACCGCTCGCGCAGTTCCTGCGGCAGTTGTGACTCCTCCAAGTCCGGCATGGGGTTCTTATAGAATGCCGCGGTATGCCGCCGAAAGAAAAATCCGGCCGGTCAATGCAGCAGCGGCAGCGGATGTTCGCGGCGGATGAGCCCAGCTTCCACGCTCAAAAACTCTTCAAGGCGGCGGTGCGCCTGTGCGTCATCGAGCGCACAAGCCATGAGCCAGTAGTCGGCGTAGTGATTACCTTCCGATTCCACTAGGCCAGCATACAGGGCTGCCACTTCGGGCTCGGTGTCCGCCAGCGCATGGCTGAGGATTTGGAATTTCTCGCAACTTCGGCCCTCAATGAGGGCAAAGCAAATGAGGTGATCCACCACTTGCTCGCGGCCGCCCCGTCGAATGGTCTTCATCAACCCGCTGATCCACGGGCTAGATCGAGGGGGCCCCAGCGGGATGCCACGGCGCCGCAGCAATCCAAGGAGCATGCTAAAATGGTCGAGCTCCTCCCGCGCGATCGCCGCCAGTTGGTCCGTGACGTTGGCCAGCGCCTGATAACGCATGAGGCCCAGCGCCATGGCCGCAGCCTTGCGTTCCAAATGGCAATGATCCACCAACACGGCAGGCAGGTGGGCCATCACCTTGGGCAGCCACCCCGCAGGAATGGGTTCGCGCCACAGCAACACGGGCAGGAGTGTGCGGGCCCCACCCACCACGGGGAAAGAAAAACCCGCGCTTGCCACACGCGCGCCAACGGGATAGGCAGGAGCCCATGTTTCCCTACATTGCCGACGCCCGGCAAGGCGCATGGCTGCCTGGTCCCTACGAAGGCGTGGAGCTGCTCATCCTGCGCAAGGATGATGCCACCGGGGCCATAACGGTGCTGCGCAAGTTTCGCGCCGGCACGACCGTGCCCGCCCACACCCACCGCCTTGCCAATGAATCGGCGTACGTCATCTCCGGCCAGTGGGAGGAAGGGGAGGTGAACCACGGGCCGGGGACTTTTTTCTTCGCGCCCAAGGGTGAGCGCCACGGCCCGCATCATGCCAGAACCGATGTGATCAGCCTCACGCATTTTGACGGGCCGCTGACTTTGGATTAGGGAGGGGGTGTAACCGGGCCCTCCCCGCGTTTGTCTAATTCGTTGCCGATGCCCGCATGAAGACCCACAGGCGCCACTTTCTCCAGGGCTTGGCTGCAGGCACGGCCGTCGCCGGGCCACTTTGGGCGCAGCCCGCCACGAAGCCCACCTATCGCGGCCCCAATGTCATCCTCATCCGGTTTGGGGGCGGAGCGCGACGCCGCGAGAGCATTGACCCGCAGCACAGCTACGCGCGCCATCTCACCCAGGAGCTCGCGCCGCGTGGCACGCTCTTTGGGAACATGATCGTGGATCTGGTGGAGTTCAAGGCGAGGTCCGGCGAGAAGCTTGATTCCAAGCTCAACGTGGACACGAGCCACGCGCAGGGCACGCTCTATCTGCTGCTCGGAAAGTACGAGAAGTTTCGCGACCGCGACGGCAAGTTCTTGAGTGAGAATTTCGAACTCAAGGTGCCCACGCTCTTCGAGTACTTCCGCAGCGCCTTCGACGTGCCGCCGGAACAGACGCTCATCATCAACAACGAAAACCGGCCGCAGGAGGAGTACTTCACCTTCAGCAACCACATTCACTTCGGGGTGGACTACAAGGCGGAGACCTTGAGCCTCTTCCGGTTCAAGCTGCACCTCTACTCCCAACAGCTCAAGGATCCCAAACTCCCCGAGGCCGAGCGCCGCCGGGTGGCCAAGCTGATGCGCGACTTGGAGAAAAGCCTGAACCAAGAGCAGAAGAACGCCGACCGCCAGGGGCCGGCCATCCGGGATTTTTGGAATGGCTGGCGTGCCTACTATGGTGATGGCGGCTTTGTGAACGAGCGCGGCGACCAGCTGCTGACCGACCTGTCGCTGCGCGCCATGCAGCACCTGCGCCCGCGCCTGATGATGATCAACTACACTGACTGCGATTACGTCCACTGGGGTGTGCGCAGCCATTACACCGATGCCATCCGCATCATGGATCGAGGCATCCGCCAGCTTGTCCAATTTGTCGATCATGACGAGTTTTACCGCGGCAACACGGTCTTCTGCATCGTTCCTGACTGCGGCCGCGACAACAATCCGCTGGCCGACGTGCCCTTCCAGCACCATTTCAACTCCCGCTCCTCGCGTGAAATCTTCGCGCTCCTTTTTGGGCCCGGCGTGCCCAAGGGCACCCGCGTGGACAAGCCCGTGCACCAGATTCAAGTCGCCGCCACGATTGGCCAACTCATGGGCTTCAAGACCCCGCACACCGAGGGACCCGTGCTGGAAGCGGCACTGGCATGAGTACGCCCGGTGCCTCTTCTCCGGGAACCCATGCCGGTGCGGCCGCGTTGCCCTCCCACGGAATTCCCCAAAACCACGGATGGGCCCAGCTGCGTCACTTCGCCATAGGTGCAGTCAAATTCTTCTGGGGAGTCTTCTTTTGCCAGAGCATCGTGGGAGCCATCCTCGTTGCCGGCTGGGCCCAACGTGCCGCACAGCGCGCGGCACTCAGGCACTGGTGGCAGCGCAGCCCCCTGTCGCACCAGCCCTTTGAGGGATTTGTCCAAGAGGCCGGCGAGCTCGCCGGTCACGCACACTGGCCCAATTGGTTTTTCCGCCACACACGCGCGAAGACCGCCCCCGCGCCGCAAGGATGGGATCGCGCCGGCGCGCTGGTCACCTCGGTGCGGTCAAACTTCTGGCTGGGCCTGCAAGCCGTGCTCTGCACCTCCCTCCTGCTGGCGCCCCCGGGTTTATTGTGGTGGTTCGGCTGGGATTACGGCTGGAACATCTCCTACTACAAGAGCTACGAGCAGTTCGCCATCGGGCTGGGACTCTCAGGCATCGGCATCGTCCTGTTTGTCGCGGCGATGTTTTACGTTCCCATGGCGCAGGCGCGGCAATCGGTCAGCGGGCAATGGAGGGCGTTCTTTGATTTTGACCTCGTCTGGCGCATCGTGCGGCGCCAAAGGGTGCGCTGCATCGGACTGGCCATGGCCTGCGCCGTCTGCGCCCTGCCCTTCCATGCGCTCAAGGTGGCGCCCATGTACTTGTCCAACCGCGAAAGCGGGTTGGATTTTCCAACGGAGGCGGCCGCCTATCAGTACCTCCGCAACTACTACTGGGCCATGGCGGCGGCTGGCTTCCCCTTGTTCGTGATGCTGCGCGTCTGGGCGGCCCGGATTTACGCGGGCGGAATCGTGGCACTGCATCAGGAGCAGAGGTTGAGCGTGGACGAACTCAGTGCCGTGGAGCGTGAAGTGCTCGGCCGTCTGCAAATGCTGCGCAGCGCACCCGCGCCGCAACGCCACTGGTTTGCCCGACTGGTCGCCTGGGCACTCTCCCGCGCGGGCCGGCTGGTCACGGCGGTCATCCTGATCTCTGTCTGGCTGGGGTTTGTCGCGCAGATTTATGTTGGCGAATTCCTGAACTACCACGAATGGGGCCGGGGGTGGATCAATCAGCCGCTGCTCCAGCTGCCGCTCTTCAATTACATGCCCATCGCCTCAGGGGATCCGGGCAGGGATCTGGGCATGGCGGTGGCGGTGTTGGCGGTGGCGGTGGCGGGGCGCGCCTTCATCGGGTTTCTCCAACGTCTCCATCGCGTGGCCCGGCCTCCGGCAGACTGAGCACGCCGTTCACTTGCGGCCGAGCATGCGGTCGAGCGAGTCGCTGGTTTGGTGGATGAGCGCCTCCGGGTAGTGCGCGTAGGGGTGGAAGTACTCGAAGGTCAGGTAGCCGTTGTAGCCGGCCTGCGCAAACGCCTCCATCACCGCCGGCCAGTTCGTGGTGCCGTCGAGCAAGGGCCGGAAGGATTCGAGCGAGTGATCGCTCCCCTTCTTGGTGAACTCCTTGAGGTGCACGTTCTGGATGCGCCGACCGAGGATGGGGATCCAGTGCTCGGGAAACTGAAAGAGCATGATGTTGCCGGTGTCGAAATGCACGCGGACGAACTCGCTCTGGAAGCTGTCCACAAAGGACACCATTTCCTGCGGGGTCATGAGGAAGCCGTTGAAGAAGATGTTTTCCATGTTGAGCCGCACCTTGAGCTTCTCGGCCACCGGCAGCAGTCGGCGCACGGCCTCACGCGCACGCCGGTCACACACGTCATTGGGTGTGGGCTCATGATCCGCGCGCCAGGGCATGTGGACGGCACCGGGCACCACCAGCAGGTTTTCCGTGCCCAGATCGTGCGCGCACCGCGTCATCCGCTCGGCCAGCTCCAGCCCGCGCGCGCGCTCGGCCTCCTTGTTGCTCGTCAAGGGATAGGGCCAGAAGAGGAATGAACAAACACCGCTGATGGCGATGCCAATTTTATCCGCCATCTTGCGGATGGCCGTGAACTCAGCCGTGCCGTGGCGCGGTGAGAGGTCGTTCTCCAAATCGTAGTTGAGTTCAATGCCATCAAAGCCCGCGTCTTTCGCCAGCTTGAGGCACTCCTCCAGATTCATCCGATCCGGATACGGAAACGCCCAGAGGTTGATGGACTTCTTCATCACGTATCGCTTGGTCGCCGCGCGGCGCAGATCCGGTGCGGCCTTGGGCGCCCCCAAGGCGCTGCTTCCAAATGCCGCTGCCCCCCCTGCGGCGGCCAACGCCGAACTGATGGCGGCTCGACGGCTAAATCCGGAGGGCTCGGGCGAAGGGGCTTGCGGTGCGTTCATGACATCCAAAGAGTTCTGGGAACCACCCACGTTCCCAAAATGCGCCCCGCGGGCAAGTCATTTAGGAAATGCGGCCGCCATATTATGGTTCGGAACCGCCCCGGTGTTCATAAGTGTGCCTTGTCGTGCCGGCGCGAGCCCGGATAGCGTTCGCTTCGATGGAGGGTTTTCGCGGGATTGGGTTGCGCGCTGGCCGTGCCTTGATGGGGATGGCCGCGATCATCCCCGCCCTCTGCCTTTGCGCAGCACCGCCTGCGGAGCCCGTTTCGGAAGTCCAATACCGCGCTGGGATGGGGTTTTTTGTCGGCTCGCAAGGCCTCAAGTCGCCAGCCGAAGCCGTGACTTGGTTTTCCCGCGCCGCAGAGAGCGGCCACGCTCGCGCGCAGGGCATGCTCGGGCTTTGCTATTACAGCGGGCAAGGCGTGAATGTGGACTTCACGCAGGCCGCCCATTGGCTTCACCGCGCCGCCGATCAGGGCGACGCCATCGCGCAGCACGGACTCGCGGTTCTTCATGCCCGAGGCCAGGGCGTGAAGCGCGACCCTGCCCTTGCCGTTGAGTGGTATCTCAAGGCCGCCCGACAGGATCACGCCGCGGCCCAAACTAACCTGGCCGCGGCGTTGGAATCGGGCACCGGCGTCGTGCCCAATCCAGCCGAAGCCATCTACTGGTACCGTCGCGCCGCCAAACAGGGCTTTGCCCCGGCACAATGCCATCTGGGAACGGCCTACTTCGAGGGGCGTGGAGTGGACAAAGACCTGACCGAAGGCGCGCGCTGGCACCACGCCGCCGCCGATCAGGGATGGGTGCCTGCGCAATTCCTTGTGGCCACGCACCACTTCTTTGGCGAAGGCGTGCCGCAGGATTTTGTGCAGGCGCACAAGTGGATGAACCTGGCTGCCGGCGCGGGCCATGCCGCGGCGGGGGAGCATCTGCAAACCATCGAGGACAAGCTCACGCCCCAGCAGCACGGCGAGGCGCAGCGGCTGGCGGCCTTGTTTGCCGCCCGACAATCGGCCCGCACCTCAGGCACGGCCGCCACGGCCCCGGCCCTCAGCACGCCCGAACTCAAAGCGGCCACGACCGCCCCGGACGTGCTTGCTTCTGCCGCTTTGGAGCTAAGCGGCGGCTCGGGATTTTTAATCACCACCGATGGCCATGTGCTCACCTGCCAGCATGTGGTGGCCGGCGCGCGCCGCATCGAAGTGGCCACGGCCGCCGGCTTGCTCGAAGCAAAGCTGCTGGCCTCGGATATTCCCAATGACATCGCGCTGCTCAAGGTGGAAGGCACGCACAAGGCGCTGCCTTTGGTGAGCAGCGCGGGCGGGCGACTGGGCCACGCGGTGTTCACCATCGGCTTTCCCAACACGACCCTCCAAGGTGTCGAGCCCAAGTACTCGGCAGGAACCATCAACGGTCTGGCCGGCGCGCAGGATGAGCCGCGCCATTTTCAACTGGACGCGGCCGTGCAGCCGGGGAATTCGGGGGGCGCACTGGTGGATGAAGGTGGCCGCGTCATCGGCATGGTCCAGTGCGCGCTCAATCCGATGAAGTCGTTCCAGCGGTCCGGCTCGCTGCCGCAGCAGGTCAATTACGCGCTCAAGAGCGATGTGATCTTCCACTTTCTGCGCGGCCATGCGGCGCTGGCTGGCAAACTGGCGGTGCCCTCGGAGAGCGAACTTACCAAGCAGGAGATCATCGCCGCGGCACAGGCCGCCGCCGTGCGCATTCGCGCCCACCGATGACTGCCGGATTGACTCTGGAGCGTCTCCGACTATCCTTCCTGACAGTCGAAGGAGGCAGTTCATGAGGAGGTTTTCACAAGCAATCGTCCGGCTGTGTCACGCGCTGTGGATCGCGGCTGCGTTCATCGCGGCGGGCTGCGGCGGGCCGGATGCCAAACCTCAGGGCAAGGCGCCATCCACTCTTGATTTGCATCCCAAGACCGCCGAAGGCCAGCTGGAGCTGGGCTACAAATACTATCTGGGCGATGGATTGCCCATCCACCACGAGCGTGCCGCCGCACTCTTCAAGCAAGCCGCCGAGCAGGGCCATGCGGAGGCGCAGTTCGCGCTCGGTGTCTGCGCTCAAAATGGGTACGGCGTGCCCATGAACTATCTGGAGGCTGCCAAGTGGTACCTCAAATCCGCGCGGCAGGACAATCCCAACGGCCAATACCTGATGGGACTGGCCTGCAAGGAAGGCAGCGGCGTCTCCAAGAATATCGTGGAAGCGTACAAGTGGCTGCATCTGGCCGCCGAGAAGGGCCAGCCGGTTCACATCGAGGCGCGCGACCAGCTGGCGTTGTTGCTCACGCCGGATTTGGTGGCCGAAGGCAAACGACGCGCAGAGCAGTTTCGCATCTACGAGAGCACGCCGCAGTCTCTGGCCGGGTCCGCGCCCCGCACCACGCCAGACCCTGCGCCGCCACGGCCAAACAACTAGGCGGACGCCCGATCAGGCTCCTTTTGAGGCACCCAGTCTCGCGGTGATTTCCCCGGCGTCATAGACGCACCCACCCCAGGTTCCCCCGCAGGCCGCCTGCAGGGCTGCCCACAAGCGAGTGTCCTCGGGCAATTGGGGGTGGGGAGCCAGAGACGGATGGCGGGGGCGTTGCGCCAGCACCGCCGCGCCCTCCTCCGGCGACATCGTCCTGCTGCCATCGCCAATCCAGTTCACTGAGCCCAAGTTGCGGCGGCAATCAATCTCGATGCGGATGATGTCGCCCTCGCGCACGCGGCCGATGGGCCCACCCGCCAGCGCCTCGGGCCCCACATGACCCACGCACGCACCGGTGGACACGCCAGAAAAACGCCCGTCGGTCACCACGGCCACTTCCTTGCCAAAGGGGAGAAACTTGAGGGCGGAGGTGATCTGGTAAATCTCCTCCATGCCCGTGCCCATGGGACCAATGCCCGCGAGCACCAGCACGTCGCCCGCGCGCAAATCTCCGTTCTTGATGGCAGCCATGGCTGCCCTTTCGCTGGCAAAAAAACGGGCCGGCCCCTGATGGCAGTACACGCCTTGTGCATCCAGTTTGGAAGGATCGATGGAGGTGCTTTTGATCACGGATCCTTCGGGCGCAAGATTGCCGGTGGGAAACGTGAGCGTGGGAGTGATCCCATGCTGGGCGGCGCTTGCCGGAGAATGAATCACCTGGTCGGCGTCCACCCCGGCCTGGTCGCGCAGAATCTGACGGAAGCGACTGCGGCGCTCCGACGATTCCCATTCTTCAAGCACTTGCCGCCACGTGCGCCCATCGGCCGTGAGCGCGTCTAGCTCCAGCAGGTTCAACCCGCGCAGATGCAGCATCACCTCGGGCACGCCCCCTGCGAGGAAAACCTGAACGGTGGGATGGTGCACGGGCCCATTGGGCAGCACACTCACCAGCCGGGGCGTGCGCGCATTGATGGCGCGCCAGTCGGCCACGGTGGGCCGGCGCAGCCCCGCGGCATGCGCGATGGCGGGGATGTGCAGTAGTAGATTGGTGGAGCCGCCAAAGGCAGCGTGAACCGTCATGGCGTTACGAAGGCTGGCCTCGGAGAGATAGTGGCGCGTGAAGAATCCCCGCGACTTTTGCTCCATCAAGGCGCGGGCCGATCGTACGGCCATGTCGCGCCACACCGGCTCGCCCGAGGGCGCCAAGGCTGTGTGCGCAAGCGCCATGCCCAAGGCTTCGGCAACGACCTGCGCCGTGGCGGCCGTTCCCAGAAACTGGCAGCCGCCCCCCGGGCTGGCGCACGCGCGGCATCCCGCCTCGGCGGCGTCTTGCAGTGAGAGCAGCCCGTGGGAAAACCGCGCGCCAATGGTCTGCACCATGGCGGTGTCCTCGCCCTCGCGGGGAGGTAGCGTCACGCCGCCGGGCACAATCACCGTGGGCAAGTCCGACATGGCGGCCAGCGCCATCATCATCGCGGGGAGCCCCTTGTCGCAGGTGGCGACCCCCATCACACCCTGGCGCGTGGGCAGCGAGCGCACCAGGCGCCGGAAGATGATCGCCGCATCGTTACGGTAAGGCAGGCTGTCAAACATCCCGGTGGTGCCCTGCGAGCGGCCATCGCAGGGATCCGAACAGTGGCCTGCGTAGGGCACTGCCCCGCACTGGCGCAGCGTGTGGGCGGCCTCCTCCACGAGCAGCCCCACCTCCCAATGGCCCGTGTGGTAGCCCAATGCGATGGGCCGGCCATCGGCGGCGCGCACGCCGCCCTGAGTGCTTAGAATCAGATAGGCCGGGCGCAGCAGCTCCGAGGGATTCCAGCCCATGCCGGCGGATTGCGTGAGGCCAAAGAGATTGCCGCTGGGTTCTTCGCGCAGCATCTGGGCGGTGATCGGCAGGCTTCCCTGCGGCCCTTCAGCGTGGGTGCGAACGCGAAAGATGTCTTCTGCCATCGCCGCGGATTGAAGCATCCCCGGCGGAAAAACTCAAATCACCGTCCCGGCGGGAACCACGCCCCCCTTGGGGATGACCACGATGCCGTCCCGGATGAAGTAGAGGGGATGATCGACATGGCTGGGCTTGCCCGCGGGGCTGATGAAGCAGTTGTCACCAATGCGCGCATTCTTGTCGATGATGGCGTTCTCGATCTGCGTGTTGTTGCCAATGCCCATGCTGGGCACGCCCTTGCGCGTGTGGTGCAGGATGGAGCCTTCGGATTCGTAATAGTCGGCCCCCATCATCACGACGCGCATCAGCCGGGTTCCCTCCCCCACGATGCTGCGTACGCCAATGATGGAGTGGGCGATCTGCGAGCGGTTGATGATGCAGCCATCACTCAGCACGGCATGATCCACCGCCGCGCCGTTGATCTTGGACGCGGGCAGGAAGCGCGGCCGCGTGAAGATGGGTGCGGACATGTCAAAGAAGTTGAACTTGGGCAGCTCCGACGTCACATCGAGGTTCGCCTCGAAGAAAGTGCGGATGCTGCCGACATCCTCCCAATAGCCACGGTAGATGTAGGCAAAGGCCCGGTGGGTCTTGATGGCACTAGGGATGATGTGCCGGCCAAAGTCGGTGAGCGAATTGTCGCCGAGCAGCTCCTCCAGCACTTGCCGGTTGAAGACATAGATGCCCATCGAAGCCAGATATAAATCCTCCTGCTCTTCGATGTGAAGTTCAGCGCGCGCGGCCGAGGGCATGCGCAGGGTGTCGATCTGTTGCGGATCTTTGGGCTTCTCCACGAACTCCACGATGCGGCGGCGGTCGTCCAGATGCATGATGCCATAAGAGGGTACATCATCGCGGCGGACTGGAATGGTGGCCACCGTCAGCTCCGCCTTGGTGCTGATGTGCTGGGCGACCACACGGCTAAAATCCATGTTGTAGAGCTGATCGCCGCTCAGGATGAGGAAGTAGTCGAAACGGTGGCTCAGAAAATGCCCCAAATGCTTGCGCACGGCGTCGGCCGTGCCCTGAAACCACGAGGAGTCCGCGTGGGTCTGCTCCGCGGCCATGATCTCCACAAAGCCGCGCGTGAAATGGTCAAACTTGTAGGACTGCGCGATGTGCCGGTGCAGCGAGGCGGAGTTGAACTGCGTCAGCACATACACGCGCTTGAGGCCGGAGTTGATGCAGTTGGAGATGGGGATGTCCACCAGCCGGTACTTCCCGGCCAGCGGCACGGCGGGCTTGGCGCGGTTCTTGGTGAGCGGGAAAAGCCGCGCACCTTGTCCGCCTCCCATCACCACGGCCAGGGTCGTAAACGGGTCGAACGATTTATGATTGGAGTCAGGCATAACACCGCAGCCGATTGCTGCGGGCGAGTGGGTTTACCATACCCTTCGTCCGGCCGCAGGACAAGTGACTTCAGTCCTTTGCCTCCGCAATCCCCATGGACATTTTTCCTGCGCGACGCGAGGGATTCTGGCCTAATCGTCGGGCATGAACCCCATCGGCATCATTGGTGGCAGCGGCCTTTACAACGTCGAGAGCTTTCAGAATCCCAAATGGGTGACGGTGCGCACCCCCTTCGGCGCACCTTCAGACAAGCTTCTGACCGGAACTTTCGCTGGACGTCCGGTGGTCTTCCTGCCCCGACATGGACGCGGCCACCGCATTCTTCCCTCGGAACTCAACCATCGGGCCAACATCTGGGCGATGAGGAAGCTGGGGGTGCGGTGGATCCTGAGTGTCAGCGCCGTGGGTTCACTGCAACGCAAGCACCGCCCCTGCGACGTGGTGCTGGTGGATCAATTCGTGGATCGCACCAAGCAATCGGCCGCGCACACCTTCTTTGGAAACGGCATCGTCGCCCATGTGTCGCTGGCCCATCCCATCTGCCAGAATCTGCGCGCCCTGCTGCTCGCCGCCGCGCGAAAGGCCGGGGCGCGCGTCCACGACGGCGGCATCTACCTGAATATGGAAGGCCCGGCATTCAGCACGCGAGCCGAGTCGCTGATCCACCACCGTGCGGGCTTTGACGTGGTGGGGATGACCAATCTGGGCGAAGCGCGTTGTTCGCGCGAGGCGGAGATTTCCTACGCCACGCTGGCGATGGTGACCGACTCCGACTGCTGGGATGCCCGGCACGCCGCGGTGACGGTGGAGATGGTGGTGGACTGCCTGCGCCGCAACGCGCAGAGGGCGCAGGAGATTCTTGAAATCGCCATCCCACAAATCCCAGAGGAACCCTGCTGGCCTTCCCATCGCGCGTTGCAGGGTGCCATCATGACGCCCCCTGCCCTTTGGCCGGCCCGCACTCGCCGGGCACTGGCGCCGATCCTGGGTTCGCAGGGGCGTTGACATCCCGCACGATTCCCGCCACACAAGGCCCGCATGCAAAAGACCATCATCAAGCCCGCCCAATCCGCCCCGGCCGTCGGCCCCTACAACCATGCGGTGAAGGTGGGCAGTCTCCTCTTCTGTGCAGGGCAGATCCCGCTGGATCCGGCCACTGGCAATCTCGTCGAGGGCGACATCAAGGCGCAAACCCAGCGCGTGCTGGAGAACGTTAAGTGCATCTTGGACGACCAAAGCCTTACCTTCGCGCACGTGGTGAAGAGCACTGTGTTCCTTACCAACCTCGCGGACTTCGCGGGCATGAACGAGGTCTATGCGCGGTACTTCACGCATGACTTTCCGGCGCGCTCAACCATCCAGGTCGCGGCCCTGCCGCGCGGTGCAAGCGTGGAGATTGAAGTGATCGCTCATTGTTGACCGGCCGGAAGCGCCCGCTACTGTCCCTCCATGGATATTGCACTGCTCCTTCTAGGAATCGCGCAGGTGGGCTTGCTGGCAATCGTGCTCGTCGCGCTGCGCCGTGGCGGAGGCGACCCCCATGTCGCGGCACTGCAGCCGCGCTTGGACGAGCTACAGCGCAATCAGGGGCGGATCGAGTCCGTCATCAAGGAAGAGCTGGCGATGGGCCGGCGCGAATCCTCCGAATTGGGAGGCCAGTTGAGGCGCGAGTTGGGCGAAAGCCACCTGCAAGCCACCGGCACGATGATGACAAGCCTGGAACAGATCACGCAGGTGCAACAAGCCCACCTCACGGGCATCACCCGCAGCCTGCATGATCTCTCGCAGGCCAACGAAATCAAACTTGAGCACCTGCGCGCCACGGTGGATCTCAAGCTCTCCCAGATTCAGACGGATAACGCGCAGCGGTTGGAAGTCATCCGACAAACCGTGGATGAACGACTGCAGGGCACACTCGAGGCGCGATTGGGCGAGTCCTTCAAGCTGGTGCGCGACCAGCTCGATCAAGTGCATGTCGGGCTGGGCCAGATGAGGGAGCTGGCGACGGGCGTGGGCGATCTCAAACGCGTGCTCACCAACGTGCGCACCCGCGGCACATGGGGGGAGGTTCTACTGGGCAGTCTATTGGAACAGGTGCTGACGGCGGAGCAGTTCGAGCGCAACGTCGCGCCCAAGCCCCACAGCGGCGAACGCGTGGAGTACGCCATCAAACTACCTGGCCGCGACCACGAACCCGGGCATCCTGTGTGGCTGCCGATTGATTCCAAGTTTCCCAAGGAGGATTACGAACGCCTGCAGGATGCGGCCGAACGGGCCGACGCGCCGGCCATCGAGGAGGCCGCAAAAAAGCTGGAGGCGCGCATCCGCACCGAGGCGCGCAGCATCCATGACAAGTACATCGAACCGCCGCACACGACGGATTTCGCCATTCTCTTTCTGCCCACCGAAGGCCTCTACGCCGAGGTGCTCCGCCGTCCCGGGTTGGTCGAGGAAGTGCAGCGCACCTGTCGCGTTTGTGTGGCCGGGCCCACCACACTGGCGGCGATGCTCAACAGCCTGCAGATGGGGTTTCGCACGCTGGCCATCGAGAAGCGCTCCAGCGACGTGTGGAAGGTGCTCTCCGACGTGAAGACCGAGTTTGGCAGGTTTGGCGAGGTGATGGAAAAGGTAAAGAAGAAGCTGCAGGAAGCCAGCCATGTCGTGGAGTCGGTGGACGTGCGGACTCGCGCCATGGATCGCAAGCTGCGCAATGTGGAGATGCTCCCCGACGCAGAGAGCCGCGCCCTGCTGGGAACGGAGCGGCCATCAGCTGCGGACGCTCCCCCCAGCTTCCCCGGCAGTATCCCCGATTAGGGATTCTTGGGTTGCGCCAGGAAGAAGAGGTTGCCGGTGGCCTGCACTTTGCGCCGGAAAACTTTGTCGCCGCAGGTGACGTAGAGCCAGTCCAGCTTCTCGCCGGCAAACCCGCAACTAGTCATCGACTTCTCCGACGGCTTGGTCAGCACGCCGCACATGCGCCCCGTGGGATCAAACACCTGCACGCCCAGTTCCGTCGCCACGTAGTAGCGGCCGGCCGTGTCGCTCGTCATGCCATCGCCGCCGCTTACGGTTTTGTAAACGGGATCCCGCACAGCCTGCGTCAGCACCGCGGTGTCCACTGCCGTGCGCACGGTCATGTAGGGCTCTCTGGCTGTCAGTGTGCCATCAGCCTCCACGCGGAACGCCCACACATTTTCGCCGCGATAATCGGACACGGCGAGCGTGCCTTGATCGGGCGAGAGGGTGATGCCGTTCGGCGCGGTGATGCCCACATCGGCGGCTTTCTTTTCGCCGGTCTTCGGGTTCACGAACGTCACCTGTTTCTTCCCCGTCTCGGTGAAATAGATGTGCCCCTTGCGCGAAACGACGAGGTCGTTGGGCTGCACGTCCTCGGCGATGAGCGTCTTCTTGCCACTGGGAAGCTCGAAGGCGACAATCTGCTTGTCCTTGCCGACGCAGCCGTAAAGCCGGCCGTCGGGCCCAAACTTCAATCCACTGCACGGAGTGCCTTCGATGAGCTTTGTCTTTGCGCCTGACGCAGCCACTTTCCAGACGACGGGTGGAGTGGAACGCATGTCGCAGAAATAGAAGTTGCCCTTGTCATCCGCACACGGAGCGTCGGCGAAGCCAAGGCCCTCAGCCACCAACTGCCATCCTTCGCCCTCAATCAACAGGCGCAGCAGCGTCATGTCGCCGCCGAGATTGCCCTTCGTGTTCACCGCAGGCGCGGGTTTTTCCGCGCGCCAAAGCCACTTGAGCGCCTCGGGGAAAACCGAGCCGCCGTGCATTGAGTTGTGCGCGTAGCCCTCGACGTAATCCATGCGTGTGTCGTAGCCCATGTACTTGAGGGCGGCCGCCATCTGCAGGTTCGCCAGCGGCCAGCTCCCGGCAAAATTATCTACGTCGCCGCCGCAGTCCTCCAGATAGACGCGGATCGGTTTGCGCTCCGTCTTGCGGATCCAACTGGGATACACGTGGCCGCCGCGCAGGTTCGTAAAGCTGCCGATGGTCGAGAGCACCTTGCCGAACGCGTCCGGCCGTTCCCACGCGACGGTGAACGAGCAGATACCACCCGAACTGGCGCCGCAGATGGCGCGGTCGGCGGCGTTCGTGGAGAGATTGTAAGTCTTGGCCACCTCCGGCAGCATTTCCTCGAGGAGGAAGCGTGCGTAACGGTCGCCCAGCGAATCGTACTCGAAGCTTCGATTGCTCGACCGCCACGGCGACTGCGGCGTGGCTTGGGCTCTGTCGTGTCCCGGATTGATGAGAATCGCGATGGTGACCGGCATCTCTCCTTTGGCGATGAGGTTGTCAAACACCGTGGGCACGCGCCAGTTGCCCTTGAGGTTCACGTAGTCGTGGCCGTCCTGAAAGACCATCACCTTGGCCGGCTTCTCCGCCTTGTACTGCGCGGGCACATACACCCACCAGTCGCGCACCGTGTTGGTGAAGACCTTGCTTTGCCAGTTGGTGAACTTGGTGAGCTTCCCTTGCGGCACACCCGCCTGCACCTCGTGATAGGGCGTTGGCTTAAACTCATCGGCCGCCATCGCCGGCAGCGAGAGGGCCATCGTGGCGGCAGTAATCCATGACTTCAGTCGCATTTGCATATTCCAGTCGTGTTGAATCGTGTTCCGTTCGGGCTTGTGGTTGTGCCTACTTCTTCGGCACCGGTGCGCTGCCGGGCGGCCGGATGACGTTGGCCACGTGGCCCTCGGGCACGGCGAGATTGGCCAGCACTTCCTTGAGTTTTCCCTGCTCCTTCGCGTCCTGCAGCAGCGGCTTCGCGTGAAACGCCGGCAGCAACTTGTCCCACACGATATTGAGCTGGGCCTGCATGTCTTTGGTGTCGGAAGTGATGGCGACCACCGTGTCCTGATCGGGCAACACAATACAGAACTGGCCAAACGCTCCGTCGCCCCGGAACGCCCCATGCCGGCAGCGCCAGAACTGGAAACCGTAGCCCTGATCCCAGTCCTTCACCGGGTCGCTGCCGTTGGAGACCTGCTTGGCCGTCGCCTGCTCAATCCACGCGGCGGGCACGATCTGCTTCCCGTTCCACTTTCCCTTTTGCAGATAGAGCTGTCCAAACTTCGCGATGTCCTCCGTGCGGATGTGCAGGCCCCAACCGCCCACGGTCACGCCCTGCGGGCTCGCGCTCCATTCCGCTCCGTCGATGCCGAGCGGCTCGAAGAGGCGCGGGCGAAGGTACTCGAGCACGCTCTGCCCCGTCACCTTTTGCACGATGGCCGACTGCATGTAGGTCGCCGGCGAGTTGTACTGGAAGTGCGCACCGGGCTTGTGCTCGACGGGATGCGCGAGAAAGGCCCTCACCCACGGCTGCTCCGGCGTAAACCGCGGCTCGGACTGATGTCCGGTGGACATGGTGAGTAGGTCGCGCACACGCATCGCCTTGAGCTTGGCCGAGGGCTCTGCCGGCGCGTCCTCCGGGAAGAACTTCAGCACCGGGTCGTCCACGCTCAGCTTCCCTTCCGCTACTGCCAGCCCGACCGCCGTCGAAGTAAAACTCTTGCTGAGCGAATGCAGCACGTGACGCTTCTCCGGCCCCTCGGGCTTCCACCAGCCCTCCGCGACCACGTGCCCGTGGCGCACCAGCATGAAGCTGTGCATGGTGTCCACCTGTTTGTTCGCCGCCTCGACGAACGCGCGAATGGCAGCGGAGGAAACGCCCTGCGCCTCCGGTGTGCTGCGCGGCAGGCTCTGGCCGGCCGTGAGCGTGAAGGCGAGCATCAAGAGACCCAAGCCAAGTCTGCCGGGCCGCATGCCTTTAATGATGGAGGTCGTCATGTGGGTGGGGTCGCTAAAAAAGGTTCGTTACTTGACCCAGTCACGCCACAGCCAGCGCAGCGTGTCCGGAAGGATCGAGCCGCCGTGCTTACCGCTGTGGCCTTCGAGGCCCATCACCAGCTTGTGATCGTAGCCGGCGAACTTGAGCGCCGCCGCAAGGTCCTGATTGGCCAGCGGCCAGTGGCCGTGCAGATTGTCCAGGTCGGCACTGCCCTCTTGCAGAAAGACGCGCAGGGCTTTGGGCTTGTCCTTGGATTTGCGCACCAGCGCACCATAGCCGTAGCCGCCCCGAATGTTGGTAAAACTGCCGATGTGGCTCACCACCTTTCCAAACTGGTCGGGCCGCTCCCACGCGACCGTGAATGCGGCGATGCCGCCCGAGCTGATGCCACAGATTGCGCGGCCCGCCGGATCGTTTGTCAAAGCCCAGCGACGCGCCACCACCGGCAGCAGTTCCTCAAGAATAAACCGCGCGTTGCGGTCGCCCGTCGAGTCGTACTCAAAGCTGCGGTTGCTTCGCGCCGAGGCACCCGGCTCGGCGCCGGGCACGGTGCCCGGATTCACGAACACACCCAAAGTCACGGGCATCGCCCGCTGGTGAATCAGATTGTCAAACACCACGGGCACGCGGAAGGATCCATTCGTGCTGGAGTAACCGCCGCCGTCAAAAAACACCATGAGGCAGGCGGGTTTCTTCGCATCGTACTGGCGGGGCACATAGACCGACCAGTCGCGCTTGGTGCCCGGGAAATTGGTGCTACCAGCAAACGCGGGCATCTGGATGAGCTCTCCCCGGGGCACGCCCGGCTGCGGCAGCGAGTCTGGCCCCAGCGCAAAGGCCTCGGCGGCGCGCACGGCCGAATTGGCGGCAGCAAATAAACAGGCCACGACCACGAGAAGATTTGGCATGCGCAAAGTATCCACGGCGAGCGCAGGGTGGCAACGCCAAAGCGGGCTTGCGTCTCACGCGCAGCCGTCGACACTCCCCCTCATGAAAGCCCCTTCGCACGCCTCGCGGCGCAATTTCATTTCTCTGGGTGGCGCCGCCGCCGGATTAGCCATGGTGCAGGACGCATTGAGCGCCAACCGCAACCCGGCAGAAACCGTCGCCGACCGCACCTCCTCCATTCGCATCACCGCCTACAAGGCCTACTGGATCAACCCCGTGGTGTACCTGCGCATCGACACCAATCACGGCGTCAGCGGCTGGGGGGAAATCAAGGGGGTGGATCCGCGCGTGGCGCTGACGCTTCTGGCGTCGCTCTACGACTTGATCGCCGGCGAGAACCCCACGCGCATCGAGCACCTCTGGCAAAAGGTCTACCGCGCGCACCGCGACATCCGCGGCGGCCCGTTCATGGTGCATGTGCTGGCGGGCATCGACATCGCCCTGTGGGATCTGGCCGGCAAATTGTGGGGGGTGCCCGTGTACCGCCTGCTGGGCGGGCCCGTGCGCGAGCGCATCCGCGTGTATCACACCGACAAGGCGCTCAAGGTTCCGCCGCATGGCATCTACGAACACTCCGGCACACCAGCGGACATTGACCGGATGGTGAAGGCCATCGCCAGCGCGCGCGAGCGTGTGGGGCCCGACGGCACGGTGATGTTCGACGCCCACTGCGCCGTGCCGCCGGCCACGCTCATCCAGCTGGCCGGGGCGATCAAACCCTACGACGTGCTGTTCATCGAAGAGCCCGCCGTGCCCGGCAACATCGAGGTGTTTAAGCGCCTCAAGGCCGCCATCAACATCCCGCTGGCAACGGGCGAGCGCGACCGCACCATTTGGGAAATGCTCCCCTATCTGCATGAGCGATGCATCGACGTACTCCAGCCCGACTGCTGCCACACCGGCGGCATCAGCCAAATGCGCAAGATTGCCGCGTTGGCCGAGGCCTTTCACGTGCCTCTGGCACCCCATTGCACCGCCAGCAATCTGGGCATCTCCGCCAGCCTGCACGCCATTGCTGCCACGCCGCTCTTCCTCATCCACGAGTTCTATCCCACCAACTTTGGGTTCAATCCCAAGGGGATCGCGCAGGTGGAATGGACGGTGGACAAGGAGGGCTATGTTGGCCTGCCGCCTGGCCCCGGGCTTGGGGTGGAGATGAATGAAAAGGTCATCGCCGAGGAGGCCAAGAAACCGCAGGCCTACAAATGGCCAGGCGCCACCTTGAAGGACGGCTCCATCGCCGACTACTAATCACCATCCCATCAAAACGAACCCAAGATGAATCCACTCTCTTCTCGTCGGAACTTCCTGACTCACACCACGGCCGGCGCGACGGCCGGCGCACTCTCTGCCGCAGCCACCGCCCTCGCCGCCCCCGCTCCCGGCGCGCCTGCTTCCGGCAAGGTTTGGCGCATCGGCGTCATCTCGGCCAGCATTCGTGGGCAGCCGCAGAAAACCAACGGACACACGTGGCACTTCGCCCAGGGTTTTCACCCCACGGTGGATCTCAAGGCGATTGAGAAGCACCTTAGCCGCGGGCCGGTGGATTTGTTTAAGTCGCACTTTCGAAATCCCAAGGAGGACTTTGCGCAGCTGCCCTTCCCCAACACGCGCATCACGCACTATTACGACGCCGACAAGACCAGCGCCGCGATGTTTGCGGAGGCCTTTCCGGGCGTCGAGGTGGCTTCATCGATCGACGAATTGGTAAGACATTGCGACTCGGTGTGGCTGGGTGACGCATCCGGATGGGGCGACGACCATTTCAACCTGATCGCGCCGGGGCTCGAACGCGGCCTGCCCACGTTCTGCGACAAGCCCATCGGCGAGACGGTGGCGGGCACGCGCAGGATTCTTGAATTTGCACGCAAGCACAAGGCGCCGCTCATGTCCTCGAGCCTGTACCGCCACCAGTGGGGAACGGAGGAGGCGCTGCGCATGAAGGCGTCGGGCGATCACGGCCCCATCCAATATGTCATTTGCAGCCAGGGCGGCGGCTGGAGTCTGCCCGGCTGGCACATCTACGGACAGCACCCGGCGTGGATGGTTGTCACCCTTGCCGGCGCGGGCGTGGACGCCGTGAGCCTGTACGCGCGCGAGGCCGCCTGCCACGCGTTGGTGACCTACGCCGACCGCATGCCCGCGGAAATCTGGTACGGCCGGCCCGACATCGCGCAGTTCTACTGCCACACCTCCATTCACTTCACCCGCAAGACCCACCAGTGGACGCCTGCCATCGATGACAACTACTGGTTCGGCCACCACTACCAAATCTTTCGCATGGCGCAGGTCTTCCTGAAGATGGTGGAAACCCGCGTGGAGCCGGTGCCGCACCAGGAGATTCTTGAAGTCACCGCCATCATCCATGCCGGCGCCAAATCACTCAATGAACGCAGCCGACTGGTGAAGCTTGCCGAGGTGATGGGCTAAGCGGCGGCCCGGTGTCACAACGCCATGCCGAGCCGGTCGCCCATGTGCGCGTAGAGTTCGCGTTGCTGACCACTGTGCGCGATGAGATCGTCTGCCAGCTTCACGCGGCCCGGCTCGAAGAGCGTCACCATCGCCGAGCCGCCAAACTGAAAGTACCCCTTCTCGCCGCCCTTTGCGGCCGGCGCGCCGGCAGAAAACGTCTGGACGGTGCTGCCCACGTTGGTTGCGCCAATTTCAACCACCAGCACTATGCCCAAGTGCTCGCTCTGCACCTGCGTGATCCACCGGCGGTTCGTCCACAGGATTTCGATGCGCCGCCGCAACGCCAGCACGTTCACTGGAGAAAGCACTCCGCGCACCGCTCTCGCGGAGGAGGGCGTGCCGGCCACTGGGAAATGAAAGCGGTGATAGTCCACCGGACACAACCGCGAGAAGACGATGGCGCCCCCGCCATAACGCGCGGCCAGCGCCCGGTCGCCCAGCAGCGTTTCCAAATCAAACCGCTGGCCCTTGACGAAGACGCCTGAAACCGCCGCCGCGCGGTCGAAGCCAAGATGGCGGCCATCGGCGGGGAACACCACCGACTTGGGATCGGCGTCCACCGGGCGCGCACCTGATTTAAGTTTGCGGGAGAAGAAATCGTTGAAGGAGGCGAACGCGTCGGGCGGCTGGGCAAACTCCGCTGCATTGATCCCATACCGCGCGATGAAAGGGGCGATGCGGGCACGGCTAGACGCGCGGCTCATCCACCAGCCGTACCACGCCGCGAACCACGGGCGGCACCCCATGGCGCGCATCGTGAATTTTCCCAACGGGTGATGGAGCGACAAGCGCAGCCACGCCTCGCCGTACACCAATTCAGTCTCCACACGCCCGGTGTAGCGGTTGAAGTACCTGATGGGCTCGTCAGGCATTTTATCTAGCAACTCGTCGGCACTTCCTGCAGCACCTCCACGCAATGCGGGATGGCGCCGACGACGAAGGAGAGGCACTCGACCGCGCCGCTGGGCTTGCCGGGCAGACAGAGGACCAGCGCGCGGTCCACAACGGCCGCCAGATTGCGCGAGAGGATGGCGTTGGGGGTGATCTTGAGCGACTCCATCCTCATCACCTCGCCGAAGCCGGGCAGCTCGCGGATGGCGATTTCGCGGACGGCCTCGGGCGTCACATCGCGCAGCGCCACACCCGTGCCGCCCGTGGTGAGAATGAGGCTGCAGCCCCGCGCAATCTGCTCGCGGATGGCACGCTGGATGTCGCGCTTCTCATCGGCCACCAGCGCGTCGGCGGCCACCTCCCAGCCGTAGCCCTGCGCCGCCTTCTTGAGCGCGGGCCCGCCCAAGTCGTCGTAGAGGCCCTTGGAGGCGCGGTCTGAAATGGTGAGGATGCCAACCGGGATGCGGGCGTTCATTGCTTGGTCTTGGAATCGAGCCGGATGTCGGTGATGCGCATGGAAGAATCCACCGCCTTGCACATGTCGTACACCGTGAGGGCCGCGACACTGACGCAAGTCAGCGCCTCCATCTCCACGCCGGTCGGGCCTTGCGTGCGCGCCGAGCCGCGGATCAGCAGCGCGCAGGGTTCCTCGCACCACTCAAAGTCCACCGCCACGTGCGTCAACGCCAGCGGATGGCACAGGGGGATGAGCTCCGCCGTTTTCTTGGCAGCCATGATGCCCGCAAGCCGCGCCGTCGCCAGCACGTCGCCCTTGGTCACCTGGCTTTGCTGGATGAGCGACACCGTTTCAGGCAAAAGCTCGATGCGCCCGCTGGCCACCGCCTCGCGCCGCTGCGCAGGCTTGGCCGACACGTCCACCATGGCCGCGCGCCCCTGGTCGTCAATGTGTGTGAGTTCCGACATGCGATTGGCTTGCGTTTTAAAGCCCGGCCTTCCATGCAGCCACGGCGGCGCGCATGGCGTCGCCCAGACGCGAGGGCTGCACGTGCCTTGGGATTCGTCCGGGTGACGTGCCGAACAGGTCGCTCGTCACCAGAATCTGGCCGTCGCAGTCCGCGCCGGAGCCGATGCCGATGGTCGGCACGGCCATCCGCGCCGTCAACTCCCGCGCCACCGGCGGTGCCACCAGTTCCAGCACGATGGCAAACACACCGGCGGCCTCCAGCGCGTCGGCGTCGTGATGCAGCGCGTCGCGTTCCTCGTCGCTCTTTCCCTTGATGTGATAGCCGCCTTCCTCCCGAACGTGCTGGGGCAGCATCCCCAGATGGCCCATGAAAGGGATGCCCGCATCCACGATGGCGCGGGCCTGTCCGGCGATGGCGCGGCCGCCCTCGGCCTTGACGGCTTCGGCGCCCGCCTCAACCAATCTCCGGGCGTTCGCCACGCCCGCTCCGGGCGTCTCGTAACTGCCAAAGGGCAGATCGGCCACGATGAGGGCGCCGGGGCAGGCGCGGGCCACGGCACGGGTGTGATGGAGCATCTCCTGCATCGTCACATGGGTCGTATCGGGGTAGCCAAGCACGACCATGCCGAGCGAATCGCCGACCAGAAGAAGCGGCACGCCGCACTCGTCGAGCAGGCGGGCTGTCGGATAATCATAGGCCGTCAGCGCGGCGATCTTCTCGCGCCCCTTCATCTGGCGCACACACGCCGCGCTGACCTTTGCTGGAGACACCCGTAGCAAACCTGTCCCATCAGACGCCGCATCGACAAGGGAAAACTCCCCCTGCCGATAAGACAGGCGTGAGATTTCTATCTTCAGCGTTCATGGCGGGTGCGCCTGGCAATAATATCGACCTAATCGAGATCATCCTCGGCATAACAATCCTCTCTGAACTCGGCCTCCCGGTCGGCAACGGCCTTCTCCCAAGCCTGTTGGGCTGCATCCTCCGCCTCATCATAACGATACTCGGCATGACTCCAAACCTTATGGAACTCAGCGGGAGTGATGGGGTTCCCCTCAAAAAAGCCATCCGGGACGTAGTCCGCGACATGGGCAAAGTAGCGAGAGTCATCACGGCTCAGGCTCAGGCTCCCCTGACCATAGAGAACTAGGTATCCCTCATACTTGCCCAGTGCCTCGGCGGCGGTATTGCTCAGGCTCGTCAGTCCGTTGAGGGAAAGGTATCCCCGATGCTTGGCCAGTGCCTCGGCAGCGGCGTCACTCAGGCTCGTCAGTCCGTTGAGGGAAAGGTATCCCCACCGATGGTTGGCCAGTGCCTCGGCAGCGGCGTCACTCAGGCTCGTCAGTCCGTTGAGGGAAAGGTATCCCCACCGATGCTTGGCCAGTGCCTCGGCAGCGGCGTCACTCAGGCTCGTCAGTCCGTTGAGGGAAATGGATCCCCCATGATGCTTGGCCAGTGCCTCGGCAGCGGCGTCACTCAGGCTCGTCAGTCCGTTGAGGAAAAGCCTTTCCTCATGCTTGCCTAGTGCCGCAGCGTCTTCGTCACTCAGGCTCGTCAGTTCGCTGAGGGAAAGGTATCCCCCCTGATGCTTGGCCAAGTTCATTCCCATGCCGAAAACTTCCTCAAGTGCTCGCT
>SYLI01000096.1 GCA_005809105.1 Verrucomicrobiales bacterium | reverse complement strand
GCGCAGCAGCTTGGCCTGCAGGGGCGGGGGCATCTCGCTGATCTCGTCCAAAAAGATGGTGCCGCCGTGGGCCAGCTCAAAGCGCCCCTCGCGCTTGTTGGTGGCGCCGGTGAACGAGCCTTTCTCATGGCCAAAAAGCTCGCTCTCCACAAGGTGCTCGGGCAGCGAGGCGCAGTTGAGCTTGATGAAGGGGCCGTCCTTGCGGGGCGAGAGGCGGTGGAGACCGCGCGCCACCAGCTCCTTGCCGGTGCCGTTCTCGCCCTGGATGAGCACCGTGGCGTTGGTCTGCGCCACGCGCCGGATGAGCTTGCGCAACTGCTCGGCCGCGGGGCATTGGCCCAGGATTTCGCCCTCCTCGCCGCCGGCCTGCGTGAGGAATTGATTGACGTTGATGACCTGCGCAAACTGCTCGGCCTTCTTGACCAGAAGCTGGATCTGTTCGTTGGAAAAGGGCTTGAGCAGATAGTCGTGCGCACCCTCCTTGATGCCGGAGAGCGCTGTCTCCACCGAGCCGCCCATGAGCACCACCAAGGGCTTGGAGGGGCGCAGGACGATCTCCGCAAGAAACTCAAGCCCGTCGCCGTCGGGCAGCTTTTCATCCAGCAGCATCAGGTCGAAATTGCCCTTGCCCAGATAGTCGTGGGCGTCCTGGATGCTGCCGGCCTCGGCGCAGTCGATGCGCAGGCGGCGCAGGTATTGGCCGACGCTCTTGCGAAGAAACTCCTCGGCCGTGACGACGATGACGCGTTCAACAGACATGGGCGGCGTCAACCGTTCGCGCGGTAGCGCTGGGCGATGAGGCTGGGGTTTTGGCGTTCGGGCGAGGGCAGGTGCTTGGGCGGCACCAGCCGGTGGTGCAGCAGGAGCTTTTCATTCTCGCGGTCGAGCAGCACCACCTTCATGATGAGATCCAGATTCTGACGGATCAACGCGCCCACCGAGGGATGGCGCGCGCGCTCGGCCTGGTCGAGCTGCATCCACACCGACTTGTGGGTGAACATCTGTTTCTGCGCCGCAGCCAGCGCGCCGAGCATTCCCTCGCGGCCCCGGAAGAAGTCCTCGAGATTATCCACCCGCGCCGTCTTGAGCTGCTGATGCTCATGCTGCACCCGCGTCAGGATGTCGCGGCACAATTCCAGATGCGCGCCCAGGTCGCGCTCCAGTGCGGGGATGGAAGGAGTGTCGTTCACGGCGTGGCGGGCCGGGGCGCGGCGCTGATGGGGGCTTGCGGCGCGGCGGGTGTGCCGGGCCCGTCCTGTCGAAGCTGGTTGCGAAAAGCCGCCATGTCGCGCCGGGCTGCCGCCATGTGGACGGCCAGTTGCAGCTCAGGCGTCATGATGGCTTGCGCCTGCTGCAACACGCGCCGCTGCGCCGCCAGTTGGGAGAGGTGCTCCTCACGGGCCTTGCCGGAGAGGTTCGTGCCCGATTCCTCCAGCGCCGCCACGGAGTTGGCCTGTGCCAGCACGGCCGCCTGCTGGTGGCGCCACGCCTGCTCGACGCGATCCCACGCCAGTTGTTCCTCGGAGAGATTGTCCAGAAACGCGTGGCAGCGGGCGATCTGCTGGTGCAGCTTCACCTGCGATTCGAGCGAACCGTTGAGCGAGAGCAGCAGTTGATAAAGACTGGCGGCCACGGCGTACTGGCGCTGGTCGAAGAAGCGGTTGGCGAGGTCAAGCCCGGCGCGGGCCTTCCAGAAATCCCATTGCGCCTGCTCGTCGGCGGCGCTGCTGCGGGGCGTTTCGATGAGCGTCTGCAGGTCGCGGTCGGCGTTCTTCTCGTCGCCCAGCTGCTCGTGGCCCAGCGCGCGCAGGTAGCGGATCTGCGCCCGGTAATGGCTCTTGGGATGGTCGATGAGAAAGCGTGTCGTCTCCACCGTGAGTTCGCGCATCGATTGATCGCGCCGCCGGGGCAGGGTGGGTTCGGCCGCCAGCAGCGCGGCGTCCTGGGCGCGCCGGGCCCATTCCAGACTGCGCTGCACCAGGCAGCAGATGAGCTTGTAGCGGGTGTTCTCCGCATCCAGCTCCTCGTCGGGCTCGGAGAGCATCTGGCGGTAGAACTTGATGGCCTCGTCGTAGTGGCCGGGGTCGGTGTATCCCAGATCGGCGTAGTAGGTGTCGGCGATCTCCGACTGGGCCAGCAGCGTGGTGCGGCGGTACTTGAGCAGGTTGCGCGCGCGCAGCCGTGTGGCGTCGGTCATCGTTTGATAATACTTGGCGATCGCCATCTCCGGCTGGCCCATGAGGCGGAAGAGGTGGCCCTGTCGCAGCAGCACCTCCGGCAGCGTCGGGCTGTCGGGATAACGCTGCCGGTACTCGGCCAGATACTGCTGGGCGTTGGGGTAGTCGTGCTCCTCCTCGCGCTGGCGGGAGAGGCTGAGCAGCACCTGGCTCACGGCGTCCTCGTGGAACGGCACGCCGATGAGTGTGGCAAAGGGCACGGTGCTGTTGAAATCAATCTTGTTCAGACTCGCCGCGGCTTCGGCCGAGGAGGGGTGCAGGGTGAAATTGTCCAGCGTCTGGGTGCGCACGTAGAGGACGCTGTTGGCGTCGAGCTCGCGCACATTGGCGGCCGTGGGGATCGTGCCGCTAAAGCGCACCGGATCGCCGGTCTTGAGGCCGTGGCGCGGCTTGGTGAACACGTCGGTGAGCCGGTCCAGGTGAATGGAGGAGACGGGCACGAGGCTGCGGATGAAGATGTCGTCCAGATGGTCGAAGAGCACCTCCCAGGTGGGGTCGGGCTCGCGGGCCTGAGGGGGCTGGCCGCGCGTCAGCAGCGCCGGCAGTGATCCAGCCAGCAACTCCAGGTCGGCGCGCTGGGCCCATTGCGCCCGCCATTGCGCGATGTCCTGCGCGCGCGGGCCGGTGAACGCGCTGTTGTCGGGCAGCGCGGCATCGGTGTCGCGCTGCAACTGCCGGTACATGTGCGCCGCGCCAAAGAGCCGGAAAAGCCGTGGGTACACCGCGCCGCCCCAGTCTGATTTCAGCGGCGCGGCGGGAATGGCGGCCTCCACCAGCGGATGCAGCGGCGCCGTTCCGGGCAGCAGATAGACCTTGCCCTGATCGGGCAGCAGCAGATAGACGCCTTCACGGGCCGTGGGCTGCGAGGGCTTGCGTAGCATCAGTTGTTTCTCGCCCACCACGCGCACATGAAAGAGGGCGTTGGTGTCCACGCCCAGATCGCGGAAGGAGGTACCCACGGGAAGCACCCGCACGGGCGTGCCGTTGGTCAGTCCGTGCGCGACGAGCGTGTCCACGACGTTCTGAAAAGTCTGTTGTGCCGCGTCGGTGGCCGTGGCCGACATTTTTGCAATCTCGAGCGCCCCGCCGCGCCGCGCCCATTGGCGGGCGTCCTCGGTGTCGCCGCTTAAATTGTCCTCAAAGAGCGTGTCGGCCACACCGCGCCGCGCGCGCAACCCCAGCCAGCGCCACAGGCCATCGTCGGAGACGGGCCTGGCCAGCAGTGCCTTCTGCGCGTCGTAGTACTTGTCTACCGCCAGAGAAGGCGCGCCGGCCAGCCGGTGCAGATCAGCCTGGCGCAGCAGCACCTCCGGCAGCGTCACGGGTGGGTTGGGCAGGTAAAGGTTCGTCTGGTTGTAGATGTCGTAGAGCCGCTGGGCCTGGGCAAAGGCCAGATCACGCTCGGCTCGCTGCGCCAGGCTGATCATGGCCACACCCTGCGCATCCTGCTTCACGCGCGCGGTGGCGTCCGAATCAAGGATTTCCCGCAGCTGGCGCAGCACGCCCTCCCACGCAGGCGTGCCGGGGAAATCCGGCGGCACCCGCTGCTCCAGGTCGGCCGCGGCAATGTAGAGCGGGCCGGGATCGGCGCCGGTGTAAGGTGCCGCCAGATCGATGGGGTCACGCCCCGAATGCGCGTCGGCTTCGTTGTGGTGCAGGAAGAAGGCCTGCTCATCCAGCCGGCGGATGAACAGAAAGGTGCGCTCGTTGGAGGTTTCATCGCGCACCGCCAGACCCGCCGGTGCGGGGCCGGTGGCCAGCACCTCCACGCGGTCTCCGGTGCGCAGCCCGTGCGGCTTGGCCGTTCGGATGAGATCCTTGGCGTAATCGGGCCTGCCTTGCCGCGCGCCGCCGAGAATGGCGGTGTGAACAAACGCCTGTCGGTCTTGTTCGCGCAGATAATCCGGGCGCGCCTTGAACACCACACTGGGAGGCAGGAAGGTGCCTCGAAATTCCGCACCGCGATAGGCGGGCAGCCGCCCCACCGTGAGCGCGTGCTCGATGTGCAGGGGATCGCGGCCCGGGCCCGGCACGGGCTGGGGAGCCGGTGCTGCCCCCATCAGGGCGGCAACCAGTCCGAGGCTGGCGGTGAGGGCCAGCCCCCGC
This sequence comes from Verrucomicrobiales bacterium, assembly GCA_005809105.1. Lineage (GTDB taxonomy): Bacteria > Verrucomicrobiota > Verrucomicrobiia > Limisphaerales > UBA1100 > SYLI01. The sequence continues at coordinate 25,286 of SYLI01000096.1, read as the reverse complement.
ATGAGCATCGTGGCAAGTGTGCGATCCATCGCGTTCTTTACCGCTTTAGTTCATAGGCCGCGCTGCTGCCGCGGTGGGTGGGAGTCTGATAAAGCGAGGGCACATCGTTGAGCAGGATGCCCGTGGTATTGCGGTCGCCGCCCACCTGGGTTTGGAACATGCGAATGACCGCCAGGGGACTTAATGTGCTGGGCTGCGGAGAAAACGCACCGCCGGGAATGGCCGGCCCCATTGCGCCCGCACCGGGGATCGGCGGCAAGACGGCGGGCAGGGTGAAGGTGTGGGACTCGGCGCGCATGCTGGGCGCGGCGGCGGCCTCGACCAAGGGCACGGCGGCCAGGCCCGAGACCAGCGGCTGCGGATTGTAGACCAGCGGCAGGGGAGGCAGCACGGCCACGGGGCGCTTGGCCTCGGGGCTTTCCACCAGCGAAATCAAGCCGCCGCCGCGTGCGAGATAGCCGGTGGCGCGAGGCGCGGGCGGGAGGGGCGCGGCCACGAGTGCGCTGGCCGCCAGCAGGCCCAGCAGGCTGGGCAGGGCGGTGCGGCGTTGGGAGCAGGGAGTGGCGCGAGGCGGGTGATTCATGATGGCCTCCATTTACCGAATGTAATCCAACAGCGAGGTGCTGAGCAAGGTTCCACCGGTTTGCAGCGCGGCGACGTAGGCGTTCTGGATTTCGTTGAGCCGCACGAGCGTCTCGGACAAATCCACGTCGGCCTCCTTCGAGATCAGCGGGTTGAGCGAGGAGGCGCGTTTCTGGGCGATGGCCTCGGCCGTTTCCAGCCGCGACTGCAAAGCGCCCACGGCGCTGAAGTGGTCGATGAAATTATCCTCATCCTTCAGCAGGTTGACGGCGTCGGTGGAATTGACGGCCTTGGAGTCGGCGGCCGCCAGGTGATCGCGCAGCTGGATGAGGTGCGCCATGAAGTCCGCGCCCTTGTTGTTCTTGAGCACCCCGGTGGCGCCATGGCCGGTGAAATTGGCCTTGACGGTGCTGTTCTCGGCGACGTCCACGACCGACACGCTCTCGTTGCCATTGTAAGTCACGGCCGAGATCTTGCCTTCGCCATCGCGGGTTGCCGTGAAGGGCTGCGTGGTGTTCTTGGTGCCGGCGAAGAGAAACACGTGGCGGTGCTTGGTGTTGGCCACCTGCAGCGCCTGCTCGATGAGCTGGTTGACCTCGTGCTGGTAGGTGCGGATGACATCGGGAGACTTGGCGCCGTCGGCCGCGGCCGCCAGTTCGGAGGCGCGGTCAAAGGTCTTCTTGAGCGACGAAATGGCCGAGTAGGTCACGTCCACGCCCTCGCGCACCAGGCTGGCGTTCTTCTGATACTGGTAGAGGGTGCGCAGTTCGTTCTGCAGGCCCAGCACCTTGTGCATGCCGCGCGGGTCGTCGCTGGCGTTCTCGATGCGCTGGCCGGTGGTGGCGCGCATCTGCAGGGTGGCCTGCTTGTCCATCAGCTCCGAGAGCTGCTGGCGCAGGTCGATCGGGAAACTATTGCTGGTGACGCGCATGGGGTGGGGTGGGGGTGGGGGTCGCGGTCAAATCATCGTTGCAGGCTCAGCACGTCTTCGATCAGCGAGTCGATCACCGTGAGCAGCCGGGCCGAGGCCTGAAACCCGCGCTGGTAGATCATGAGCCCGGCAACTTCCTCGTCGATGGACACGCCGCTGATGGAATCGCGCTGTTTCTCAAGGAGCCGCTGCACGCTCTCCTGCGCCTGGAGCTGGGTCTCGGTATTGGAGATGTCCTGTCCAAACTTGGCCACGCCAGTGTGGTAGCTCTCGCTCAGGGTCAGGCCCTTGAGCGCCGTGATGGACTTGTCGGCCAGCTGCGCCATCGAGGTAATCACGGTGTTGTCGCCCGGCGCGTCGGCAAAGCCCGAGGCCTGGATCTTGTGAGGGTCATCCGCCAGCGCTGAATTGACCCCAATGTTGCCCGCGCCCGTGCCCGTAAAGAACGACAGTGTCGCGTCGCGGGTGCCCGAGAGGTTGTAACCGGTCTTGTGCAGGGTGTTGATCTCGGTGATGAGGCTGGCCGCCACCTTGTCCACCTCATCGCGCAGCGTGTAGATGGTCTTGTCGCGCGCATCAATCAGCCCGCGAATCTTGCCGCCGGTGACGTTGAGGAGGTTGCCGGTGTTCTGGGCCTTGATGTAGATCATGCCCTCCTGCCCGGTGGAGGGCGAGGGGTGCGTGATGGGCACAAAGCGATCCACCAGCGTGTCATCCTTGATGAAGTCGATGCCCGCCACGTGCAGGTTGAGCCGGCCCTCGCTGGTCTCCACGTGGGTGAAGTTGGTGTAGCCGGCCAGCTCCTCAAGCCACGCCTGGCGCTGGTCGCGCAGCTCGTTGTTCATCCCCGTCTCACTGGCCTCCGTCGCGCCGATGCGCTGGCTGATGACCGAGATGGATTCCAGAAGCCGGTTGACCTCCGCGGCCGTGTCGGTCACCTCGTTGTTGATGTCGGTGCGCAGGCTTTCCAGCCGGCTGTAGGCGCGGTTGAAACGGTCGGCCAGTTCCTGCCCGCTGAACACCGCCAGCTGCCGCTCGGTGGACGAGGTGGGCGCGATGCTCATCGACTGCAGCGTGTTGAAGAAGTCGGTGAACCGCTCTGAAAGCCCGGTCTGCTCCGAATTGCCGGACTTCTCATCCACCGTCTGCCGCTCCAGAATCTGGCCCAGCCGCACCTGCGCCTGATTGAGCGACTGCAGCTTGGATTCGTAGTAGCTGGTCGTGCTGGACTCAGTGATGAGGTAGCGGTCCAGGGTCTTGTCGCGGATTTGCTCAAACGACGTGACCTGCGCGCCCAGCCCCTGGTGGCCCTGCGGCGAGGGCAGCGTGCTGGCGGACTCGATCTTGACGCGCTGCCGTGCGAAGGCCGGGTTGGAGGCGTTGGCGAGGTTGTGCCCGATGACTTCCGCCGCGGTTCGCTGTGCGTTCAGCGAGTTCCGCGCCATCTCCATCGTGCCGAATAAACCCAGGCCGGACATCGTGCGTGCGCGTTAAATGATGCCCTCGTAGAGCGTGCTGGGCGGCGGCGACACCGGTGTCACCGCGCCCAGACGACCGTAGGTTCGCGTGGCGGCCGTCGTGGGGAAAATGTTCTGGAGGATGCTCTGCATCAGATCCAGCGAGCGGCGCAGGAGCAGGTGGTTTTGCCGCAGCCACTGGTGCACCCGCTGCAAGAGCTGGTTGATCTCCTCCACCAGCGCCGAAATGAGCGGCTGATATTCCGCCGGCAGCTTGGCTGTCATCTCGCGGAAGGTGGTGAGGTTGTCGCCCCCCACCAGCGCCAGCAGGGCGCGCCGCGCCGCCTCACGTGCCTCGCGAGCGGCGGCGATCTTCTTCATCTGGTCGTTGACCTGGTTGAGGTTCTGCAACAGGTCCTGAGCCTTCCGGTCGATGATGAGCTCCTGTTGCTCCTGCATCAGCGCCAGCAGCTCGCCGTACTGCGTCAGTTCCTCGCGCAGAGCCCGCACCAGTGCGTCGATGGATTCTTTCATGGGGTTTGCGGACCGCCTTTCTGGGCCGCCTGTGCGGCAAGATTTCGGGGCATCAGTTGCCGTTGAAACGCCTGGGTCAAGCCGAACTTGCCCCCCGTGCTGATCTGCTCGGCCAGAGTGTTGACCACCAGATCCTGATAGATGTCGCGCATCGTGCTGCTCATCCCCGATTCGCCGCCCATCATGGGCTTGGTGGCTTCGCCAAGAAATTGGCGCAGGAGCATGGCCTCAAAATGCCGGCTGACTTCGGCGACCTTCTCCCCCTCCGTCAGGCGCGGGTTGCGTGCCAGCTGCTCCACCTCCAGAGGGCGGGGCATGACTGACTTCATGGCCATCGTGACATCCATGCTATTTGATGATGAGCTCGGCATTGAGCGCGCCGGCCTGTTTGAGCGCCTGGAAAATGGCCATCATGTCGCGCGGGCTGACCTGCAGCGCGTTGAGCGAGGTGGCCACCTCCTCCACCGTGGGCATGTCGCCAAAGGGGACGAGCTTCTGGAGGCGTCCGGCGCCCTCGGTGATGGTCACGGTGTCGGCGGGCACGGCCACGGTCTGCCCTCCTGCGCCCGGTGCGGGCTGCGACACGTCCGCACTCTGCGCGATGGTGATGATCACACTGCCCTGCGCGATGGCGCACGCCGAAACCCGGACAGGCGCCGTGGCCACGATGGTGCCCGTGCGCTCGTTGATCACCACGCGCGCCTTGGTGTCGGGCATGAGCCGCAGTTGTTGAACCTGCGCGATGAAATCCACCGGCGCGCCCAGATAGTCCTGCGGGATTTCCACCCGCACCGTGTTGCCGTCGAGCGCGCGCGAGGAGAGCGGGAAGCGCTCGTTGATGGCCAGCGCCAGCCGCGACGTGCTGGAGAAATCCGCCTCGCGCAGCACAAAGTCCACCGAGTTGTCCTGAACCAGGCTCACCGGCACGATGCGCTCCACGAGCGCGCCGCCGATGATCTGCGCGGTGGTGGGGTGGTTCACCGTCACCGCGGCGTTGGGCGTGGCGGCCATGAGCGAATTGTTGCTCACCGGCCCCTGCGCGACGGCGTACACCTTGTCGTCAGCGCCCAGGAGCGGCGTCTGGATCAGCACCCCTCCCGTGAGGGTCGTGGCGTCGCCCAGGGCCGACACCAGCACGTCGATGCGCGCGCCGTTCTTCACAAAGGGAGGCAGATCGGCCGTCACCAGCACCGCCGCCACGTTCTTGGCGGAGATCGCCGTGGCCGGCACCGTGATGCCATATCGCTGCAGGACGTTGGCGATGGACTGCTTGGAGTACACCGTGTCCTTGTCACCCGAGTTGTTGAGGCCCACCACCAGCCCGTAGCCGATGAGCTGGTTGTCGCGCGCACCGTGGATGAAGGCCAGGTCCTTGACGCGCACGCCGGTGGCCACGCGCTGCTGGAAGGCCTGCTGGCGCAGCAGTTCGGCCGGCGTGGGTGCCGGTTGCGCCCGGAGCAGTCCGGGTGCGAGCCACAACAGGGTGAGGAGGGTAGGGAATCTCATGAGTCGTTAAAAGGGGTTGGCGCTGTCCCAAAACCGGGTGAACCAGCCCTTGCGCTGGGTGTTGGTGAGTTCGCCGCTGTTGATGTAGCGCAGGGTCATATCGGCGATCTGATAGCTGTAGATGGCGTTGGCGGCGCCGATGTCATCGGAGCGGATCGTGCCGCGCAGGATGATGGTCTGCGTCTCCCCGGAGTACGCCGTGGTGCGCGTGCCCTCGATGATGAGGTTGTTGTTGGGCAGCACATCCACCACGCGCACACCAAAGCGCGCCACGACTGAGTCGGAATTCTCCACCTTGCCACCGCCCTTGAAATCGCCCGTGCTTCCAAACTTCAGCGCGGGATAACTGCCCTTGTGCTTGAGCATCTGGCTGCCCGTGGTGGTCGCCGCCGCCGTCCCGTAGAGGAAGCTCGAGATGCCCATGTCTTGGGTGGACTCCTTGGCGGTTTCGGTCTTCGCGCTCTTGCTGAGGGCGTTGCTCTCCTGCACGAGCACGTTGAGGATGTCGCCCACATCGCGCGCCTTCTTGTCGCCCGCCTGATTGCGGCTGGACGCCGGCTTCCACAACGAATCGGCGGCGCCGTTTCCTGCCAGCGCCAGCATTCCCGCAGCGGCCACGGCCGCGCGCAGGCTAGAGATTGATTTTGACAGTGTGTTCATCAACGACGATTCCCTTGATTTCACGTTGGGTCTGCACATTGCGAAGCCGCACGGGCTCGCCCGGCGCCGCGTCCTCCAGCGCCTCGGCCTTGACTCGCACCATGAGCGAGCGGACCTGCACCTGGGCCTGCACAATCTGACCGCGCAACACAACCGGGGTGGCCTTGACATGGCGCTCGGCCAACAGCGTGCCGGTGGCCAGTGGCTGGTTGAGGCAATGCTTGGCGCTGGCGGTGCCCTCCTTCCACAAGGGCGTCGCCAGGGCGAGCACGTCGCGGCGTTCCTGCTCCATGTCCACGCGATCAAGCGAGTCACCACGCTTGGCCGGAGAGCGCAGCACCCACACGGGGCGATAGAGCTTGGCGGTGTAGTAGGCGGTTGCCTCGACCGGTGCCGCTGATTGCGGGGATCCCGGCGACACGATGGCAAAGCGCACGCGAAAGTACGGGGTGAGCGGCGTGGGGTGATAAAGGATTTTCACCTGCGCGGCCTTGTCGGCGGGCACGGGGATGGACGGCAATTCGCGTGCGAGCGTCAGTTCCAGTTCGCCGTCGCCCGAGTGGATGCGCGGCAGCAATTCGGCCTCCAGCATCGCGCGCAGCTGGGCGGCGGGGATGAACGCCGCTCCGGTCTCGGACGCCTTGGGAGAAACCGGCGGCGCCGGTTGCGCCCCGAGGGCAGCGGCCAGAGCCAGGGTGAGCATCAGGAGTTTTGACATTTTCATGGCTAGCCTCTCAGGCGGTTGCTCAGTTGCATCATCTCATCGGCGGCCTGGATGGCTTTTGAGTTCACTTCGTAGGCTCGTTGCGCGCGGATGAGGTTCACCATCTCCTCCACCACCTTGACGTTGGAAAGCTCCAGGAAACCCTGTGCCAGTTCGCCAAAACCGTTGTCGCCGGGTTCGCCGGTCTGCTCGGTGCCCGAGGCGGGAGTGGCCAGGTAGAGGCTGCTGCCGATGCTCTGCAGGCCGGATGGATTGGCAAACCGCGACAGCACGATGGTGCCGGCCAGCGTGGGCAGCTCGCTCCCCCGCTGGACGGTGACCTCGCCGGTGGGGGCCACGGTGACGCCGGTGACGGTGGGGTCGATGGTGATGCCGGCAAAGCTCAACACCGGCAGGCCGTCGCTGGTGACAATGGCGCCGGTGCTGCTGAGTTTGAAGGCGCCGTCGCGAGTCCATGCATTGGTGCCGTTGGGGCGTTGCACCTTGAAGAAACCGGGGCCGGCGATAGCCACATCAAACTTCTCGCCGGTCTGCGAAAGTTCGCCCGTGGTGAAAATCTTGGCGGTGGCGACGGGGCGCGAGCCATGCCCCACCTGCAGGCTGGTGGGCACCTGGTTGCCCGCGCCGACATCGGCGCCGGCCATCCGGTTGGTTTGATACAGCAGATCCTGGAATTCCACCTTGCTCTTCTTGAAGCCGGTGGTGTTCACGTTGGCCAGGTTGTTGGCAATCGTGTCCAGGTTCATCTGCTGGGCTTCCATGCCGGAGGCCGAGGAATAGAGGGCGCGTAACATGGCGGCTGCTTAGTTTGTGTTGGACAGTTCCTGGATGATGCGGCCCAGCCGCTCGTCCTGCACCGTCATCATCTTTTGGTTGGCTTCAAAGTGACGCAGGGTCTGCATGAGCTGGCTCATCTCGTGCATGGGCGTGGTGTTCGCACCCTCCAAAAATCCCTGACGAACCTGGGTGACATTCGGGTCGGCCGGTTGCGGCGCCTGGCTGCCGGCGCCAAAATAGCCGGCACTGAGCCGCTGCAACTGATCGGGATTGGGGAAGGTGACAATCTGCAGTTTGCCCAAAGCCAGCCCGCCCTGGCTGACCTCTCCGGTGGGCGCGATGGAGATGGGTTCGGCGTTGAGTGGGTTCACGGTGATGGGGCCGTTGATTCCCATGATGGGTTTACCGTCCGCCGTGCTCAGCACCCCCTCCGCATTTGGGCGGAAGGTGCCATCGCGGGTGTAAATCGACTGGCCTTGGGCACCTTGCACGACAAAAAACCCCGGCCCATCCACCGCCATATCAGTATTCACCCCCGTGGGCATCAAGGTGCCCTGCTTGAAGTTGGTGACTTGATTGAACGACGGGATGAGGAACTGCAACTGGGTCTTGTTGGCTTCGTCCAGAGCGCCCGGAAACATCCCCGCGGAGACGGCATTAAAGGCCATGTCCCGACGCTTGAATCCGGGCACGGAGGAGGCCGCCAGGTTTTCCGAAATCACCTGCTGGCGCATCAAGTTGGCCTCCAAAGCCGAAGCGGCTTGGTACAAACTCACATTCATCGGCCTGCGACATAGCAACAGATGTGCCACCCCTTGCAAGGGGTGCAACCCCATGCGGGGGTGCAACCCCTCGTTCCACCGACAAAACCGGTCGTTCCACCGACAAAACCAACAGTTTTGCCGACGAAACCGCTCCTGCGGAGGGCAATACCGGCTGCGCCGGGATCCTGCGGAGGGCAATAGGTGGAAAAATGCCCGCCGCAGGCGTATTGCATGGGGCGCAGCCCCCCTGCGGGTGGCAATAGGTGGAAAAATGCCGGGCGCAGCCCACCTGCGGGGGGGGGGCCATAGGGGCGCAGCCCTATTGCTGACCGCAGGTCTAGCTGTACTGCTGCCAGCACGTCGCGCTTCCACCGGCGATTGGCTGGCTGCCGTAGGCGCGGCGGACTCCGTGGATGGTCTTGACGGTGCCCGCTTGGGAATCGAGCTCGTGGCGAGCCGTTGCCATCTGCGATTGCAGGAGATTCTGATTCTGCGCTTCCCGCGAGAGAAGGTCAGCTATCGCCACCGTGAGTGTCAGGGTGCGTGGCCCCACCTTCACGGCGGACATCCGACTCTGCACAAGGCATTTGGCCTCCTGTAGTTCATCCAACTCGGCCCAGTCACGGGATTGGATGGCGAGCGTTTCCGCTTCGCTCAGGCGGCGCCATTCGCGCAGCAAGGGCATTTCAGGCGGCAGCGGCTGCGGATCGAGCAAGGGTTTCATGGCTGAAAGGGGTCACCCCATCACGGAGAGGCTGGGTGCGGTGCTGCCCGCTGGCGCGGAGACATAGCCCGCAGGCTTGGCGGCGTTCTGTCGGGAAAACGATTCGCCCCATGCGCTGCGCAGTTCTGAAAGTCGGGTCAGCACTTCCTTCAGGGCCTCGCGCTTCTTGCGCACATTGGCTTCCTGGAGGCGACGGTCGAAATAGTCGTACAACGAAAGGAGCGTGCTGGCCAACTGGGTGAGCTCCGCTCCGTCGTGGGGCATCAGTGCGCTGCGCAATTCGCGGAGGATGGCCTGGGCCTTGACGATGTTGTTGTGGATGGTCTGGTTATACTCCAGCGGGTCGGTGGCATCGAATGCCTTGTCGGCGATGTTGAGAAACTTGATCGCCCCGTCATAGAGCATCAACAACAACGCCGTTGGCGTGGCGGTGGTGACCGCCGCCGCCTTGTAGGCGTTGACGTGGCGTTGGATGTTCACTGGCACAATAGACACAGCACAAATGATGCCGTGCAGGCCTCCTGCGGAGGGCGACCCCTTGCAGGGGGGCAAAATCCCCCTTATTGCCCGGGTGCAACCCCTAGATGCCGCGTTCCCGCTCGGCCTGATCGGCAGAGGGCAACGCGAAGAGTTTGGAAAGCTTTTCGATGGTTTCCAGCGGCGGATAATCCGGATGGTTGACCTGCTGGCGCAAGCGGGCCTTGAGCATGTCAAAGCGCGCCTCGGTGTTCTTTTCGACGCTGGAAAAGTCGGTGGTGCGCGTCAGGTTGCCTTCGATGGTGTCGGTGGGCGCGACCAGTTGCGTTTCGGCACGGCGAACGGCTCGCGCCTGCTGCGTCCGTTCCGACGCTTGCGCTGAACTGGCGGGATTGAGCCCAACTTCCTTCATTTTTCCTGACCTTGTTGTAAACCTGACTTAACCGGGCACCCGTGGCAACCGCATTATTGGTTCTACCTGCCCTGCGTGCCCTGTCTCTCTTCACTTGAACCATCGGTAGTCTGGCTGGAGACTTGAGCCTTTTTTTTCTGCATCGTGGCAAAGATCTCCGAGAGCGAATACGCCGCAAAGGCCCGTGGCGAATCCACCACCAGGGTGTCGCGGAAGAGCGCCATGGAGGTCAGGTTCTGTTCGCGAAAGAACTGGCGCGCGCTGTTGGTCACGCGCGGGTTGCCCGCATCGAAGACTTCGTCGAAGGCCCAGATGAGCTGTCCGCTCGTGAGGTCAAAGGCACGCAGCCGCCACCCCAGAGTCAGCGGCGGGTAGGGGTTGTAGCGCGTCAGCTCGCAGAAGAGCACCGCGTGGCACACTTTCCGATCCGGATTGGCCTTGTCGAGCGAGGCAATGACCTTCTGAAACTGGTGCGGCAAGGGCTCCAGAGGCCGCACCTTTATCACCCCCACGAGCCCCTGCAGCTTCTCAGGCGTGATGGTGAGCGATTCAAAAACCGTCTGCTTGGCCAGCGCCTCGCTGAACACCTGTTGCATGGTCTCCACGCCGCGCGCTGCCAGTTCATTGCCTGCGCTCGCCACCAAGGGCATGACGGCCACGAGCTGCACGTCTGCGGGCCAGTCGTCCATGGCCAGGTGGAAGTTGCTGGGCTGATGGAACGGGCCCTGGACGGAGCCGTCCATCCAATCACTGGTGATCTGGCACCCGGCGCAAAGCGCCAGAAGCGCGGCTTGCGCCAGCCAATTTGCGGTGCGGTGTTGGTGGGAGGATGCGGGTGTCATGCTAACCAGTGGACTTGGAGTTGAACCGTTGATTGAGGAACTGCATTTGCTGGGAGATGCGCGCCTGGGCGCGCTCCATCGAAACAAAGCTGCTGATCATGCGCTGACGGTTGTCCTGCACGCGCCGTTCCAGCGCCTCGATCTGGGCGTCGATGTCATTGGCGGTCTTGGTGAGGTTGTTGCGCCGGTCCACCAGCGACCCTGCATCCTGGGACTGGCCCACGACGGTTTCCAGATAGTCGTCGATGAAGTTCCCAAAGCCGGTGGTGGTCGTGGTGAAGAGCGCCTTCACTTGGCCAATGGAGTCGCGCAAGGCGATGTCCAGCGCCCCTCCGTTGCTGAGCGTGAGCGTGTTGTCGTAACCGTTGCCTTGATAGCCGATGGACTCAAGGCGCAGGAGCGTGCCCGTCATGCCGCTCACGTCGGCATTTACCTTGGAGCGCAAGTTGGCCCCGATTTCATGCACCAGGCGCTCATTGCTCAGCGGGCCGGCGGTGACCTTGCCGGCGGCGTTGGTGGTGACCTTGGTTTGCGTGGCGATGGCCGACTGCACCCGGTTGTACTGGTCCACAAATTCCGAGATGGCCGAGCGAATCTTGTTGAGATCGGCCGCGATGGTCACGGTCGCCGCCACCGGGCTGCCTCCCAGATAGTACACGTCGCCGCTACCAGCACTGGTGAGATTGACCAGATTGGTGCCGGCCGTTGCGTCGGTCTCGGTGGTGTGCAGGGAAAACGTGTTGCTGCCGGTTACGCGCGCAAAATACGTCGTGCTCGAACTCAATCCGCCCGGGATGGTCGCCGGTGTGAAAACCTTGATGGTCTCGCCGGTCTTGAATTTGTGCGATTCGGCCGTGGTGATGATGTCACTGGCGGTATCCACGGCTGACTGCGCTGCCCCGCCCGCCGCCTTGGTGGGTTTGATCGTGAGGCCCGTGATGCCCGTGCCGGCATCGGTGATGGTTCGGCCCTGGTTGATGGTGACAGCGCCCTCGTTGATCCGGTAGATCAGATTCTTTCCCCGCGAGAGCGTGCCTGGATTGGAGCCCAGCGTGGTGAGGATGCGCGCCTTGGTCAGGAACGTCCCCGGCGCCACGTCCTCCAGCGCGATGCCGTAGTCGCCGTCGGTCTTGTTCGAGAGCACGAAGCGGTCGTTGATGGGGTCGTAGGTGGCCATCACGCCCGCCTCGGAGGTATTGATGCGGCTCAAGAGGTCGGCAATGGTGTCGGTGGAGGTGTAGCTCAGGGTGATGTTGTTGACCTTGAAGCTGCCGGCCGTGGCCACGCCGTCGCGGAACCGCGCCTCCACCACCTTGTCCGAAAGGCTGATGCCGCCCAGCTTGTGGGTGCTGCTGGCCAGCTGCGTGCCATTGTTGGTGACGTGCATGGCCGTCAGAAAATTGCTCGTGTCGGTGGACGCGCCCAACACCAATGGAGTGGCTGAATTGCCCGTGTTGAAGGTGACCACGTCGTTGGCCACGCCTGCGGTGAAGGTTCCCCCTACGGCCGTCTGGATGGCGGCCAGAGTGGCTGTCAGGGTGTCGGAGAGGCTGACCGTCACCTGCTTGCCCTGCACCGTGATGGTGCCGGCGGTGACCGGCGTGCTAAATCCGGCGGTGCTCAGCGAGTTGCCCGCCGTCACATCCGATCCGGTGTCCGAGCCGCCATGCACCTTGCTGGCGCTGGCCATCTGATAAAACTCAAACCGGTAGTCGCCCGTCGCGGTGCCGGCGCTGGCCGTCGCGGCGGTGTGCGTTTCCGACGAGGTCACCGACCGGCTGTCAAAGAGTTCCGTCTTGGACAGCGCCTCGGCCTTGGTTTCTAGGGTCGCCAACTGGCCCGCCAGTGTGGAGAGCAGGCTGTTCTTGGAATTTTGCGAAGTCTGATCGGCGCGCAGGCGGGTTTGGGGGCCCCGCTCGATGTCGGCGAGCTTGTCCACCATGCTCTTCCAGTCGAAACCGGAGGCCAATCCTGCGACATTTAGATCCATACCAACGCTCTAATGCTCTAATCGGCAGGGCAAAGGGCACACCTTACCTTGCCCATACAGAGCAGATGGAGTGCCAAGAAGCCTGGCAGGGGCGACGCCCCAAGAAATCTTAGTAGGCGCAGTCCAACACGATCGTCTCGCCACAGGCGCAGGTGACGCGGATGCGCGAGACCTTCTCGCCTTCCTTGTCCAGCGCGATCTGCGGCGCGGCGGCCGGTGCGGGGGCGCCCGTGGGGGCCGTGGTTTCCTTGAGGCGAAATTCCGGGAGAGCCAACTGGGTGGGGGAATTTCGGATGGCTTGCTGGATGTCGCCCAATGCCGCGTCCAGCGCCGGGCTGGAGGTGTTGGCTTGGGGCAGGCTCCAGAGAATGGCGCGAATTTTGGCCGAGAGATCGGTTGACTCTGCCGGAAGCACCGGGGGCGGGGCACCCTCGCCGTGGCCCGCCTCGCTGCGCGCCTGTTCATGGCTGATAAACTGATGCAGATGTGAGCTTCGGGGCATCTGGGCCACGAGCGGCACAAAGGTGTCCTTGTCGATCACGGCTCGGTTTTCTCCTGCCGGGCGCGCACGCGGATGGAAACGCGGTTGTTTTGCGAGGCGTTCTTGGGCTGCCCTTCCAGGGGCTGGGTGTCGCCATAGCCGGACACCTTGATCACCTGGCTGTCCTTCACGCCCTTGTCCACCAGCACCTGCCGCGCCCGGTGGGCGCGCTTGGTGGCCACAATCCACTTGTCGTTGGCGTCGCGCGAGATGAAGTCGCGGGAGGTGTGCCCCTCCACTTCCACCTCGGTGTCCTCGTAGCGCGCGATCTGCCAGGCGATGGTGTTGAACACCACCTTGCCGTACTCGGTCAGCTTGTCCTCCTCGCCCTCGGCAAAGATGGGCTTGTCGGGATTGTTCAGAATGTTGATGAGCAGTCCGTCGTCGGTGCGGGAGACCTGCATGGTCTTCAGATCGAGGTAGCTGGGGTTCTCGATGAAGACCTTCACCAGATCCTCGTTGATGATGCGCACGTGTTCGAGCGGGATCACGGAGGCGTTCTCAAAGATGTCGCGGCGCGACTTCACGAGCTCGGCGAAGTCTGCGGGGATGATGCCGGGCGATTCGCGCGTCTCGGCGTTGAACCGGGTGAGGAAGTGCTTCTGCACCGCACCCTTGATTTTCTCATCCTGGTTGAGGATCCACAGCAGCAGAAAGAGCGCCATCATCGCGGTGACAAAGTCCGCGTACGCCACCTTCCATGCACCACCACCGCCGGCTGCCATCGTCGTGTCCTCGTGGGTTTTTGGGTTTTGCTAGCTGGAGCTCTTGAGCAGGGCCTCCAGATCCGAAGCGCTCATGCGCATGTCCGATTCAAGCGTGCGCCGGCCCACCTCGCACGCCACCATGGGCGGCAGGCCGTTCGCAAAGGCCAGCACCGACTCGCGGATGCACTTGAGATAGGCCATCTCCGCGTTGCCCACAAAGTCGCAGTTGGTGGCGATGGGGGCGATGACGCAGTAGGAACCGAAGATCCCGAAGAACGTTCCCGCCAGCGCCGTGGCGATGCCGCCGCCGACCTCCTTGGGGTCGCCGCCCAGCTTGAACATCATCACCACGATGATGCCCAGCACCGCCGCCACGATGCCGAATGCCGGCAGACTGTCGGCCACCTTGCCCATCACGGCGATGGGCTGGTGGTGCTCCTCGTGCATGGTGTGCAGGGTCTTGTCCAGCAGCGGCGGCAGTTGGTCGGGCTTGAGCCGCCCGTCCACGATGGGCCGGAGCGCGTCGCAGAAAAACTCCAGCGCGTGATGGTCGTGGTGGAACTTGGGATACTTGGAAAACACCGTGCTGGCGTGCGGGTTCATCACGTGCTCTTCCAGCGCAATCATGCCGCCGCGGCGGCCCAGTTGGAACACCTCGTACATGCACTTCATGAGCGACTCGTAGTCGGCCTTGGTGTAGGGCGACCCCTTGAGAGTGCCCAGTGCTTGGCTCACCACCCCTTTGAGCACCTTGATGGGCGCCATGATGATCATGCTGCCAAAGACCATGCCGCCGAGCGAAATGAACTCGTTGGCGTGGAACAACGCCATGATCGCGCCAAAGTTCATCTTGCCGAGCATTTCGCCCAGGCCATGGCCGCCACCCGCCGCCATGGCAAACCCCACCGCGACACCACCGAACAACACTGCGAATCCAATGATAACCAGCATGTGACCTCCTCTTTGGCTTGAGCCTCTATTTCCTCCTCAGATACGAACGCAGCGAGAGCACCGCCTCCGTGTTAATCTGGCAGACGCGCGACTCGCTCACGCCGAGCAACTCGCCGATGTCCTTCATACGCAATCCCTCGTAATAGAACAATGTCAAAACCTTCTGGTGCTGCTTGGGCAGCTGCAAAATCCGCTCGCGGATGAGCACGTAAAGCTCGCGCGTGATGGCCTTGGAAGCGGGGTCGGGCTGGTTCAGATCCTCCACCATGTGGCCCGCCGCGCCGAAATCCTCGTCGCCCTCCAGCATCTGGTGGATCGGCACGAAGGTCACCGGCCGCAGATCGTCGAGCATCTGGTGATACCCGGTCAGGGGGATGCCCAGGCGCGCGGCAATCTCCTCTTCCGTCGGCTGGCGCACCAGCTCCACGCGCAGGCCCTCGATGGCCTTTTCCAATTCGCGCCGTCGCGAATACACGGTTCGGGAAAGCGGCTGGGCCTTGCGAATCTCGTCGAGGATGGCGCCGCGCACGCGCATCCGGCCATACACCTCGAAGGCGACCCCAAGTTGCGGATCAAACGTGTGCGCCGCCTGCAAGAGTGCCATGCACGCGATGCTGCGCAAGTCGTCCACGTCCACGATCACCCGCGCCAGCGGGGCAAACCGGTGCACGAGCTGATGAATCATCGGCGCGTGCTTGGCCATCAGCTCCTCCTCGGTGGATTCGGTGAGGCTCATGCGATGGTACATCCGCGCGGCCCGCGCCACGGGGGGCACGCCCGCTGGCAGCGCGTGCTCCTCATGCTCCGCGAGCTCGTCGTGCTGCTCAAATTCGATTGCCGGATCGGCCATGATCTTGGTCGGCTATTTCCTACGTGATGCGCGTCGGCCCGCGACAAGCGGAGTGCGCGGCTCCGCCACAGCCGGGACGGCCGGCGCCGCCACCGGTTGCGCCGGGACTGTCTGGATCGCCTGCCGGTAACTCATTAAAACCAGCTGTGTCCACCACTGGCAGAGCAGCGCAAAACCCACCGCCGCCACAAGCGCCGTCACCAACGACAGGGGAAGCGGCTTCTCCAGCAACAGCCCCACCGCCAACACCAGCATGAACCCGAACATTCCCACGATGGATACCAGATAACGCATAATCGATTAGGGGGCAATTTGCACCAGCGCCAGCGAGGGGCGGGCGCGGGAAATCATCGGTGACTCCACGCACGCCAGTGCCATGTCGCACGCGTGCAGGCTGCTGCGGACAACCGGGTCGTGCGCCGTATGGGTGCCGTGCAGGTATCGCGCGCTGGGCGGCAGCCAGGCGTCGGGGCGGTGCGCCAGGAGGCCCGACAAGGCGGCCGGTGCGGCGTCGCGCCGGGAGGCCAGCCGCAGGGCGTAGGGGGCGTGTTGGGGGCGCGTCTCGTCCAGCCTCAGGCCGGCGCGTGCGCGCAAGTCCTTGATCAGCGCGTCGGCTTTCAGGGTGAACTGGTCGTAGGTGTTAAAGTTGGGATAATCATGCGTGCTCACGTTGTGCAGGGGCGGGAAATGCAGGGCGACCGCCTGCCCGTGCCGGTTGAGCAGGGCCATGCCGCGCATGCCCGGTTGATACTGAAGGCGCTCAAAACCCGCCTGCCAGAAACGTTCGCGCAATGCGGCCTCGGCCGGTTCGGCCATGCCGGTGGGGGTGACGAGGCAGAGGATTTGCCGGCCGCCATCGACGTGGGTCAGCGGCGGTGGCTTGAGGATGTGCCGCCCGTCCACCTGGATGAACTGGCCGGGATGGAAGACCTCCATGGTGTCCTTCTCCGGGGCCTGCGCATGCCATTCACCCGAGTGCGGATCCAGCCAGAGCGGCGCGTGAAGCAGGTAGCCCAGATGCGGCGCGCGGGCCAGATTTTCATTCTGATCCATCAGCGCCTGACGAACGCGTGCAAGGCTCTCGCGCTCCGCCGAGGCCAGCACGGCCGGCGGGGGAGGGTTGGGGGTCTGCGCCTTGTCCACATACTTGTTAAAGCGCAGGTAGAGCCGGTCGCCCAACACCGGGCTGGAGAGCGTGAAATAGCGCGGGTCGGCCTGGTTGCCCAGGTCGCTGGCAATCTGGGTGAGGATGGAGCAGGGCGTGGGCACGCCGTGCGAGCCGTGCAGCTGCTTGTGGCCCAGCACAAACGCGTCATCGCCCTCGGCGATGTTTTCGGACAACGCCAGGGGCAGGGGATGAAACTGGTGGCCATCCACTTTTAACAGCGTGTAGCCGTTGGGAGACGCATTGGCGTCCACGACGCGCGCCGCAAACGTGCCCGTTTCCGTCTGGACGCGCAGCTGGCGGCCCATGGCCATCACGTCCTGGCTCGTGATGAGATAACCATCGCTCGTGATGAAGTAGCCGGCCGCCCAGGCTTTGGTGCCGGGCGCCTGCGGCACCTGCGTCAGACGGGTCTTCACGCGATCGGGCTGGGATTGCTGCGCCGCGTCTCCGTCCGCCAGCGCCCTTTGAGCGGCCTCATCGCGGCTGGAGGGCGACATCACCCTCTCGAGCAGCGCGAGACCGTAGCGGGCGTCGGCCTGCCCGCGCTTGTTTGCGGCCGACCACCAACGATACGCCTCCCGGTTGGCGTCCTTTCGCTGCAACGCCACCAGCGGGTAGTCATCCACCAAGGGGTCCCTAAGATACTGCACGCCCCCCAACCATTCGAATCGCGCGTGCGGAAAGGCCTTCTGCAACCGATCCACCGTGGGGATCGCTAGCCCATCCTCCGTGCAAATCTCCAGCCACTGCTTCCCAAAACCGTCCTCCACATACTGAGTGATGCTGCCGCGAAGCAGGCGTGCATCCACCAGCTGCAATTCGTTCAGCAGGCGCCAGCGTTCCACCCGATGAGCCGGGTCAAAGCGCAGCCGCACCCGCTCGGCGAGAGCGGGCACAGGCACCATGCGCGCTCCCTCCAGTGCCGGGAGTGCCGCCGCGATGGCGTGCCGATGATCCTTGGCCGTTGTAATCTGCAGAAACGGCTGACCTGCCCATTGCACCCAGTCCAGAAGGCAGCCTGCCAACTGCGGATTCGCCTGCTCCAGTGCCTGTCGCAGGGTCGATTCGGGAGGCAGCGGCGGCGTTGCGGCCAGCACCGTGCGAAAGCCCAGCCGCTTGCTCTGGTAATAGAGCGTGCCCAGATTGTACTGCGCGCGCCCACTGCCCTGGCGGGCGGCGGCAGTGTAGCCTTGCCATGCCGCGAAAAGATCCTGCGGCACGCCCTCCCCATGCTGTGCGGCAAATGCCAGATTGTACTGCGACTCCGCTGTGTCGAATCGTTCTGCCTGACGCAGCCATTGCGCGCCCACAACCGGATTGGGCGCCGCGCCCGCACCCTCATAGTTCAACCTGCCCAGAACCAGCATCGCCTCCGGGATGCCCGGAATCTGGATGTTCCGCCCCGCCGCCAGTGGCTGCAGGGCAAGGCCCGGGTTTGCCACATAAACCCAACTCTCAGGCATGTCATACCGGGCGGCGATGCCGCTCCAAAGCTTCGCGGCGGGGGAGCGTGCCTCAGCCTCGCTCACGGTGTGCGGGAAGGGTTGCGCTGCCAAACCGAACCAATGACGCGCCGCGAGGTAGTCGGGGTTGTCGCGCGGCAACAGGCGGAGTCCGGCGGTGTTGGTGGGCTGAGGAAGCTGTGAGAGGTATTGACGTTGCCGTCCCATATCAGCCGCCAGATCAAGATGCATATGACCCAGCGCCAGTTGCGCGTCACGCACCAACTGGTCGGCCGCCAGCTTGAGATAGTGGTAGGCCAGCTCCTGATACCAGTGCGCCGCCCCGCCAGTGGGGCGGGCCGTCGTGCGCCGGCTGCCCAGCAGGTACGCCAGGTTGTGCTGGGCCCTTCGGTGGCCTTGAAGGGCCGCGTCATGCCAATTCTGTGCGGCAGCGGCGTCATCCTGTGGGGTTCCAAGTCCGAAGAAGTGAAGCTGGCCCAGTTCATATTGGGCCAATGCGTCGCCTTGTGCGGCGGCAGTGGAGAGGGCGGGCAATCGCCGGGCGGCCGATGGGCTGTCGGTGGGTGCCAGCGGTGAGGGCACGACAGGGAGGTGTCGCTGGCTCTGCGCCAGTTTCATATAAATGCGTCCCAGATTATATTGAGAGGAGGCGTCGCCTTGTGCGGCGGCCAGGGTGTACCAATGAATGGCTTCGCTCAAGTCCCCCAGCAATCGAACCCTTTGCGCCTGGATGGCCTCGATCCGTCCATGCTGGGCGTGGGCGACGGCGTCCGCCCACTGGGTGTTCAGGAGCAGATGCAGGTCAAAGAAGCTGGCGTTTTCACGGGCCACACGGCGGCCATCGGGCAGGAGCAGGACGGCCCCACTCCATGGTTCTGCATCAGGTGCCACCCGATCATGTTCGTACAGGCTGGCGAGGTTACCTTGTGAGGGCGCAAAGCCCTGCTCGGCGGCCAGGCGAAACCAGCGCGCGGCGCGCCGGGGATCGCGGTGTTCGGCCCAAGCGCGGCCCAGTTCATGGCAAGCCCATGCCTGACCCTGCAGCGCGGCCTTGATGGTATCCAAGTCCACTCCTGCTGGCATACCCGCCATCACGGGAGGCTGGGAAATAGGTGCCGGTGCAATCTTTGTTGTGCTGGCTAGAGAATGCACCGGCTGGGTGGGGCTGCTGGGCACAGGAGAAGAGTCCCCACCCGTTGCGCCATGGGGGATGGCGCAAAAGTTGAGCAGACAGAGCAAGGCGATGTGGCGCTGTTCGGGCTGCATGATTCTGCTCTGGCGACGCAAGCTCATGTGGAGCGGTGTCTGCCAGTCCTGTTCCATGGGGTGAGCAAAGCAGGAGTTGAGCCAAGGGCTTTGCAGGCGGGATAAGCGGGGCAGGGGGCTGTTTTTGTAACAAACCAACCAGGGTGCCCCCGCAAACCCGGGATTTGGATCGGCAATAAATGCCAGCCACTCCAGACCTCAAGTCAGGCATTTACCCCATGTTTGAGAACTTTTCTTCGGCATTCTGCGGGGTCTCTTGTGGCACGGGGCGTGCTGCTAGCGAAACGTGATTGATGGGCTTTTCGCCAGCGCAAACTACGAGGGCGTCAAAAAGATGCTGGACGCCTCCGTGTTGCGGCATGAGGCGATCGCCAGCAACCTGGCCAATGTCGAGACCCCTCACTACAAGCGAGTGGACGTGCAGTCGACGTTCGCCGCTGAGCTCAGCCGGGCGATTTCCACGGGCAGCCATGACGCCGTGCGGCGGATGCAGCCGACGGTGGGGGTGGATGTGAGTGCCGTGGCGCAGAATCGCGACGGCAACTCCGTGCAGTTGGAAAAGGAGCTGGTGTACATGCAGCAGAACATGGTGTCGCACCAGTTTCAGTCGCAGATGGTCACCTCGAGCCTGAACAAGCTGCGCCGTGCCATCAACGCGGGGAATGCCTAGGAATACTTATTAAGGAGCCATGATCAAGATCATGCCAGGAGTGGACAGTGCGGCCTCGGCCTTGCAGGCGGAGAAGGTGCGCATGGAGGTGATCGCCCAGAACATCGCCAATGCCAACACCACGCGCACTCCCGATGGGGGGCCCTACCAACGGCAGGTGGTGAAGTTCGAGACGATGCTGGAGAACCAGTTCGGCATTGGCGCCGGCGCCGCGGTGCAGATGGTGCGCGTGGGCCAGATTCTTCCGGACAACCGGCCCCCGCAGGAGCTTTACCAGCCCGGTCATCCCGACGCGGACACGCACGGCATCGTGAAGTATCCCAACGTGCGTGTGCACGAGGAAATGGCCGATCTCATCGCCTCCTCACGGGCCACGGAGGCCAATCTGGCCATCATCCGCACGGCTCGCAGCATGGCCCAGCAGACGCTGTCGATCGGCAAATGATGATTTGAGATGAGCCCGCTGCAGTTCAATCCCGCCTCGGTCATGAACCTGACTGACGTGTACCGTCAGCAACAGGAGGTGATGGAGCGCGTGCAGCAGGCCACCAAGCAGGTGGGGCAGGATGCGCTGGCACCGATGCCGGCCGGCGCCACAAGCGGCGCGCAGGCGCCCGTGGGCCCCTTTGGAAGCTATCTCTCGGAAATGGTCCGGGAAGTGAACGGAAAGCAGCAGGTCTCCACTCAGATGGTGGCGGGCCTGCTGGCGGGACAGGACATCCCGCTGCATCGCGCCGTGATCGCGATGGAGGAAGCCAGCGTGGCATTTCAGATGATGGTGGAGGTGCGCAACAAGCTCTTGGAAGGTTACCAGGAGCTCATGCGCATGCAGGTGTAACGGACTACAAAAACTAACTCGAAGGAACGATTGTGGAAGCACTCAAAGCCCTGTTGACGCAGCTTGGCGGCATTTGGAAGGAGCTGGGACTCAACCAGAAAATCACCGTGGTGTTTTCCGCGGTGGTGCTGGCCGCCGCGCTGGCGGCCGTGGTGTTCTTTTCCAGCCACAAGGAGTTCGCGCTGCTCTTTGGCAGGCTCGATTCGGAACAGGCGGGCAAGGTGGTGGCCGCGCTGGACGAGCAGGTCATCCCCTACAAGGTGGGCGAGGGCGGCGGGGCCATCTACGTGCATCGCGAGGCGGTGCACAAGACCCGGATGCAGCTTGCCGCCAAGGGCATCCCGAAATCCGAGGGCGTGGGTTACGAGATCTTCGACAAGCCCGCCTTTGGCATGTCCGACTTTGTGCAGCGCGCCAACTACTCGCGCGCCGTGCAGGGTGAACTGGCCCGCACCATCGGCCAGCTTGACGGCGTGGAAAGCGCGCGCGTCATGATTGTCATGCCGGAAAACCGGCTCATCGTTGACCCCACCAAAAAGCCCACGGCATCCGTGTTCGTGAAGCTTTCCAAGGCGGGCACGCTCGATGAACAGGCCGTCAACTCGGTGCGGTTCCTGGTGGCCAACGCGGTGCCGGGCCTCAAGTACAACAATGTCTCGGTCGTGGACAACAACGGCAACACGCTCTCAGCGAACGAAGAGGAGGGTTCCTTCGCCGCCGTGTCGGGCAACCGGCTTATGGCGCAGCGCAATCTGGAATTGTACCTGTCGCACAAGGTGCAGGGACTGCTCGAATCGGTGCTGGGCAGCGGCGAAGCCAAGGTCACGCTCAATGCCGACATCGACCACTCGCAGGTGACCAGCGAGCGCGAGTTCTTTGATCCGACCGGGCAGGTGGCCCGCGCCTCGATGACCCGCCGGGAGGACACCGACACCGTCTCGCCCAAGCCCGGCGGCGTGGCCGGCGCCACCATCAATGCCAGCACCACCACCAATGTGACCAGCCCCGCCGTGGCGGGCGCCACCTTGAGCAAGAACGAATCCACCACCGAGTTTGCGCTCAGCCGCTCCAAGACCAATGTCGTGCAGATGGCCGGCAATGTGCAGCGCGTCACCGCCTCCGTGCTGGTCAACCAGCGCGTCGTGGACGGGCAGGTGGTCACCCGCGACGCCGCCGCCATGGGCCAGCTCACCAACATCGTGCGCAACGCGCTGGGGGCGCAGCTCGCGGCCGACGCCGCCCGCAAGGACGACATCACGGTGGTGGAAATGCCATTTAACACCGTCAAGGCCGACCGGCTGAAGCTGGAATTTGACCGCGAAGAGGCCAAGGCCTTCTACTGGGAGGTCGGCAGGGGCGCGCTTTACATTCTGCTGGGCATCGCCGCGCTCTACGTGTTCTGGACCCTCGTGGGCCGCAGTGCCGAGGAGGTCATCCCCATGGGCGTGCCGGTGGGCCAGTTGATGATGCCGGGAATGATGCCGATGATGGCCGGACATGGCGTGGCGGCGATGCAGGGCATGCCGAGCGGCCCCGCCGCCGGGGAACAACTCGACGCGGCCAAGATGGGCTTGGAGGACATCGATGCCAAGCTCAAGGATCCCACCAAACTTTCTGTGGCCGAGATCCAGGCGCTCAAGAAGCGCCGCGAAGAGGAACGCGAGCGCGTCCGTCTGCTCGAGGAGCTCAAGTCCGAGGACTCGGAATCCGAGGAGGAATTCGAGGTCATCAAGCAGCAGAAACAGAAACTCATCATGGACTTCGGGCTGGGCAAGAAGCGGCCCGAGCGCGTGAACATCGAGGTGCTGCGCGAGATGATCTCGGGCAACCCCGAGCAGATGGGCTCGGCGGCACGCCGCTGGCTCGCGCAGGCTTCGGCCGAATCCGAGGCCGACAATGCCGAAACCCCGAAGGGCGGCGCCTAAGAAGAGCCACCGCAACCAACCCTGACACTGGTTATGGCACAGGCAACCCGAACCGCCAAAGGCAAGTCTGCCGGCGCAGAGCTGACGCCCATTCAGAAGCTGGCGGCCCTCATGGTGCTCCTGGGCGAGGACACGGCCGCCACCATGGTCAAGACCTTCGACGACAACGAGCGCGAGCTGGTCTGCGCCGAAATGGCGAACCTGCCAATGCTCAGCCCGGAGATGCAGGCCGTCGTGCTGCAGGAATTCACCGAGATGGCCATCACGGCCAGCTCCTCGGTGGGCGGCTCGGTGGACTTCACCCGGCGCGTGCTCGAAAAGTCCGTGGGCCTCTTCAAGGCGGCGGAAATCATCGGGCGCGTGGGCACGGCGCGCACCTCGGTGTCCACCATGCAGCAGGTCATCGACCTGGACCCCGTCTCCATCTGCAATCTGATCAAGGAAGAAGACCCGCAGACCATCGCGCTGGTCTTGAGCTATCTCTCCGCCCAGAAAGGATCGGAGGTGCTCATCGCGCTGCCCGAGAAACAGCGCGAACAGGTGGTGGAACGGCTGGCCACGCTGGCGTCCACGCCCATCGAGGTGGTGGAGACGCTGGGCGAGGTGCTCACCAGCAAGATTGGCGAGCGCGTGAGCCGCGCGCTCAACCAGACGGGCGGCGAAAAGTCCGCCGCGGCCATCCTCAACGCCATGCAGAAGGAGCTGCGCCAGTCCATCCTCAACAACCTGGACGAGCGCGCACCCGATCTGGTGCGGTCCATCCGCATGAAGATGTTCACCTTCGACGACATGGCGTCGCTGGACACGAAGACGCTGCAAAAAATCATGCGCGAGGTGGACGCGAGCAAACTGGCCATCGCGCTCTCCGCCGCCACCGACCAGCTCAAAAACGCCATGCTGGGCGCGCTCTCCAAGCGCGCCGCCGAAACCGTGGCCGAGGAAATCAACAACATGGGCAAGGTGTCGCTGCGCGAAATCGAGGCCAGCCAGAACTCCATCATCGACATCGTGCGCCAGCTTGAATCCAACGGTGAAATCGCCCTCGAGGGCAGCAAGTAATCATCATGGTAAAAGCACTCAACAATCTCACGACCTTCCAGCCGCTGCGCGACGTGACGCTGGCTGATCCGGGCGCCCCGGCTTCGATGGTGGCCGCGCCGCCCGCGGTTCTCGACGAAGGGCTTTTGGAGGCGCGCGAGCAGGCGGGATACGATCGCGGCCGCCACGACGCCGAAGAGGAGTATCATGTGCGACTCAAGGTGCTGCGTGCCGATCTGGACAACACCCGGCGCAACGGCGTCACCAACCTGCTGACCTTGCTGGAGCGGTCGGTGCAGTCGCAGATCACGCGCCGTCTGCGCGATCTGGAAGGGGAGTTGATCGAGTTTTCCACCGAGGCGGCCATCCGGCTCGTGAACGGCGTTCCCATCAACACCGCGATGGTGGAGGGCGCCATCCGCGAGGCCGTGGCCAATGCCGAGCTGCACACCGAGGTGACGGTGTTCGTCCATCCCGACGACCTGCACCTTCTGCAGGAAGATAGTTCGGAGCTGCTCGCCGTGGCCCCGCACCAGCGGCGCCTGCGGTTTGTCTCCGATGAGAAAATCAGCCGCGGGGGCTGCGTGGTGGAGACGGACTGCGGCCTCATTGACGGCCAGCGCCAGACGCGCGTGGACCTGCTGCGCCAAACCGTGGGGGCATGATTCAAACGATGAATCTGACCGAGACATCTTCTTTCCCGCGCTCGGTGGTGGGCGACCTGCGCTCGCGCGTCTCCCAGGCGAGGCTGGTGCAAAACTGCGGGCGCGTCTCGCAGATGATTGGGCTGGTGATCGAGTCCATCGGGCCCATCGCCTCGGTCGGGGAGATTTGCAGCATCGACCAGCAGGGCCGCGCGCCCAATTTGCTCGCGGAGGTCGTGGGCTTTCGCGACAAGCGGCTGCTGCTGATGCCGCTGGGGGAAGTGCATGGCATCTGCCCAGGCAGCGAGGTGGTCGCCACCGGCCATTCTCTGCGCGTTCCGGTGGGCGACGAACTTCTGGGCCGCGTCATTGACGGCATGGGCCATCCGCTGGATGACCGGGGTGAGATTCCCAAGCTGCCCTTGTCGGAGCTGGATTTATCGGCGCCGCATCCGCTCAAGCGCGCGCGCATCGACAAAACTTTTCAGACGGGCATCAAGGCCATCGACACCTTCGTGCCCATCGGTCGCGGCCAGCGGCTGGGCATCTTCTCGGGCAGTGGCGTGGGCAAATCCACGCTCATGGGCATGATGGCCAGCAAGGCCGAGGCGGACGTGAACGTGATTGCGCTCATCGGCGAGCGCGGCCGCGAGGTGCGCGAGTTTCTGGAGACGGACCTGGACGAGGCCGGCCGGGCCAAGTCGGTCGTCATCGTGGCCACCTCCAACGAGCCGGCGTTGATGCGGGTGAAGGGGACCTTTCTGGCGATGACCATCGCCGAATATTTCCGGTCACGCGGGAAAAACGTGCTCTTGATGATGGACTCGGTGACGCGCTTTGCCATG
>SYLI01000095.1 GCA_005809105.1 Verrucomicrobiales bacterium | reverse complement strand
CCACCTTCTGCTGGTTGCCGCCCGAGAGCGTCCCCGCGGGCTGCTGGCGGCTTCGCAGCCTGATCTGCAACTGCGCGGCCCGATCGTCAAATGCGCTGCACTCGCGGGCGGCCACCATCCAGCCTGCGCGCGAAAACGCCTTGAGATTGGGCAGCGAGAAGTTCTCCTGCGCCGAGAGCCCCAGCACCAGCCCCTCGGCCTTGCGATCCTCGGTGAGCAGGCAGATTCCTTGGGCGATGGCGTCGCGCGGGCTGCGCAGAGAAAGCGGCCGCCCGTCGAGCTCCACGCTGCCCGATTCAGGTTGGTCCGCTCCAAAAATCAGGCGCGCCGTCTCGGTGCGACCCGCACCCACCAATCCCGCCAAGCCGAGCACCTCTCCACGCCGAATTGAAAAGGAGACACCGCGCACCGCGCGTCCGCGGACGAGGCTGCGCACGCACAGACGTTCGGGCCCAATCTCCGCCCGCCGCTTAGGGAATTCCTCATCGAGGCTGCGCCCCACCATGTGTTCAATCACTCGCCCGCGCGTCCATTCGCGCAAATCGGCAGTGGCGACATGGGCGCCATCGCGCAGCACCATGGCGCGGTCGGCAATCTCAAACACCTCGTCGAGCCGGTGGCTGATGTACAGGATGCCCAGCCCCTTCGCGCGCAGCTCACGCAGGCGTGCCAAAAGGCCCGCGACTTCGCGCGGGGACAACGCGGCGGTGGGTTCGTCCAGCACCAAGATGCGCGCCTGCCCGGCCAGCGCCTTGGCAATCTCCACCAGCTGCTGCTGGGCCACGCTGAGTTGAGCGCACGGGGTTTCTGGGTCGAACGTGGCGCCCAGCTGCGAAAGCACCTCCGTGGCGCGGGCGTGTTCCTCAGCCCGGAGAATGAAGCCACCGCGGCTTAGCTCCTTTCCAAGAAAAATGTTCTCCCGCGCGCTTAAGCAGGGCACCAACTGCAACTCCTGATGGATCACCGCGATGCCCGCGCGCCTGGCTTCCGGCGGCGAGGCGAGACGCACCGGTTTTCCATCAAGCTCGATGACGCCGGCGTCGGGAGAGTGCGCGCCGCCCAGAATTTTGATGAGGGTGCTTTTGCCCGCGCCGTTTTCTCCCAGCAGTGCCAGCACCTGACCGGCGTGCAAATCCAGATCCACCTCTCGCAGCGCCTGCACGCCCGGAAAGGACTTGGTCATGCCGCGCATTCGCAGCAGGGGCGGCGGCTCGGCCGGCGCGGTCCCGCTCATTTCAGGGCAGGATCCTTCTCGGCGTCGGCCCGTCGGTAGAGCTGGGTGGGGATGAGCATGTTGACGGGGAAGGATTCGCCGTTGAGGTACTTCACAATGTGGCTGACGATCACGACGCCCATCTGATCCGGGAATTGGATGGGGTCGGCGACGAGTTTGCCTTCCTTGATGGCCTGCTTGCCTTCGATCTGGCCGTCAAATCCCACGATCTTCACCTGCGTGGTCTTGTTCGCCTGCCGCAACGCCGTCCACGCACCCAGCGCAGAGGGATCATTGATGGCAAAAATACCGCTGAGGTCAGTATGAGCCTGCAACGCATCCGCGGCGGCGCGAAACCCGGCGTCCTGCAGGCCGCCGCCCTCCAGCTCGGAGACGATCTCAATCTTGCCGCTGTCACGCCCCTGATTATGGCGGTCGATCACCTCTCGAAATCCCTGCACGCGCATGACGCACGAATTGGCCTGCTTAAAGTGCAGGACCAACACCTTGCCGCCCGCCGCGCCCAGCGCCTCGACCATCGCCTGTCCCGCCAGTCTGCCGCCTTGAAAATTGTCGGTGCCCACATGCCCGGCGATCTTCGCCCCCTCGGCCACGCATTCCAGATCGCAAGTGAACACCGGGATGCCTGCGGCGTTGGCCTTCTTCACGGCGGGGCCGATGGCGATGCGGTCGGCGGGGTTCAGCACGATGGCTGCCACCTTCTGCGCGATGAAATTGTCGACGTGCTTGGACTGCTCGTTGACGTCGCGCTCGGCGTCGCTCACCACGACGTCAAAGCCCTGCTTCTTCGCCTCGGCCGTAAGGCTGTCTGCGATGATTTTGAAGAAAGGATTTTTGAGGGTGAGCGCAGAGAAACCAATCGTGCCCCGGTGGGCCGCTTTGGACCCTGCGGGCGCGGGTGAACCGGGCTTGGGCCCAGCATCGCCATCGCATGCCAAGAGGCCAAACACGGACAGCAGCCCCACAACACCCCGCAGTCCAAAATGATTCATGCGCCCTTTGTTTGCTTGAGAATAGCCAGAGAGAGTACCGGCCGCACCCTTTCAAGCCAACGAAAAACACGCCCCGCACAGGGGAAATGCACAAGGCGTTTTGCCTTGTCGCGGTGCCCACCGCAAAACTAACTTGCAAGCGCGCGTCACAAGCGCGCGCGTCAATGCCACGCACATGAGCACGCCCTCCATCCCGCCACGCCTGCGCCGACTACGCCGCTCGCAATCGGTGCGCGGTCTGGTCCAGGAGACGCGCCTGCGCGTCGAGGATCTTATCCTGCCGCTCTTTGTGCGTGAGGGCAGCGGCGACGCTGAGCCCGTGGCGTCCATGCCCGGCGTCTCGCGGCACACTTTGGAGGGTCTGGTCGCGCAAGCGCGCGCCGCGCACGAGTTGGGCATTGCGGCCGTGGCGCTTTTTCCCGTCACGCCCGCCCGCCGCAAAGACCCGCGGGGGCGCGAGGCGCTCAATTCCAAGGGGCTGGCGCTGCGGGCCGTGCGCGCCCTCAAAAAGGCGCTGCCCGACCTGGTCGTCATCACCGACGTTGCGCTCGATCCCTACACCCGCCACGGCCACGACGGCGTGCTCGACAAGCGTGGCCGCGATGTGGACAACGATGCCACCGTCGCCATCCTGGCCAAGATGGCGGTGTTGCAGGCCGAGGCGGGTGCCGATTGGGTCGCGCCCTCGGACATGATGGACGGGCGTGTGCGCGCCATCCGGGAGGCGCTCGACAAGGCGGGACACACGCAGGTGGCCATCCTTTCCTACGCCGCCAAGTTTGCCTCGGCCTACTACGGCCCGTTTCGCGAAGCGGTGGGCAGCGGCGAGGCTGCGGGGAAAACCTATTTGGACAAGCGCACCTACCAGCTTAATCCCGCCAATGCGCGCGAGGCGGCGCGCGAGGCGGCGCTCGATGCGCAGGAAGGCGCGGACATCCTGATGGTCAAGCCCGCAGGCGCGTATCTCGACATCCTGCACGCGCTAAGGGCGCGCACGACGCTGCCGCTGGCGGCCTATCAGGTCTCCGGCGAATACGCGCAGTTGCATGCCGCGGCCCGGCTGGGCTGGCTCAACCTCGAGGCCACGCGCGACGAGGCGCTGCTCTCCATCAAGCGCGCCGGTGCGGACCTCATCCTCACGTACTTCGCCATGGATGTGGCGCGCACGCTGCGTTAGAGGATGCACGCTTGCCTTGGGCGGGCGGGTGCGTAGGGTGGTGCCATGAAAACTTGTTGGAGCCTCGCGCTGGCGGCCGCGCTGCTGCCTTGGATGGCGTGTCTGGATTTTGAATCCCAGTCGTTGACCTACCGGTATTTTGCGGCCAGCGACGTGATGGTGATCTTTCAGAACTACGAGGGCGTGCATGGCACGAGCCAAGCGGATGGACTGGACGCCACGGAGCGCGACCAGCTCGCCTCGGTGTTCGAGGGGCCGCGCACGTTTTTCTTCTCCAACTGGATTCTGGAATACAACGCGCCACAAGTCCGGCAGCGCCTGGCCGAGCTGCGCAATGACGCCCAGAGTGCGCCCGAAGTGCGCAAGGCCACGATGGCGCTCTTGGAGCTGCTGCTGGAGAATGTCACCATCCAGTCGGGCCCCTTCTACCTCAATGCCGATGGAAAAACCTCGGGCATCCAGCGCGTCACCGTGCGCCGGTTTGCCAAGATTCTGGCGGCCGCCAACGCCGCCTTGCGCGCCGAGCTGCTCGCGCGGCCTGCCAAGGACGGGGAAGACGTGTTCCAACAGGGTCTGCGCCGCCATGCGCGCGCCCATGCGGACTTCATTATCCAAAAGGGACAGAGAATCGAGGCCCATCTTCCCGCGGGATGGGACACGATCTGGGTCACCCTCCACGGGGAGGATTCATCGATTCTCAAGGCCGTCCCCAAGATGCTGGAGGGCGGTTTTGAATTCGCGCTGCGGCACAATCAATTGGTGCTGGCTGCGGGTGCCGTCGAGGGCAACGCCACCACCCTGCGGATGACCAACGCGGAGGGCAAGTATCGGCCCAACGCCGCCGGGTATTTGGAAGAAAAGCACGGACTCAAACGCACGTTTGACGTGGCGCGAGCGCAACGGGAGTTTTTTGAGGAAAGCAGCCGCCAGTTTGGAAAGGCTCCCTCAAAACCCTAAAGGCGCGCGTGCCCTTCTTGGGAAGCTCTAGGGCTTCAAATCCAGCGTAGGCAATTGGGGAAGGCAGCCGGCCAAGAACCCGCCCATCTGGGCCAGCGACTCCTTCAAGCCCACCCATTCCGTCTCGTAGGGGGAAGCCAATGACGCGTCCAGCAGCGAGAAGGCCGATTGCACCGGCAGCGAGGGCAATGGCGGCGGGGACGCTTGGGCGCCCAGTGAAGGGTGCTGCGAGTCCGCCAATGTCGCTGGCGCGGGCGCTTGGGGTTGCGGCAGCAGATGCGATTTGACGAGCGTCAGCGCGACCACCAGCAGCGCCACTCCCAAAATCGCCCGCGAGAATGCTGGCGCAATCCATGGATGGGGCTCTTCATCGGCGGCGTCGGCGGCCACGGCGCGCAGGATGCGCTCGCGCAGGTAAGGTGGCGGTGGCGGAACCGGGCCTTGCGCCTCGGCCAGCAGGCGGGAAATGCGGCTCTGGGCGGCATGATGCGCTTGGCAGCGCGGGCAGCGGGCCGTGTGCCGCAGCAGAAATTCCGGGAGCGGTGAGCCGGCGCTCACGTGCTGGCTGATCTTCCATTGGTGATAAAAGCAGATCATGGCGCGGGGTTCAGGCTTGCTGGGGCCACCAATGCAGTTGCTTCACTGGCACCGGGGAGGCGCAGGCTGGCGCGAGGATGGGATCGATTCCCGTGGCGCCGCCGCTGCCTCCCTGCGGACCGGGCAGCACCCCGGCCAGCCGCTTGCGCGCGCGGTGCAACAACACTTTCACCGAAACCTGGGAGCGGTTCATCACCCGCGCGATGGACTCGATGGGCATGTGCTCCCGGTAGAAGAGCCAGAGGGCCGCGTACTGCGGTTCCACGAGGGCTTCACGAGCGGCGCGCCAGAGCTCTTGGCAGTCATCGGCCTCGGCCAATGTCCACGCTGGATCGCGGCCGGGAGAGGGCAGCGACTCGGCCGCGGCCAACTCGCAGGTGGGGCGCACGGCGCGGGCGCGATGGTGGTTGATGGCCAGCCGACGCGCGATGGTGAAGAGCCAGGTGACAAATTTTGCGTCCAGCCGGAATTGATGGATGCGCCGGTGCGCGGTGATGAAGGTTTGCTGCGTCAGGTCTTCGGCGTCCTCCTGTGTGGGCGCTTTCTGGCAGAGAAAACGAAAGACCCGGGCATGGTGGCGCGTGATCAGATCCTCAAACGCCGCAAGCTCACCCGCTTGCGCCTGCCGGGCCAGTTCCTCGTCGGAAAGCGGTGCCATCGTACCGGTCACTTGGGGGGGAGGGGCTTTGCGGGTGGATCGCCAAGCTTAAGCTCGAGCTTGAGCGAGCCCTTTCCCTGCGCAGTGGATTCCGCCTCCAGCCTGATTTTAAGCGTTTCCAATACCTCCTTCACCGGCACATCGAGCCGGACTGAAACATAGGGATCGGCCTGCTCGATCTTCAGGCGCTGCGCCAGCTCCTGGGCACGTCGGATTTCAGGCTTCTTGCTGTCGCCCAGCTGCACGATGGCCACCAGCCCCTGCAGCGCCTGCTGCACCGACACCGCGGCCGACGCCTCACAGGGCTGTACCAGCAGGCGCGCGGTGAAATCTCCGCGGTGTTCGCCAACGGCAAGGCACATGAGTTTGAGTTTCTCCAGCAGATTGGCCTGCGGCTCGAGCTTCCCAAAGGCCTCCATGTCGGCCAGCGCCAACAGCGTGAAGGGCTCTTCACCCTTGCCGAGGCGGGCCAGCACCTCGTGGGGCTTGCAAGCGGGCGACTTTTTGTCGAGCACATCGAGCAGGGCAAGCAGTGCCGGCTGGCCATCGCCCATGAGAACCGTCCGGGCATCGTACACGCAGCCATAATGCGCCCCCTTGTCGTCACGCCAGCTGTGCAGGGCGTGCCCGCCGTAAGCAAGTTCGCGGTGTTCCTTGGCGCCCCGAACGGCGACCTTGAGTTTTTCCTGCTGGAACTGTCCGGAGAAGAGCACCACGACTTCGTCGCCCTTGGCGCCCAGCCCCACGAGCGTGACGCCAGAGAGGTCTCGGCGCGGATCCAACCCGGTGGCCTTCTCGACCAGCTCCAAGGCCGGCGAGAGCGGCGCCAGCTGCTTGAGAATCTGCGCACCCAACTGGGTTTCCTTAAAACGCTTGAGGTCGGCGTGGACAAACCAGCGCGTTTTCTCGGGCACCTTCGCTGGATCGAATGGGTCGGCCGTGGCCGCCGCGGCCACGCACAGCCCTGCCACCAAGGCCCATTGGATGTGGCGCTTCATGTTGATCCTTCCCTTTTCGTTTGGCACGCCCACTTGGGAATACGCTTCGAGCAGCCTTCGGGTTACTGCTTTTGCCCGCTCACTTGCTCCCCCTGGGGTCATTCTTGAACCGAAAGGCCGGCGTGCCAACCAAGTCGGCGCTGGTGACGGTGGGGCACCAGTACTTTTCGATGTGTTCAACCACCCGGTCGGTGCCCTCAAAATGGCTGACAAACGGGGCCATCTTGGAGTTGTACATCGTGTCGGTGAGATCGCGCACGAGCACGACGTTGAGCCCCAGCTTGACGAGCTGCCGGATGGCAAAGGGCCTGCCCAGCACGCACATGTTGGTGTGCACGCCCATGAAGATGATCTGGTTGATGCCGCGCGCGGCCAGCAGGTTCCACAGCTCGGCGCCGCTGTCGGTCAGGGCGTCTTCGTCGCCCAGGTGCAATCCGGCGGTCTGCCGTTTCCATGGGGGCTCGATCGCGCACTTCACCGCGCAATCGCAGCCCATGTCGGTGTCGTCGATGGGCAGGCCCGGCTCGCGGTCTGGATCGGTGTAGAGCCAGCAGGTGCCCCAGCGTTCGTGCCGCGTGTCCAGCGGCACCGGCGGACGGGCGGCGGGGGCGGTCTGGGCGCGCCGGCGCTGGGGTGTGTTCTTGTAGAAATCGGTGACGGTGCTGGGAGCATGCACGATGAACACGCCCTGGCTGCGAAGCGCGCGCAGCACCGCGTCCATGCGCGGGGTCATTTCCGCCACTCGCGCCGCCGCGCCCTTGCACCAGTGGTCGTCCCACATGTCGCAGACGATGACGGCGGTCTTCCTGGAATCCCAGCGCACCTCGCGCAACAGGGTCTCGTACCTTCCGCCGCTCTGCGCGCCCAGAACACGCACGCGCGTGTTGAGCTTGAGCTCTCCGGCCGTCAGAAGGATCGGAAAAAGCAGCGCGGCAGCCTTGAGGACGCGGTTCATACCGCCGACGCTAGCCTGTGGTTGTGCGCCACGCAATCCGCATATCGCACGCCCGAGCCGCCAAACAAATCCAGCGCCGTGCCGATGGTGAGATGCACACGGCCTTTGCCGACGGCACTCACCTCCTCCAAATCGTGGATCGACCGCGCGCCGCCTGCGTAGGTGACGGGAATGGGGGAGCCTTCCGCCAGCCGCCCAACCAGATTCAGATCCACGCCGCCGCACAGGCCCTCGGCGTCCACCGCGTGAACCAGAAATTCGTCGCAATGCACAGCGAGCCGCGCCAGCTCGCGCGCGTTGATTTCAAACTCGGTGAACTTCTGCCACCGGTCGGTGACGACCCAGTAGCGGCCCTCGCGCAGGCGGCACGAGAGATCCAGCACGAGCCGCGCCCTGCCCACGGCCGCCACGAGCGCGCGTACGCGCTCAAAGTCCAGCCGCCCTTCGCGGAACACCCAGGAAGTGACGATGACGTGTGAAGCGCCTGCCTCAAGCCACCCCTTCGCATTGTCGCCATTGACCCCGCCGCCCAGATGCAGGCCGCCCGGATACGCCGCCAGCGCCTCGCGCGCGGCCGCCTCATTGCCCGCTCCCAGCTGGATGACGTGGCCTCCGCGCAAGCCGTCACGCTGGTACTGCTGCGCGTACCACGACGCAGGCCGGTCGGAGACAAAGTGGGTGTGCAGCCCTTCGCCGCCGTCGCTCAGTGATCCACCGACAATCTGCTTCACCTTCCCCTCGTGAAGATCAATGCACGGCCGGAACACGGCCCGAACCTAGTGCGAAAGGCCGACGCGCGTCGAGGGACGAATACGCAGTCTTGGGTGGGGACAACTTCCCGTTGCGCACAAGACCGCGCCCCGCCAGCCTGTCCTTGCTGGGAGGTCGTCATGAAGGGATTCAAACGTTTCAGAACGCCTGTGTGCGCCGTTCAACTGGGTTTGGGATTGCTGCTGCTGGGTGCGGGCTGTGCGCAACCAGGCCCGGCGTCTTTGAAAGCGTCCGCCCAGTCCGCCCCTGAGCCCGTGCCGCCACCCTCGCCCCCGTCGCCGCTCTCCCAGTCCAAACCGACCGCCGACTTTGTTCTGGTCGAGTGCCGACTTCTGGACGGCGGCGCAGTCCTCTCAGCGCCGCGCATCCTGACGCTGAGCGGCCGCGAGGCGCAGATCAGCATCGAGCATCCGGTGACGCTTCCCGACGAGCGGCAGGTGCCCGCGGGCCTCTCGCTTCGTATCGTGCCGAAGATCGAGGGCGCCTCGGTGGTTTTTCAGGGGCAATGCGCCGTGCGGCAGCTGACCCCAGACAGCGCCTCGCAAGGCCTGCAAACCACGACGTGGACTGCGCGGGAAACCTGGTTTAGCGGCACCGCACCGCTCGACGAACTGGTGGTGATCCGCATGTCTGCCGGCGACTCCGCGAAGGACAGTCTGGGCGTTTTGGTGCAGCTGCGTTTCTCGCGCGTGCCCCGGGCGACGAGCCGGGCGCGGCCTTGAGACCGACTTTGGCTCGACACCCCGCGACGCCTGGCCTACAAAGGGCCACCCTTTTTCCAACCATTGGGCATGAGCAATCCCAGCAGGCGCAAAGGCATTTTGGCGGCAGGCAACTGGATCGTCGATCAGGTCAAGTTGATCGATGCCTATCCCGAGCGCGAGACGCTGGCCAACATCCGGCGCCAGGCGCAGGGCACGGGCGGTTCGCCCTACAACGTGCTGGTGAACCTGGCCAAGCTGGGCGCGCCCTTCCCGCTGGCCGGGGCGGGATTGGTGGGGCGCGATGCGCTGGGCGCCTGCATCCTGGCCGACTGCAAGCGGCACAAGATTGACGCGCGCCTCATCCACACGACGGACGCCGCACCCACGTCCTACACCGACGTGATGACCGAGGAGTCCAACGGACGCCGCACCTTTTTCCACTGCCGCGGCGCCAACGCGCTATGGGATGGCAAGTTTCTCAACTTTACCGCGTCGCACGCGCGCCTCTTTCATCTGGGCTACCTGCTGCTGCTCGACGCCGTGGACGCGCCCGATGCCACGCACGGCACCAAGGCCGCGGCGATCCTGGCGGCGGCGCAGAAGGCGGGGATGAAGACCAGCATCGACGTGGTCAGCGAGAACAGTGACCGATTCAACCGCGTCGTGACGCCCGCGCTCAGGCACGTGGACTATTGCATCATCAACGAGTTTGAGGCGGGCAAGATCACCGGGTTTGCCGTGCGCCAGTCCGATGGCGCGCTGGACACCGTTGCCCTGCGCCACGCGGCGGGCTCGCTGCTGCAGATGGGGGCAAGGGAGCTGGTGGTGATCCACTTTCCCGAGGGCGGCTTCGCGCGCACGCGCGACGGGCATGACCACTGGCAGTCCTCGCTGAACCTTCCGCCCAAGTACGTGGCCGGCACCGCGGGTGCGGGCGATGCGTTTTGCGCGGGCGTGTTGTACGGACTGCACGAAGGCTGGGAGATTCCCCGCTGCCTGCACACGGCCGTGTGCGCGGCCGCCGCCAAACTCTCGGACGCCACGTGCACGGGCGGGATGAAACCGCTCAAGGCGTGCCTGGCGCTGGCAAAGAAATACCGTCCGCGGGCCGCCGTGGCGGCCGAGTCCTAGGAGGGTCTCAGGCGGAGGGGCACTTACGCGCGCTCCATGTACTTGCCGGTGCGCGTGTCCACGCGGATCTTCTCGCCCGGCTTGATGAAGAGCGGCGCCTGAACACTGATGCCCGTCTCCAAGACGACGGGCTTCATCACGTTGTTGGCGGAATCGCCGCGGATGCCCTCGGAGGCCTCCACCACCTTGAGCACGACCGACCCGGGCAGCTCCACGTCTACCACTCGGTCGTTCACGAAGGTGATGGTGAGCTGCAGGTTCTCCGTCATGTAGTGCTTGGCATCGCCCACAATCTCGGCGGTGATGGTCACCTGCTCGTACGACGCCGGATCCATGAAAACGAAGTCCTCCCCGTCCATGTAGTTAAACTCCATCTTGCGCGTCATCATGGGCACCAGTTCCACCGCCTCGGTGGAGGAGAAGCGCGCTTCAAACGACTTGCCGGTGTTGAGATTGCGCATCTTGGCCTGCACAAAGGCGCGCAGATTGCCCGGCGTGCGGTGGGTCACTTCGAGGACGACGCACACGGCGTTGTTGTAGTTGATCGCGTTGCCGCGCCGCAAATCGTTCGCTGAAGCCATGGTGGTGGTCGTGACTTTGGGGTTGCCGCTTTTGATTTTTGAAAACGGGGCGGTGAACTTAGCCAAGCATCTTGGGATTGCAAGCCCTGAAATGCGAGGCTAACGGCGCTCTGGATCGGGTTCCTCGAACCGGAAGACCGTCTCGCCCGCTCGCGCCAGTCCCAGCCGTTCGCGAACCTGCCGCTCCACCGACAGCGGATCGGTGCGCAACACCTCCACCGCCAGCTTCTGCTGGCGCAGGCCGTCCTCCTCATGTTGGACCTGGGCGTCCATCCGAAGAATCTCCTGGCGCATCCGCTCGTTCTGCCGGATGAGCGGAAGGTACCACACCGCCACCGCCATGAGCGCCGCCACAATGAGAAGGCACACGACGGCCTTGAGCAGCTTGTCCCAGATTCCCAGATCCACCTCCTCTTCGTGCATCCCCAAGCGCCGTGTTATTAACAGGCTCCTGTGAGCAACTCAAGCCGCAAACGATTTTTATGCGCGCGGATGCGCCGCGTCGTAGGCCTTGCGCAAGCGCGCCGTGGTGACATGCGTGTACACCTGCGTGGTGGCCAGGCGCTCGTGTCCCAGAAGCTCCTGCACGCTGCGCAGGTCGGCGCCCCTGTCCAGCAGGTGCGTCGCGAAGCTGTGGCGCAGCTTGTGCGGGGTAAGCGCCGGATCCAACCCCGCGGCCGCCAGATAATGTTTGAACCGCGACTGGATGATCCGGGGATAAATTGGCAGCGTGGCGTCCGACTCGCGCGGGAATGCGGGAAGGTCGGGTGCTGGCACCCCACCCATCGCGGCCCAGTATTGCGAGAGCGCCACCCATGCGGGCCGGCCCAGCGGCAATTGCCGTTCCTTCCGCCCTTTGCCGCGCACACGCGCCAGCCGCGACTCTCCGTCCACATCGCCCGCGCGCAAGCCGCAGACCTCGCTGATTCGCAGGCCGCAGGAGTAGATGAGCTCCAGCACCGCCGCGTCGCGCAAGGAATGGATCGCGGCCGATGGGTCTGCCGCACGCGCCTTGAGGGCCAGCCATTCATCCCGGGGGGCATTGAGCAGCGCCTCGGTCTGTGTGGCTGTCAGAAACTGCGGCAGGCGCCGCTCGCGCCGGGGCAGCGCGATGTCATGGAGGGGCGATGCGGCCAGTCTCCCTGCGCGCACGAACTGGCGGTAGAAGGATCGCAATGCGGAGAATCGCAGCATCACGGCGGCGCGTCCCAGCCGTTGGTGGCCCAGAAAGCGCAGGTACGCCCTGAAGTCGGCCCGCGAAAGTTGCAGCCAAGGCGGAGGCTGCTGCCGTTGGCCCTGATGCCAGAGGGAGAATTCGCCGAGTGCCTGCCTGTAATTCCGGACGGTGTACGGGGAAGCGCCCGCCTCGGCCTGCAACCGCCTCAGAAACTCCGATGCGTCCTCGTCACGCTCCAGTGGGTCGATCCCCGTGCCTCCCGGCATGGCGACACGCTAGCAAAGGTCGCGCCCGGCAACAAGCTTGGGCGCCACCCCCGGCGCAGCCCTCACGACTCCGGGAACTCAAACTCCACCTTGCCCCGCTCGGCGAGCTTGAGATGGGCGGGGAAGGGCTTGCCGGCCTTGCTGATGAACTGGGTGAGCAGACCGGTCTTGCCGGTGGCGAGAAGCTTCTTCACCTGCTCATGGTTCACGGGCTGTTGCAGCACCACCTTGCCGGTCTTGAAGGTGCACTTCTTCGTGTCGGACTGGCTGCGCTCGCAGAGGTAGGACTCCGGTCCCTCGAAGACGTTGCCCTTGCACTTGGGGCATTTGCCCAGCGGCTCCTGACCGGTAAAGTCCAGCTTCACGGCCGGCGTGGCGTCGGCCTTCGCACCCTTGGCCGGAAACTTCCGCGCGCGCGGCGCAAATTCGAAGCTGACTTTGGTGCCATCGAACTTGAGGAACGCCTCGAACTTGCGATTGGTCTTCTTTGACACGAAGCCCTTGAGCAAATCCGTCCTGCCCTCGGCAAGCAGCTTCACGACCTGCGCCCGGTCAATGGGCTGCTGGAGGATGATGGCCCCGGTGCGAAAGTCGCACTGGCGGTTCGGGCTGGTGGAGTGCTCGCAAACGTAATTCATCCCGTTCTCAAAGACGTGGCCGGCCTTGCACTTGGGGCACTTGCCCAGCGGCTCCTTCCCTGTGAAATCTACGGGCGCGGCATTCTCTTCGTCCTTCTGGTCATTGCCAAAGTCGAACTTCGTCTCGCCCTCGGGCGAGAGCTTCATCACGGCGGCAAAAGGAAACCCCTGCTTGCTGCGGAAACCCTGGAGCGGGCCAACCTGCCTTTCGCGCAGCAGCGTCTCGACTTCCGCGATTTCAAATGCGCGCCCAAGAACGACCTTCCACATATTCCAGTCGCATTTCTGGCACTGGAATTTTTTGTAATTCTCGTGGATCTCACCGCCGCATTTGGGGCATGGGACGGTGAGCTTGCCGAAGTCGCCGGGAATGGTGTCGTGCTCGAAAGCCTTGGTCTGGCCCACGATGCGCTCGGTGAGCCCGCGGATCTCCGCCATGAACTCGTCGCGTGGAAGCTCGCCACGCTGCATCTGGCGCAGCTTGTATTCCCAGTCACCGGTGAGCTCAGGCTTGGTGAGCTCGTGGACACCCAATCCGTTGAGCAGCGCCATCAGCGTGAACGCCTTCGCGCTGGGCACCAGTTCGCGCTGGTTGCGGTACAGGTATTTCTCGTAGATGAGCCCTTCAATCACGGCCGCGCGCGTGGCCGGCGTGCCCAGCCCCTTGTCGGACATCGCCTCGCGCAGCTCCTCATCGTCCACCAGCTTGCCCGCACTCTCCATCGCGCTGAGCAGCGTGGCCTCCGTGTAGCGGGGCGGAGGCTTGGTCTGGCTGCCCTTCACCTCGATGTTCGCGGTCTTCACCTGCTCGCCCTGATCGATGGGCACCAGGCTGGGCGCGCCGTCGTTGCCGGCGGCTTCCTTGCCATAAACTTCGAGCCAGCCCGCCTTCATGAGCACCTTGCCGGCGCTCTTGAAGGGCTCGCCCTCGACGCGCGTGATGCGGACGGTTTCCAGATATTCCGCCGCCGGGAAAAACACGGCGAGGAAACGCTTGGTGACAAGGTCGTAGAGTTTCTGTTCGGGCTCGGAGAGGCCCCGGGGCAGCACGCCCGTGGGGATGATGGCGAAGTGGTCGGAGATTTTTGCGTTGTTGAAGATGCGCTTGTTCGGGTGGACCCAGCCCTCGGTCAGAATCTTCGCCGCAGGCACGCTGTAGCCGGCGAGGCCGCGCAACGAATCGAGCGTCTTCTTTACCGTGGCCATGTAGTCCTCGGGAAGATGGCGCGAGTCGGTGCGCGGATAGGTGAGGACCTTGTGCTTCTCGTAAAGCGCTTGCGCCAGTCCCAGCGTGTTCTTTGCGCTGAAGCCAAAGCGGCCATTCGCCTCGCGCTGCAAGGTTGTCAGATCGTAAAGCCCTGGCGAGAGCTGCGTGCTGGGCTTGCTCTCCTCCGTGACGATGCCTGGCTTGCCAAGGCACTTGGCGGCCAGCGCATCGGCTTGCGCCTTCGTCCACAGCCGCTCGGCCTTGAGCTCGGCATCGGCGTCCTTCGCGGTGCTCTTCTGGTGCGTCTCATCAAACCAGCGCCCCTCGTACTGCCCTGCCCTGGCGTCGAAGGTGCCCAGCACCTCCCAGTAATCACGCGAGACAAACTTGCGAATCCTGTCTTCGCGCTCCACCAGGATGGCCAGCGTGGGCGTCTGCACGCGGCCGACCGTCGTGAGGTTGAAGCCGCCGGTCTTGTTGTTAAACGCCGTCATGGCCCGCGTGCCGTTGATGCCGATCAGCCAGTCGGCCTCGGCACGGCTTTCGGCGGCATCGGCCAGCGGGCGCATGGAGGCGTCGGTGCGGAGTTGCTCGAATCCCTCGCGGATGGAGCCGGCGGTCATGGACTGGAGCCAAAGCCGCTTGATCGGTTGCTTCGCCTTCGTGAATTCTGCAATGCGCCGGAAGATGAGTTCGCCCTCGCGCCCGGCGTCGCAGGCATTGATGAGAGCGTCCACGTCCTTGCGATTGAGGAGGCGCTGGAGGGTCTTGAGGCGGGCTGCGGACTTCTCGATCGGGTTCAGCCCGAAACGCGGCGGGATGTGCGGAAGGTGCTTGAACGTCCACTTGCCTTTCTTGACGTCGTGCTCCTCGGGCACGATGAGCTCGAGCAAATGGCCGACCGCCGACGAGACGATCTGCGATTCGCTCTCGAAGAAATCGCCCGACGCGTCCTTCTTGAAACCGCCGAGCGCCTTCGCGATGTCCGCGGCCACGGACGGCTTTTCTGCGATGACAAGGGCTTTGCCCATGCTTAGCGCGGGCTTGTACATCCGTCCCGCCTTCCGATGCAACCGCGATTTTTGATCAGGCCGCGCCAAAGGACTCCCCGCACCACCCGCTTTGGGCTACGGTTTGGGGCGTGGCCAGCCCGCATGGGGACTTCTCAGGCGACGCGTCCGGACGCGTCCGCGCGCTCTTCGACAGGATCGCGCCCCGCTACGACACCATCAATGACGTGCAGAGCTTTTGGCTCCATCGCACTTGGAAACGGCGTCTGGTGCGGATGGCGCTGGACGGGTCCGGCGCGCCGGGTCGCGCACTGGACGTCTGCTGCGGCACCGGCGACATCGCCCTGGCGCTGGCACAGGCCGGAGCCGCCACCACGGGGCTGGACTTTAGCGCACCCATGCTGCAAGCCGCCCGCCAACGCGCCGCCACGTTGGCCCCCGTGCACGCGCCGCAGTTTGTGCAGGGCGACGCGCTGAACCTGCCCTTCGCAGACGCGAGCTTTGATGTCGTCACCTGCGCCTACGGATTGCGCAACCTCACCGACCTTGAGGGCGGTCTGGCCCAGATGCGCCGCGTGCTCACGCCGGGCGGCCGGCTGCTCATCCTGGACTTTGGCAAGCCGGCCAACACCGCGTGGCGGGCGGCGTACTTCGCCTACCTGCGCTTCGCCGTGCCGGTTTTAGGATGGCTCTTTTGTGGTGACGCCGCGGCGTACGCCTACATCCTGGAATCGCTGCGCCGCTATCCCGCACAGGAGGGTGTCGCCGCCACGCTGCGCGCGCTAGGTTTTGTGGACGTCGTGGTGGAAAACCTGCTGGGCGGCGTCATGTCCATCCACTCGGCGCGCGCGCCCGCGCACTAGAACGGGCCGACGGAAGCCCTTACGGCACCGGGGTGCGGGCCATGTCCTTCATGAGTGCGAGCGCCGTGGCTTCTGCCAGAGCCCTCACGTCAAATCGGCGAAGCCCCGCAGCGGCCTGCCCGGCCTTGGGAAACAAGTCCAGCACGGTGGCCTGTCCCAGAATGCGTCCGTCGGCCACGCGCACCGCCGTCACCTGAACGTCCGGCACGGCAAGGGACTGGTCGCCCCCGATGCCACGGATCGTCATCGCGCGCTCAGAAATCAACACCTCCAGCGTCACCTCCGGGGGATTCACCAGATCCGGATCCACCAGCTTGACGCCCGCCTGCCGCAGCGGCCGGCCAAAGAGCCGCTCCACATCGCGGCGTGTCTGCCGGTCCGCCAGCGGGCCGGTGTCAGCATTGCGGGGCAAGGCCGCGGGCGTTCCCGCTGGCGACGCCGCCACATTTGCTGGCGTCGTTGCCGGCACCGCGGCCGGCGCCTGAGCGGGAAGGCCGGTGTTGGGGTCGATGGAAGGCCCGATGACGCCGGGCAGTGCCGTTGCGGCTCCTGGCGGCAGGTTTACTCGCACATCCATTCGCGGCGCGCCCAACCGGACGTACGCCCCCTTGAATTGCTCGATGATGGCTTGCGCCTGCGCCGGCGTGAAGAGTTGCGCCAGCGCCGCGGGAGGCGCCGTTTCATATTGGAACACTTGCGCGGAAGGTTTCTCCCGGTTCCGGTGGATGGGAATCGCGCCGCGATCTGCTGCGGGCGGGAAGACCGCAGGCCCGGCACACGCCACCAGCGCCATGCAGCACCACGCCATTTGTGTTGATTTCATTGGAGCCTCCCTTGGATTTTAACGCTGCAACCGAACCTGCACCGTGTACGACTTGGCCTTGTTGTTCAGTGAAGTGAAGGGCACGGTTTGTTGCGCACCCTCGTCCAGAAAGAGCGATTCAAAGGGTGTCTCGTCGCCGGTGCCAAATCCCTGCGCATCCTTAAACACGCAATTGACCTGCACCTGGATGCGTTGCGCGGTGCGGTTGACCAGCTGCGCACGCACCGAAAGCCGCCCGTCCGACAGCTCATTCTCCTGCAGCGCCACACATCCCACGGCACTGGCGGCCAGATCGCCCAAGGCCACGAACTTTCCGTGGGCACCATGAGCCGGCCCCATGGGTGAGAGGCACGCGGCCGCGCAAAGTGCGGTGACAAGCAAAAGCAACGGAGTCTTCATGGCTTTATGGATCGGCAACAAACAACACCGTGTCGCCGCGCGGCTTCACGTCCACCTCCAGCTCGCGCCACCGCGCGGGCAGCGCGTTTCCCTCACCATCGAGGAAGTCTACGCTCAGACGATGGCGACCGGGTGGCAGCCGCAACGCGGCAAATGCCAGATGCTGCGGCAGGTTGTTCCATGTGCGCGTGTCGGCGCGCGGCTGGACGGATCCCCCCACCGACTTTCCCGCCACGGCCGCAACCAATAGCCCCTGCCCGGCGGCGCGCGTGCCCTCCGACTGCGCCAGAATGAGCCCCGGAACCAGTCCGAGGTCTCCCACGGTGTCGGTCGCTTGTTTCACGTTCGCCTTCTGCGCCAGTAGTGCGTCCATCCTCCGCGCGCCGCGTGTGGCCGCTTGGAAGCTCACATCGTCAAGCGCAGGAGCCCGCACCGTCTGGCGCCCGCTGCGCACCAAGGCAGCCTTCGCGGTGGAGTGGCCTCCCGACCACTTCAGTGTCTCACCTTGGCGGCCCTCGGCGCGTTTGAGCGGCCCGAAGCCCAATTGCAGCACCACCATGACGTTGGCCGAGGTGTCATAATCGGGCAATGTCGGCGAAGCGCCGCCCGGCGCGTGGGCACGCGCACGCCGCAATTTGTCGCTGCCATCGCCTCCCTGTCTTGCGGTGAGAAACCCATCAAGATAATCCAGCAGCACCCAATCTCCCTGCCGGGCGCTCTCGTCGGACTGGTCGAGAAGCTGCGCCGTGCGGAAGCAAGCGCGCGCATTGTCCGGCTCACCGTCCATCCAATGCAATACCCCGCGATAAAACCACGCCAGCGTGCGCTCGTGGGGTTCGCCAAAGAAGATCTTCGCCTCCTCCGGCTGGAACAAGCTGCGAGCGCGCTGCGCACTCGCACCGCCCTTTAACAGCGCGCCGGCGGGCGGCAGATGGCGATCCCAGAGTTCACGCGCTTCAGAGTATCGCCCTTGTTTCATGGCCAAGAGCGCGACCTGATAGCCCCAGAGGTTTTTATCCTTGGCCGGCGCGGCAGCGATGATGAGGTGCCCTTCGGCCACCAAGTCTACTTGAGGCTCCTGGCGCTGCTGCGGAGGGCGTTGCGCCACGGGCGCTAGGCAAGCCGCCATCGCGAGAAGCGGCAGCAGCATGCAAGACGCACGGCAATTCATGGCGCGGGGTTGGCTACTGGT
Source organism: Verrucomicrobiales bacterium (assembly GCA_005809105.1). Taxonomy (GTDB): domain Bacteria; phylum Verrucomicrobiota; class Verrucomicrobiia; order Limisphaerales; family UBA1100; genus SYLI01. The sequence continues at coordinate 20,924 of SYLI01000095.1, read as the reverse complement.
AGGTGACGTCGTCCCGGCCCTGTTTCTTGATCTCGTAAAAACTCTCCCAAACAATGTCGCTGGTGCGCGGGTCGAGCAGTTGGAACGTGTAGAGGATGTAATCGCTTGCTCCGGCCTTCCCACGGCTGGAGATGCTCTCGAGCGTTCCGGTCAGGATGAAATCGGCGCCCTTGAATTCATTGGCCTGCGCGCTCCCTCCTCCGGTCACCTGGCCGCCCTGCTTGAGGTTGCGCTCACGCTCCAGCGCGTCAATGCGCTGCCGGGCCAGGAAATTCACCCGGCCCTGCGCCTTGTCGTTTAGGGCCACGCGAATCCGTGTCAGGAAAATCTCCTTGTCGATGTTAAAGCGCGTCTTGTTGACCACCGGCTCCAGCACGATGTTGGGTTTGCCTTTGGCCTGCGCGATGGGCGCCACCCCGAGCATCCCGCGCGCCATTTTCTCTGCCACCACCACGAGGTCTTGAGACTCAATCCCCAAGCCCGCCACAAAGCCGCGCTCGTCGGGCCGCATCTGGGTCACCCCGTTGGTGGAGGTGGGGTCGTTGATGCTCAGGCAGCCGCTTCCCATGAACAGGGTCACGGACGCCACGATGAATTCATGGACTCTCATAATCGCTCCTTTCACGAAAGGGCACCGACTATGGCAGAGATTCTATCTGCCGAACAGTCTATTCGCCGGCTGCAAGGGACGGCTCGCGGGGCGCAAAAGCGATCCCCCCGCGGAAGTAGTCCCGGGCAAAGGCAGCCCGGTGCTGGGGTCGATGGCAGGGATGCTCCCGGCGGGGAAAGATCCGGCTGGGGGCGGCGGCAACTCCGGCGCCGATGCCTGCGGAACGCCTGCCGCGCCAACGACGATCGGCGCTGCAGCTTCACCCTGGGCTTGCTGCCTTGCTGCACGAGATTGCGCTCGCTGATCCATCATCTGCCCCAACACCATGCCCAGTGCGCCCCCCAATGCCGCGCCTTCGCCAGAGCGGTTGCTGCGGCTACCCAAGACGCCCCCCACGGCCGCGCCCACCACCGTGGTGGTGGCACCGTAAACGGGAGTTTGGGAGGAGCCCGGCTGCGGAGCCGTGGCACGGAACACCGGCTGCGCCACGCGCCCGGAAGGTCCGAACACCTGCGCCTGCACGGACACCGCCAAAAGCGCGCCGGCCATCACGATTAGCAGTCGTTTCATAATGCAACCTATACGTACTATCGGCATTCCTCTGTCATGACCGTAGCAGCGCCCATGCCACGGTATGAAAACGCGAGGTTCCCGCCGGGTTTCCCTAGAAAACCCCGTGGTGGCTCGGCAGAATGACCCTTTGGGCGTGGTTTCCACGCGGTGTTTTGGCTCGTGCCACGCAACCCGCGCCCACTACTCTCCCCAGCAAATGCTGGCCAAGCGCGTCATTCCCTGTCTGGACGTTCACGACGGCCACGTCACCCGCGGTGTCCAGTTTGGCCGCGCCGAGGCCGGCGGCCTGCGCAACGTGGGCGACCCCGTGGAACTGGCCGTGCGTTACAACGAGCAGGGAGCCGACGAGATGGTGTTCTTTGACATCACCGCCAGCGCACAGGGGCGCGCCTCGATGGTGGGTGTGATTGAGCGCGCCGCCGACCAGTGTTTCATGCCCCTCACCGTGGGCGGCGGCATTCGCACGGTGGAGGATATGCAGACGATGCTCCGCGCCGGAGCCGACAAGGTCAGCATCAATTCCTCTGCACTCGCCACGCCAGATCTCATCAGGCAAGGCGCCGAGAAATTCGGCAGCCAGTGCATCGTCGTTTCCATCGACTGCAAGAAGGTCGCGCCGGATAAGTGGGAGGTCTTTGCCAAAGGAGGTCGCCAGCCGACCGGCCTCGACGCCGTGGATTGGGCCAAGAAAGCCGTCGAGCTCGGCGCGGGCGAACTTGTCCTCAACTCGATTGACGCCGACGGCACGAAGGCGGGGTTCGACCTCGTCATCACACGGCGCATCTCTGAGCAGGTGGGCGTGCCCGTAGTGGCCAGTGGCGGCGCGGGCACGCTTGACCACATGGCCGACGTGTTGATCGAGGGCCAAGCCGATGCCGTGCTGGCCGCGAGCATCTTCCACTTTGGCACCTACACCGTGCTTCAGGTGAAGGAGCACCTGGCGAAAAGGGGCATCCCCGTGCGCCTGTAACGGTCACCTTACACGATGAGGGCCCGGATCAGATGGGCGGCGGACTGCCGGGAGGATGAAAGTCGCACCACGCGGGGATGCCGTGTTTTTGGGCTGTGTGCCGGTAATAGGCGGCCATGATGGCGCCAAACATCAGCCCGGCGAAGAGCGATGCAGCAACGGCGGCGCCGCCAGGAAGCTTGCCAGACCACGTGATGAGCCACATGACGACGCCCCAGATCGCGCCAAAGACGGTGCCGCAGAGGGCGGTGTTGGCGGCAAAACTGGCGAAGTGGGGCGGGGGAATCTCCACGCCAAGCTTCCAGAGCGCCTTGTAGAGTGGCGGCGCGTAGCTGGAAGGAAGCATTCCGGTGGCGTGAAGCAGGGCGAGTGCGGCGTCGCGTTTTTCTGCAAAGTTCATGGTGGCGCAAGCAAAGTAGCGGACTGAGATGCGTTGTCGAGCCGTGGCACCAACATGGCAAAAACGCTTTGAGCGGCCTGCGGCTCTGTGGTTACCTTGGCGCATGTCGTTTTTTGAGCGATTAAAGTATACGGCGGACGGGCTGATCCCGGCCATCGTGCAGGAGCAATCCACGGGGCGCGTGCTGATGATGGCATGGATGAACCGCGCCTCGCTGGAGACGACGCTGGCGACGGGCAAGACGCATTTCTGGAGCCGGTCGCGGCAGAAGTTCTGGATGAAGGGCGAATCGAGCGGTCACGTGCAGGTGGTGAAGGACGTGGCCTTCGACTGCGACGGCGACACGCTGCTGATCCAAGTGGAGCAGACCGGCGCGGCCTGCCATGAGGGTTACAAGAGCTGCTTCTTTCGCAGCGTCACCGAGGGTGCGGGTGAACGGGTCACCGAGGCGCAGTTGCAGACGCCCGGGGAAATTTACGGCAAGCCCGGCAACGCCTGAAGGCCCTTTTAGGTCCATGCATCACCCGACACTGGAAGAGTTCGAGCTTCTCGCCGCGCAGGGAAATCTCATCCCCGTCACGCGGTGCATTCTGGCCGACCTTGAGACACCGCTCTCGGCCTACCGCAAGCTGCGCGGCCAGGGCGAATCGTTTCTGTTCGAGAGCGTGGAGGGCGGCGAGCATGTGGGGCGCTACTCGTTTGTGGGCTGCAATCCGCGCGCGATCATCCGGCAAGCCGGCAGCCGCGTTGAGGTGATCGAGAACGGCAAGGTGGTGGAGAAGTTCGCCATCCAGGCACCCGGCAAGGAGCCGTGCGAGAAGTGCGTGAAGGATGGTCTGGAGGTGGTCGAGAAAATCCTCGCGCGATACAAGGCGGTGCCGGTGCCGGGCCTGCCACGATTCACAGGCGGGGCGGTGGGATTCATCGGCTACGAGTTCATCCACGACATTGAGCCCGTGGTGCCACGCCCGCCTCACGATGATCTGGGCACGCCCACGATGTACTTTCTCATCGCCGACGAGCTGCTCGTCTTCGACCGTGTGGCACAGACGCTCACACTCGTGGTCAACGCCGTGCTTGACGGCCACGCCCGCCCCGCCGACGCCTACGAGGAAGCGCTGGGCGAAATTGACCGGCTGCTCACGCTGCTCGAACAGCCCAGCGAGCACCGGCCGGTGACCCTAGGCGGCCCAATCCCCGAAGCGCCCTTCGAGAGCAATGTGCCCCGCGACGTGTTCCTTGAAAATGTGCGCCGCGCCCAGAAGTACATCCGCGCTGGCGACATCATTCAGGTGGTCGGCTCGCAGCGCTTTAGCACGCCGGTGAAGGCTGCGCCCTTGGACATCTACCGCGCGGCGCGCACCATCAACCCCTCGCCGTACATGTTCCTGTTGGAGCTGGAGGGCTTTGCGCTGGTGGGCGCCTCGCCCGAAATTCACGTGCGCTGCGAGGATCGCCGCGTGCAACTGCGCCCTATCGCCGGCACGCGGCGCCGCGGGCGCACCGCTGAGGAGGACGCCGCCCTTGAGCGCGAGCTGCTTGCCGATCCCAAGGAGCGCGCCGAGCACGTGATGTTGGTGGATCTGGCCCGCAACGATCTGGGCCGCGTCTGCGATTACGGCACCGTGAAGGTCAAGGACCTCATGACCATCGAGCGCTACAGCCATGTCATGCACATCGTGAGCCAGACCGAGGGCACGCTCTCGGCCCATCGCACCCCCTTTGACCTCATGCGCGCCACCTTTCCTGCGGGCACGCTCTCGGGCGCGCCCAAGATTCGCGCCATGCAGATTATTTCCGAGCTGGAACAGACGGCCCGCGGCCCCTATGGCGGCTGCGTGGGCTACTTTAGTTTTAACGGCAATCTTGACTGTTGCATCACCATCCGCACGGCCCTCATCAAGGATGGGCGCGCGCACGTGCAGGCGGGCGGTGGCTGGGTGGACGACTCTGATCCCGGGGCGGAGTTTCAGGAAACCGTCAACAAGGCCCGCGCCATGCTCAAGGCTGTGGCGCTGGCTGAACACGCGCTGCCACCGCAGCCGTAAGCCTACTTTCCCTGTTGCCTGCGCGCCACGGAGGAAGCTAGAGTCGCCCCCCATTTGACCATGCCACTGGAACGCACCCTCATTCTGCTCAAACCCGATTGCTTGGAACGCGGCCACGCCGGACAGGTGCTCGCGCGCTTTGAATCGGCCGGGCTGGCCGTGCGCGGCACCAAGATGCTGCGCCTGACCGACGCGCTCTTGGCCGAGCACTACGCGCACCTCACCAGCCGTCCGTTCTATCCGGAGATTGTCCAGTTCATGAAGTCACGCCCCGTCGTGGCCCTTGTGCTGGAAGGCGAAAACGCCGTGGCACGCGTGCGCGATCTGCTGGGCCCCACCGATTCCAAGAAAGCAGCCAAGGGCACCATCCGCGGCGACTTTGGGCAGGAGAGCATGCGCAACGTCTGCCACGCGTCGGATTCCACCGACAATGCCGCGCTTGAGGTGCAGCGCTTTTTCTCCGCCAGCGAGGTGTTCTAGGGAGCGGCGCTAATTGCGCGCGCGCAGTCCCGTGGCCATGTTGCGCACATTCTGGCGATTGCGCGCGTTGTCCCCCACCAGCGAGCCGCGCACGATACCCTGCGCGTCGATGCCAAAGATCGTGGGCGCCAGCGCGTCCTTGTAGGGCTCCACCAGACTCTCCGCCTTGCCGGTGTAAAAACGAATGCCCTGCGCCTCCACCGCGCTGCGCAGAGCCTGTGCATCCTCGCGCGGGCTCACCGCAAGAATGAGCAGCTCGGCCGGCGGGATTTCCGCGTGCAGTTCCTTGAGGTGCTGGATGAGGTCGGCGCTGGAGGCCGTGTCGGTGGCGAGAAACGCCAGCATCACCGGCCGCACTCCCTTCTGCTGGCCAAGGAGGATGTCGCGGTCACCGTTGACGGGCAACAGGCGCAAGTCGGGCGCGCGCTGGCCGCGGAAATCCTCGTGCAGCAGCGTGTCAATGCCGCCGCGATGCCCGCCCAAGAGGTCATCAGCCATCTTGAAAGCCTTGCCGTAAATCCCCTTGTCGCCGAAGACATTCTCAGCCTGTCGGCCAATCTCCTGCACTTCCTGTCCCATCATCTGCCATTCGACGAACTTGTTATACCCGGCCAGAAACAGCCCCAGAAACGCGATGGTGGAAAAAAACGTCCCCACACCGGCGGTGGCGCGCGGCGGGCCGTCCAGACGCAGGCTGAGCACGCCCAAGATGATCCCGATCAACCCCAGCACGCCTGAGAGCGTTCCGGCCCCGGCACTGAGATTGAGCCAGAGCTTTTGCTGCGCCCGTTGGAGGGGTTTCTTGGTGGCATCGGAAATGGCCGCTTCGATGGCACCACCGGCCCCTGCGGCGTTGGTGGCGCCCGGACGGGCCGAGCCCGACCCGGGCGGGTTCTTGTAGAGCCAGAAGAGCCCGATGGATCCGGCCAGCAGCAGGCAGCCCAGCACACCCAACAGGAGGCTCGTGAACGCCCTGCCCGAACTGCGGGGCGCCTCCGTGGCTTCGGAGGATGCCAAGGCGGTTTCGTCGGGTTGGGGCGGCAAGTTCATCCCAGTGCGCGCAAGAGCGCAGCAGGCTGCGGCCTGCTGCACACGGCAAACGTAACATGCGCCTGCCACGATTGCCACGACCGAAAATCCTTGCGCCGTCCAAGGCAAAGCCGGAACGCTAGAACCATGCGGACGGCGATTTACCCGGGCAGCTTCGACCCGCTGACCAACGGCCACCTCGATGTCATCGAGCGGGCGGCCAAGCTTTTTGACCGGGTGATCGTGGCCGTGGCACACAACGAGGAGAAGCACCCGTGGTTCACGGTCGACCAAAGACTGGCCATGACACGCCGCGCCGTGCGCGCCCTCAAACCCGTGCGCGTCACCGCCTTTGAGGGTCTATTGGTGGACTTTGCGCGCAACCAGAAGGCCTGCGCCATCATCCGCGGACTGCGTGCTGTGTCCGATTTTGAGTTTGAATTTCAGATGGCTTTGATGAACCGTAGGTTGGAGGGGCGAATTGAGACCATCTTCATGATGCCGCGCGAGGCGTACACGTTTGTCAGCTCCCGCCTGGTGAAGGAAGTCGCTCGGCTGGGGGGCGACGTGGGCGAGTTTGTGCCCTCGCATGTGGATGTCGCGCTCCGCAAGCAAGTGAAAAACCGGCGGGATTGACCCGCCAGACTGGAGGCCACCATGTCATTCATCGTCCACTTGGAGGAGTTGGCGAACCAGAGCCACCAGCTAAGCGGCCGCGTGTCGATGCAGGCGATGGATTCGGAACTGCACGACGAACTGATCCATCTGGTGGCACCGTTGGAATATGACTTCACGGTGCGACTTGAGGGAGACACGCTGGTCGCCGAAGGTCGGCTCAAGACCACCGCCCATTGCGAGTGCTCCCGCTGCCTCAAACCCTTCCGTCAGTCCGTCCTGCTCGATTCTTGGCGGCTGGACCTTCCCTTGAAGGGTGAGGACGCCCCTCCACTCGAAGGCGACGCACTGGACTTGACGCCTTGGGTGCGCGAGGATATTTTCCTCGCCCTTCCGCAGCACCCGCTGTGTGTTTCGGGTTGCCCCGGCCTGCAGAATCCAGTGCCGTCACAACCGGAAATTGCAACCACAGCGGAGGCAGCCCCCTCCATTTGGGCGGCGCTGGACGAGCGGAAGACGCATTAAGGACAACCATGCCGACGCCCAAACGCAAAGTCACACGCAGCCGCCGCCGCAAGCGCCAGGCCTCCAACAGCGTGCTGGCCGTGCCCCAGATTTCCCATTGTCCACAGTGCGGCGAGGCGCCCTACGCCACGCACCACGCCTGCCCCCACTGCGGTTTCTACAAGGGCCGCCAGGTCATCACCGTCAAGCCGCGGCACTAGCCTAAAAGGGCCGCCGACACGCGCCCAAGGCGCGGGCGATCTGGCCCGGGCGACATGAGTGCCTCACTTCCCTTTGGCTGCTGCATTGCCGGCGTGGGCGCCTACGTGCCCGAGCGCGTCCTGACCAACGCCGAACTCGAATCGCTGGTGGAGACCAGCGACGAGTGGATTACCTCGCGCACGGGCATCAAGGAGCGGCGCATGGCGGCGGCCGACGAGTACACCAGCGACTTGGGCGCGCGCGCGGCCATTGCGGCACTTGCCGACGCGGGCGTCTCGGCGACCGATGTGGATCTCATCATCGTCGCTACCATCACGCCGGATATGCCCTTTCCGGCCACGGCTTGCCTCGTGCAGCAGAAGATTGGCGCGGCAAGGGCCGCGGCATTCGACCTCGAAGCGGCGTGCACCGGATTCATCTACGCGCTGGAGGTGGCGCGGCAGTTCATCCAGAGCGGCACGTACCAGACGGCCCTCATCATCGGCGCCGAGAAACTCTCTTCCATCATCGACTGGGAGGATCGCAACACCTGCGTGCTCTTTGGCGACGGCGCCGGCGCCGCGGTGCTGCGGCGCTGCCCGACGGGCCGCGGCGTGCGGTCGGTGCGCCTGGGCAGTGATGGCACCAAGGCCGACATCCTCTCCATGCCCGGCGGCGGCAGTCGCTGCCCGGCAACCGAGCAATCGGTGCGCAGCCGCGCCCATTACCTTCGCATGGAAGGCAAGGAGGTGTTTAAGAGCGCCGTGGCGGCAATGTGCGGCGCGGCGCGCGAGGCGATGGCGCTGGCACAGGTGGACATCGGCGCCATCGGCTGTGTCATCCCCCATCAGGCGAACCGGCGCATCATTGATGCCGTGGGCGAACGGCTGGGTGTGGCGCCAGACCAAGTGTTTGTCAATCTGCACAAGTACGGCAACACCTCGGCGGCATCGGTGGCCGTGGCCTTGCAGGAAGCCGTGGCTGGCGGACGTGTGCGCCGCGGCGATCTGGTGCTGATGGTGGCCTTTGGCGCGGGACTGACGTGGGGCGCGGCCGTGCTGGAGTGGTGAAAGGGCGACAGAAAGAAACTCGCATTTCAAGGCCCCCTCCTCTAAGTTTCGTTAAATATGGAGCCTCAAGCCCAGCCGGAAGCGCCGACGGAAGAGTACGCGAATTACGCACCGGCCGAACCGGAGCAGCCCTACGCCGAGTATGCGCCCGCGGAAGGGGAGCAGGCGTACGCGCAGGATCCTCAATATGTGCAGGATCCTCAGTATGCTGAGGAATACGTCGCGCCCCCCACCACGGAGTTTTCTGCCGAGGTGCCCGTCGCCGAGGACGAGGCGGTGTTTCAAGCCCCGGGCGACGGAGGGCTGATGGGAGGCGAGGAGACGGCCTTTGCCGCGCCCGATGAGTCCCCCGCACCGGAACCAGAGCCCGCTGAGCCGCCCCCGCAGCGGCATCCCAGTCTGGAGTTTCCCGCTGGCTCGGCGTCGAAAACCGCCACCAAGCCTGATCTCTCCATCGAGGATCTCGACCTGCGGATCTGGGACGAAATCCTCCAGGACGCCGAGGGCACCCAGTGCGCCGACCTACACATCAAGGAAGATCATCCGGTGCATTTTCGCATCAGCCGCGGCCTGCGCGACCGCGACTTCCCGATCCCCACGCGGCGATGGATGGAGAAGGTCATCTTCCACATGTGCCCCGAGATTTTCGTGGAGGATTTCAAGAAGGACCGCGAGGTGGACTTCTCGTACTACAACCCGAAGTTCGGGCGCTACCGCGTGAACGTGTTCTCGCAGGTGGGCAAGTGGGCGCTGGCCATCCGATACATCAAGAGCAACCTGCCCTCGATCGAGAAGCTGGGCATCAATCCCATCTGCCTCAAGCTGGCCGAGGCCGATCGCGGCATCACGCTTTTGGCGGGCATCACTGGATCGGGCAAATCCACCACCATGGCGGCGATGGTGCTGCATCTCAATCGCAACTTTCGCAAGCACATCGTGACCATCGAGGATCCCGTGGAGATGGTGTTCAAGGATGAGCAGTGCGTCATCGAGCAGCGCGAGGTGGGGCTGGACACGATGAGCTTCCAGCGCGCCCTCAAGAGTGCGCTGCGGCAGGACCCGGACATGGTGCTCGTGGGCGAAATGCGCGACGCCACCTCCATCGGAGCGGCGATGCGCGCGGCCGACACCGGCGCGATGGTGCTCTCCACCGTCCACACGCGCACGGCCGCGTCGGTGCCCGGACGCCTGCTCGATTTTTTCCCGCCGGAGGAGCGCGAGATGCAGCGCAAAAAATACGCCGAGGTCATCGTCGGCGCCATCGCGCAGCGCATGTGCCCCAAGATCGGAGGAGGCATGATCCCCGCGCAGGAGATCATGATTGGCACGCCCTTGGTGCGGCAGAAAATCTTCGACGGCGAACTCAACAAGCTGCCCGCCTGCATCGAGGTCAGCGGCGACGATGGCATGATCAGTTTCAACCGCTGCATGTTTAACCTCGTGAACGACGGCGTCATCACGAAGGAGACGGCGTACGAGAAGTGCACCAACAAGCAGCAGTTGGAAATGTGGTTCCAGGGCATCCAGATTTCCTCGGGCATTGTCTAGCCTTTGTGCAGGCCAGGCCAGTTTGCACTTGACTGCGGCCGCTTCGGAGATTTAAGTCCCACGCTCAGGGAGGGGCGGTATTCTTCGGGAAGGGGGTGGAATTCGTGACGACTTATCTGGCCAAGCAAGACATGGTCTACAAGGATCCCAGCACCGGCATGGTGCTTTCCATATTGGAGGAACTGGAATCACCCGGCACCGACTACGTCAGTATCCAGCTGCACGACGATGCGGGGTGGAAACTCGAGGTGTACGAGAACGGCTGCGTCGAGTTCTACAATGGAACTGAATCGCGGCGCATTCTGAAAAAGCACGTCCCGCATGAGCTGGTGATCCAGATGTGGCGGTTCATGCAGGAGGGTGATCCCGAGAGGATCCGCAAGCTGATGCGTTCCAAATCAGTTTCGGAGGTCTGACCCCGGCCCTCCGCCGGCCGGTTCCAACATCCGCGCCACCATCGCAGCCGTGCGCTGCGTCGCGCCTTGGTTGGCGCACACCACCGCCCGGGCGCGCTCTCCCAGCGCCTTGCGTTCTGGTGCATCGTCCAACAACGCGGCCAGGACAGGTTCAAGCTCATCCTCGTCGGCCAGTTGCACCGCCGCACGTTCGGCGAGCAACATCCCGACCACCGCCCGAAAATTCTGCATGTGCGGACCAAAGACCACGGGCTTGCCCAGCGCCGCGGGCTCGATGGGATTCTGTCCGCCTTGTGCGCGGAGGCTCTTCCCGACAAACACCACCGTGGCCGCCTCGTAGAAAGCCCGCAATTCGCCTGTGGTGTCCACTAAGAGACAGCCTGCCGCCGCTGCGTCGGACGGGCGAAGGGAGGTGCGCAGCTGGAAGCTCACACCCAAGCTGCGCAATTGTTCAGCCACCGCCGGGGCGCGTTCGAAGTGGCGCGGCACCAGCACGAGCACCAGGCCTGGGTGCGCGCGTCGCAGCCGCACTGCAACCTGTGCGAGCAACTCCTCCTCGCCCTCGTGCGTACTGCCTGCGACCAGCACCGGCGCGCCCTCGGCCGCGCCGATTTGCCGGAGAATCGCGCCTGCGTCCAGCCCCGGCTCACGCGGCGCGGCGGCGCCGTCAAACTTCATGTTGCCGGTCACTTCGACGCAGCTCTCAAGACAACCCAACTGCCGCAATCGCACCGCATCGGCTTCATTCGCCGCCCCAACGCAGTGCAGCCCGCTAAAAAACGGCGCGAAGATTCCACTCCACCGCCGATACCCGCGCCACGAGCGGTCGGAGAGTCGCGCATTGGCCAATGCAACGGGCACGCCCTGTGACTGCGCCTGCCAGAGAAAGTTGGGCCAGACTTCCGCCTCCATGAGCACCACGGCGGCTGGGTTGAGAGCTCGCCACGCGGCGCGCACGCAGGGCAGCAAGTCGACGGGGAAATAGACGGTGTGGGCGCCGGGAGGAAGTTGCTTGCGCAGCACTGCCATGCCGGTCGTCGTGGTCGTGGAGACGACCAGTTCCCACCCGGAAAGCAGGCTGCCCAGCTCGGACACCAGTTGGGCCGCGAGCGTCGCCTCGCCCACGCTGACGGCGTGAATCCACAGCACGCGCCGCCCTGCAAGGGCCTCCCTGAGCGCTGGCGCATGCCAGCCCAATCGCTGGAAAAAACCGGCGCGCCAGCCGCCGCGGCGCAGGAGTTTCCAAAGGTAATACGGCGCGCTCAGCAGAAAGAAGACCGGGAGGAGGATGTTATAGAGTAGCCGCATGCGCGCCAGACCGGGTTCTGACACAATGCCATCCTAGCGTCGAAAGAAAATCCACCACACCGCCGTCAGCACCGGCAGCAGGATCGGCAGTGTGTAGCCCGCGACGTAGCCTAGGAAGGTGGGGATCGGCGCCCCGTGTTGCTCTGCGATGGCCTTGACCATGAAATTGGGCCCGTTGCCAATGTAGGTGCAGGCGCCAAAGAAGACGGCGCCGACACTGACGGCGGAGAGCAGCCGCGTGAATTCGGGCAGGGCCATCAGCGTAGCGGGATCGGTCGCACCTGACGCATGCAAGCTCGCGGCCGCCTCGAAGAAGCACAGGTACGTCGGGGCATTGTCCAGCACGCTGCTCAGAGAGCCTGCAGCCCAGTAAAACATCCCGGGCGTGGGCGCCCCCAGCGAGGCTGCGTGGGCGCCCAGCCAATCAAGGGCTGGCATCATCGTGGCAAAGAGCCCAAGGAAAAGGATGGCGACTTCCTTGACCGGATGAAAGCTGAACTGGTTGGCGTGGTGGATCGACGGCCGCGTTGCCAGCCACGAGCCTGCGGCGGCGGCCACCATCAATCCCTCGCGCAGAAATTGAGGCTGTGGAAGGAAGACTGCGAAGAGGATCACGCCAAGGAAGAGGAGGTTTACGCCGCCTTCCAGACGCCATCCTGCCGCAGTGTCGGGAGACGGACAGGGCGACAGGCGGCGGGCCCGCAGATGGTCGCGCCGGTCCAGAACGTAGAATATCGCCAGCAGCATCGCCAGTGCCGTGAGCCACATCGGCCAGCACTGCTGCATCACCCACCAGAACGGCACCCCGCGCAGGTATCCCAGAAAGAGCGGCGGATCGCCAATGGGGGTAAGCCCGCCGCCCACGTTGGAGACGATGAAGATGAAGAAGACAATGTGGCGGGCGGTGATGCGGCCCTGGTTCATCCGGATCCACGGACGGATGAGCAGCATCGAGGCGCCGGTGGTGCCCAGCACGTTGGCGATGAGAGCGGCCATCAGCAGGAAGAGCACGTTGCGGCCCGGCGTGGACTCGCCCCGCACTTCGATGTGGATGCCGCCGCTGACGACAAAGAGCGAACCGATGAGGCAGACGAAGCTCGTGTACTCGGCGCCGGTGTGGAGCACGCGGTCGACGGCGCGCAATCCAATGAGATAGTGGGTGAGCGTCACGGCCGCGAGTGCCACGGCCACCTTGGGGTAATGCCGCGACCACCACCCGCCAAAGAGAAGCGGCCCGAGCGCGATCATCAGAAGCAACGCCACAAAAGGCACGCAGGCCGGCCATGCCACCGTGGGCACGGCGGACGCGGTAACTGGGCCCGCGTGGGCCACGACGGCCGTCAGCAGCAAGAGGTAGATGGCAGCTCGTCTAACCATGGAAAACAATGGCGAGGGCCCTTGGGCACTTTCCCTCTTCGTCGCCGACTGATTTATACGGCGAACTCAAACGCGTCAAATCCCAAGGGTGAGCGCGCGACGCATCCTTCGTCCGGAGGTTTTCAGTTGCACCCTGCCGATGTTTGAGGAAATGCTTTCGGCTCCAAATGTCAGAAGCAGCAAGACGACCGGTGCAGGTGGTGCCCTGCGACAAGTGCCGCACTCCCAACTGGGTTCCGCAGGATCTGGCGAAATTCCAGCCCGTGCCCTGCACCGAATGCCGGCATCCGGTCATTGCGCCTGTGCGCCTGCGCCAGTTTGAACTGCGCTCGGTCCTCGGCTCGGGCGGCATGGCCACGGTGTACCGGGCCTGGGACACGGTGCTGGAGCGCGAGGTGGCCGTGAAGATGATGGCGGCTAACATCGCGCAGCACCCCCAGGCGATGGCCGGTTTCTACCGCGAGGCGCGCTTCCAAGCCACTCTCAATCACACGAACATCATTCACATCTATAACTACGACGAGTCGGAAGGGCGCAAGTATCTGGCGATGGAGGTGGCCGATCAGGGCGACATGGACCAGCGCATCGAATCGCAGGGGCGCGTGGACGAGCTCTACGTGCTCGACGTCGGCATCAAGATTTCCTCCGCGCTGGATGTCCTGAGGCAGAAGGATCTGATGCATCTGGACATCAAGCCCAGCAACATCCTCTACAACACCGAGGGCGAACCCAAGCTGACCGACTTTGGCATCGCCAAGAAAATGGGAGGCAAGCGCGACGACGCCGAGGGGTTGATGGGCACGCCCTTTTACATCGCGCCCGAGCGCGTCTCCGAGGGGTGGCAGGACTGGCGCTCGGACATGTACAGCCTCGCCGCCACGCTCTACCACGCGGTGACCGGGCAGGTTCCCTTTGACGCACCCACCGCCGAGGAAACCGTCTGGGCGCACGTCAATGGCACGCTCATCCCTCCCAACAAGGTTGTGAAGGACATCTCCAAGGACACGACCACCGCGCTCTGCAAGGGGATGGAGAAGAACCCCGACCACCGGTTCAGATCCTACGACGATTTCAGGATGGCGCTGGAGGCTGCGCGCAGCCGGCTGCTCGTCGCGCGGCACGGGCGTTAGCGCCAACCCAGAGCGCGCAGCGCCGCCTTCACTTCCCACCCTGACGACTCCAGCGCAGCTTGCGCGCGCGCGGCGTCCACGCCGGCCAGCTCCATCACGATGCGGATGGCGCGGTCGCGCAGCTTGGCATTCTTGGGATCCAGATCCACCATCAGGTTTCCCACCACCTTGCCCAGCCGCACCATCGCCAGCGTGGTCACCAGATTCAAAACCAGCTTGGTCGCCGTGCCCGCCTTTAATCTCGTCGATCCCGTGAGCACTTCGGGCCCAATGCGAGGCGCCAACACCATGAGTGGCACCCGTCCCCGTCGCCGCACTCGTGCGTCAAAACAAAGCAGCGCCGTCCACGCTCCCCGGGCCGCCGCCGCCTGCAACGCGCCCCAGACAAAGGGGGTGCGTCCACTGGCCGCGATGCCCAGCACCACATCCCTGCGCCCCACACCGCGCCGCTGCACGCTGGCCGCGCCAGCATCGCCGTCATCCTCCGCGCCCTCGACGGCGCGAAAGACCGCCGTGTGCCCCCCCGCAATGATTCCCTGCACCTGTTCGGGCTTGGTGCGAAACGTGGGTGGACATTCGCTGGCATCAAGAATGCCCAGCCTGCCGCTCGTGCCCGCGCCCACGTAGAAGAGCCTGCCACCGGCACGAAGCGCCCTCACCACGGCCGATACCAGCGCGATGATTTTTCGGCGCTCCGCCCACAGGGCGTCAGGCAGCCGGCGGTCTTCCGCGAGCATGAGCCGCATGGCGGCGGCAACGCCCATGCGATCCAGACGGCCCGATTTGGGATGGCGCCCTTCTGTCGCCGGCAAGTCGCGCGCCCGAATTGGTTCAGGCGGCGACTTCATCACCGCCTGCGGCGAAGCTGGCGCCGTCAAATTTCTCACCATCATTGCTGCGCCCAAGGCACCTTCGTGGCGGCACCGCCGCACCATGGAACCGGGACGAAGGCGGCGCAGTTCTGCCGCCACTCGTTGCTGAAAGGACCGCTGCTGCAAGAGCACGCCGCCGGCCATGAGGAATTCCACGGCTGCCTCTGGACCCGCCAGCCGCGTGGCGCACGCGCACGCATCCCGGGCCAGTGCAGCAGCCGCGCCCTCCAGTAGATCCAGCGCAATCCGGTCACGCTGGCACGCGGCGGCAAACACCTCGGGCGCCAGTGCGGCCACGGCCTCCTTGGGCGCGCGTTGCACCCAGCCGATCCATTCCTCGGGCGCATTGCAATGGGTAGCGGCCAACAGCCTTTTCCCCAGCGCAGACCAAGCGCCGTCGCGATCCATGTAAAACACCGCAGCCTTGAGGGCGCGCAGTCCCAGCTCGTAGCCGCTGCCCTTGTCGCCCAGCAAGTGCCCCCAGCCTCCGAGCTTTGCAGTCCGTCCGTCGCGGGCACGGCCATAGCAGCAGGAGCCGGTGCCGCTTAGCACCAGCACCGACGCCATCGTGGCGCTTCGCGTGCTGGCATTGGCAGATAGGGCAACCTCCAGGTCATGGGTGGCCCTTGAGGCCGCGCCGCGCCAGATTCGGGCACAATGGACTTCCACCCGCTTTCGGTCCGCGTCGGTGCGCAGTCCCGCCATGCCCAGCCCCACCGCATGGGGCTTGGGAAAAGAGCGTGCGATACGCCCCAGCAGCGCGCCCAACGCGGCGTCACTGAGCAGCGCGATATTGCCCGGCCCGAAGGAGGCTCTGCGGACGACCTGCCCGCGTGGGCCGAAGAGCACCGCCACGGTGCGCGTCCCTCCTCCTTCGATGCCGAGTACGAACGGTCCTTTCTGTGGCCGCGACATCCCGGGGGAGTATCGGCGGCGGGCGAATTGCTTGGCAAGGTCAATGGACTTGTGTTCCACCCGCCTTGGTTTATCACTGGGCTGTGAGCGCGACCGAAGAGTCTTTGCTGGCAGCCTTGCTCGAGTTGGAATCGGCCGCGGCCCGGGTGAAAACGGCCGAACCCAAGCCCGACCTGCTGGGAATCTTCCAGCGGCTGGACACGTTGACGGCACAGCTGCCGCCGTCGACCGCGCCCGACCTGCTTCATTACCTGCACCGCAGGAGCTATCAGAAGGCCCTGCATTTCCTCCAAGGGAGCGCAGGCAAAATCCGCGCGGGCCACTGCGCCCCGCGCTAGCGCCCCGGGGTGCTCGACACCGTTTTTTGAAAATGCTTCCGGACACCATCACCGCCATTGCCACGCCGATCGGCGAGGGAGGCATGGCGGTGGTGCGCCTCTCCGGGCCACAGGCGTTTGCCATCGCCGGACGCTGTTTTAAGCCCGCAGGCGCGTCCTCGAAATCGCCGGCCGACGCCCCCACTCACACGCTGCATTACGGGCACATCGCGCGCGAGGGGGTTCGCGTGGACGAGGTGATGCTGGCCGTCCTGCGCGCGCCGCGCACCTACACGCGCGAGGACACGGTGGAAATCAGCTGCCACGGCGGCATCCTCGCCTCCAAGGCCGTGCTGGAAGCGCTGCTCCATCAGGGCGCGCGACTGGCCGGGCCCGGGGAATTCACCCTGCGAGCCTTCCTCAATGGCCGCATCGATCTGGCGCAAGCCGAGGCGGTGGCTGATCTCATTCACGCACGCACCCAGCGGGCACTGGCCACCGCAGCCGAGCAGCTCTCCGGCGCGCTCTCCCGGCGCATCAACCAGCTGCGCGACGAGCTGATGCTCCACTTGGCGCACATCGAGGCGTACATTGACTTTCCAGACGAGGATGTTCATCCCCACACGACCGCGCAGATTTGCGCCGGCCTGCAGTCGGCTCTGGACTTTGTGGATGGACTGCTCGCGCGCTCCGCCGAGGGCCAGATCCTGCGGCGGGGCGTGCGCGTGGCCATCCTCGGGCGGCCCAACACGGGCAAGTCCAGCCTGCTCAATCAACTGCTGGGCCATGACCGCGCCATCGTCACACCCATCGCCGGCACCACGCGCGACACCATCGAGGAGACGGCCGACATCCGTGGAATCCCCGTCGTGCTGGTGGACACCGCCGGCCTGCGCGACACCACCGACGCCATCGAATCCGAAGGCGTGCGGCGCAGCCACGAGTGCGCGCAAGCCGCCGATCTCATCCTCCATGTGCTCGACGCGGGCAGGGCGCACGCCCCTGCCGACCTCCCCGAGCTGGAATCCTTCGCGCACAAGCCACGCATCTTTGTGTGCAACAAGATGGATCAGGCGGCCGCCCATTCCCGGCCCAATCTGCCGGGTGCCGTGGTCCACACCTGCTGTTTGGATGGGCGTGGTATCGAGGCTCTCAAGGACGCGCTGCGCGCGGCTGTGTGGTCGGGTAGCGTCGAGGGCGACATGCTGCCGGCCATGATTAATGCGCGCCATCAGGACGCGCTGCGCCGTGGACGAGAGGGCGTCGCCGGGGCGCTGGCGGCGATGGATCAAGGCGAGCCGCTGGAAATCATCGCCATGGAGCTTCGCCTGGCCACTCAAGCCATCGGCGAAATCGTGGGCAAGACCTCCACTGAGGATCTGCTCGATTCCATCTTCAGTCAGTTCTGCATCGGAAAATGACGACACTCGAAGAGGCTCTTGAAATGGTTCTCGGCCGGATGGAGCCACTGGGCACCGAGCGCGTCGCGCTCGCGCAGGCCCGTGGGCGCGTGCTCGCGGAGGACGTTGCCGCTCGCGTGGATCTCCCGGTCTGGGACCAGTCCGCCATGGATGGCTACGCGCTGCGCGCAGAAGACGTGGCCGGTGCAACGGCCGCCACGCCCGCCTCCCTGCACTGCGTCGCCGAGACTCCCGCCGGCAGCGTCTTTGGCGGGAAGGTCGGCGCCAGCCAGTGTGTGCGTGTGTTCACCGGAACACCCCTGCCCGCCGGAACCGACGCCGTGGTGATGCAGGAAGACACGCGCTGCACCGAGTCCACCGTCCTGGTCAGCGAGATCGTGAGGCCCTGGGAGAACATCCGGCTGCGAGGCGAGGATGTCCGGGCGGGCGAAACGGTGCTGAGCCGTGGCACGCGACTTTCGGCCGTCACGATGGGCCTCCTCGCCGCACAGGGGGTCGAGAGGCTTGAGGTTTGCCAGATTCCGTCCGTCGCACTGATCGCCACGGGCAATGAACTCCGCGAAGCGGGCGTTGCGCTGGGCCCCGGAGAAATCCACGAGAGCAACCGGCTCATGCTGGGGGGCATGCTCGCCGCCGATGGGCTGCGCGCGGCGACTCAACCCATCGTGGCCGACCGTCTCGATGCGACGTGCGCCGCGCTGGAGCACGCCGCCACGACGTGTGAGGCGGTGATCACCATCGGCGGCGCGTCGGTGGGGCGCCACGATCTGGTTCGGCCCGCGCTCGAAGCGCTGGGCGGCGCGATGCACTTCTGGAAGGTCGCCATCAAACCTGGGAAACCCTTTTGTTTTGGCACGCTCTCGGGCAAGCCGGTCTTTGGGTTGCCCGGCAATCCAGTGTCGGCACTGGTCACCTATCTGCTGTTGGTTCGCCCGGCCCTGCTGCGCCTGGCGGGCGCCTCGGACCTGGCGCTGCCAAGCCATCCCGCCCGGCTCGGTGAAGCGCTCTTCAACCATGGCGACCGGCGCCATTTCATGCGTGTGCGCATGGACGAGGCCGGCACGGCGTGGGCCACCGGGCTGCAGTCGTCCCACGCGTTGCGGGGACTGGCAGGGGCGTGCGGCATGGTGGACGTGCCTCCGGGCGCCCTGCTGGCCATGGGCGCGACGGTGACCGTGCTGCGCTGGCCCTGCTAACCGATTTATATCATCAAATCCCGATACGTGAATATTTACTTGTCAGAGCCTGCTTCGACCGTACTCTTCAAACCCGCCGGGCATGCGCCCGGCTGCAAACCAACAACCATCAGGGCAACATGAGTGGCGCCATCCGAACACACAATCTGGGTTTTCCACGAATCGGGCCGCAGCGGGAGCTGAAGAAGGCGACCGAGGCGTACTGGAAGGGCGAGGTGCGCGCGGACGCGCTGCTCGCCACCGCCCGCGATCTGCGCCGGCAGAATTGGCTGCGGCAGCAGGAGGCCGGGATGGACCTGATTCCCGCGAATGACTTCAGCCTGTACGATCAGGTGCTGGACATGAGCTGCCTCTTGGGCGTCGTGCCCAAGCGGTTTCACTGGGAGGGCGGCCCTGTTCCTCTGGACACGTATTTCCAGATCGCGCGCGGCGTCACGGAGAAGGATGCGGGCTGTTGCGGCGCCGCCCTGGCCAGCGAGATGACCAAGTGGTTCGACACGAACTACCACTACATCGTGCCCGAGTTCACGAAGGACACCCGCTTCCAGGTGTCCTCCACGAAGGTGTTTGACGAGCTGGCCGAGGCGCGTGCGCTGGGTGTCCATGCCAAGCCCGTGCTGATCGGCCCCATCACCTATCTGTGGCTGGGCAAAGTGATGGATGGGTCAGGCATGGACCGGTTCGACCTGCTGGACTCACTGCTTCCGGTCTATTGCGAACTGCTCAAGAGGCTGAGCGCCGCGGGCGCCGGATGGATTCAGCTCGATGAACCGGCGCTGGTGATGGACCTGTCCCCCGCGCAACGAGCGCTTTTTGGACGCGCCTATGCGCAGCTCAAAGCGGCGGCGGGTTCGTCGCGCCTGCTGGTCGCCACCTACTTTGGCGACCTGCGCGAAAACCTTCCCGTGCTCATGGGCCTGCCGGTGGACGCCGTGCACGTGGACGTGGTGCGGGCCCCGCAATCGCTGGGGACGGTTCTGGCCGCTCTGCCGCCGGAGAAAACCCTCTCCCTGGGTGTCGTAGACGGCCGCAACATCTGGCGCACCCACATGGACCGCGCGCTGGGCCAGTTGCGCCAGGCGCTCAAGTCCACCGGTGCCGACCGGCTGTGGGTGGCGCCTTCGTGCTCGCTCATCCACACGCCGGTGACCTTGCGAAACGAAACCAAGCTGGACGCCGAACTCAAGGGCTGGCTGGCATTCGCCGAGGAAAAACTCACCGAGGTGGCCGTGCTCTCCCGCACTCTCTTAGGCCAGGACACGAAAGCGGCGCTGGACGCCGACGCGGCGGCGCAGGGCTCGCGCAGCCGCAGTCCGCGCATCCACAATCCGGGTGTAAAAGACCGCAGCGCGAAGGTGCAACCCGACGACCTTCACCGGCGCTCGCCCTTCACGCAGCGCGCCGCACGGCAAAAGACTGCCTTCAACCTGCCTGCGTTTCCCACCACCACCATCGGATCCTTTCCCCAGACCAAGGACGTGCGCGCCCGCCGCGCGCAGTTTCGTGCCGGCACACTGCCGTCCCAGGAATACGACGCGTTCATCGCGGACGCCGTGGCCGACGCGGTGCGGCGGCAGGAGGCGTGGGATCTTGACGTGCTGGTGCATGGCGAATTTGAGCGCAATGACATGGTGGAATACTTTGGCGAGCAGCTCAGCGGCTTTGCCTTCACCGCCAACGGCTGGGTGCAAAGCTACGGCAGCCGGTACGTCAAGCCGCCGCTCATCTTTGGCGACGTGTCGCGGCCCAATCCCATGACCGTGCGATGGACGCGCCACGCGCAGTCGCTCACGCGCCGGCCCATGAAGGGGATGCTCACCGGGCCCGTGACCCTCCTGCAATGGAGCTTCGTGCGCGACGACCAGCCGCGCGCCGCCACCTGCATGCAGATCGCGCTGGCCCTGCGCGACGAAGTGCGCGATCT
>SYLI01000094.1 GCA_005809105.1 Verrucomicrobiales bacterium | reverse complement strand
GAGCACGGAAAAGTATACCGCCAAGTTGGCGCCGCTGCCCGAGTGCGGCTGCACGGTGACATACTCGGCGCCAAAGAGCTCGCGCGCGCGGTCGATGTATAGTGGCTAGGACACGTACACTTTCTCGCAGACGCCGTACCAGCGCTTGCCGGGATAACCCTCGGCATACTTGGTGGTCAGCACCGATCCCTGCGCCTGCATCACCGCCGGGCTCGTGAAATTTTCGCTGGCGATAAGCTCGATGTTCTCCTGCTGCCGCCGGCGTTCGTGCCCCACCAATTCGTCCACGTCGGGGTCCACCGCCTCCAGCGACCGCGCCGGCTCCAGCTTCTCCACGCGGCGCGTATGGCGCCCGCCCTCAAATCGCGCGCCAAGAAAGGCGTCCACGATGCAGCGCGCCTGCTCGGCTGTCGTGTGCGCCGCGCCCAAGCACAGCACGTTGGCGTCATTGTGCTCGCGGGAAAGGCCTGCTGCCTCGGCGCTGGCGATCAACGCGGCGCGCGCGCCCGCCACCTTGTTGGCGGCCATGCTCATCCCGACACCCGTCTTGCACACGAGAATGCCCAGCGCGTGCCTTCCGGCGGCCACGCTGCCCGCCACGGCCTGCGCGTAGTCCGGATAATCCACCGATTCGCCAGAGGTGGCACCAAAGTCCTGCACCTCCAGGCCGCGCCCGGCCAAGTGCTGCTTGATGGATTCCTTGAGGCCGAACCCCGCGTGATCGGAGCCCAGCGCCAGTGTGGTCGCCGTTTGTGTTTTCTCGCTCATGTTGGGCTGTTCAATAAATTTCAAGAGTGCTTCGATTCCCTGCCGGATTTGTTCGCGGCAATCCAGATACGCTTCCAAGCCGCACCCGATGGGGTCGGCCACTTCCTTTTCGGCGGGATGCTGTCCCTCGACAAATTCACGGATGAGGAAGGTCTTGTCTGCCGCCTGCGGACAGGTGAAGAGCACCTCCTCGACGTGCCCGCGCGTCATGCCAAAGATGTAATCGGCCTGCGCCACCATGGCGGGCGTCAGCTGTCGGCTGCGCTGGCGATTGATGTCGATGCCCAGCTCTGCCAGCGCGCGCACCGCGTGGGTGCTGGGCGGATATCCGTCGGTGGCCCGCACGCCCGCCGACGCCACGGTGTATCGCCCCAACGCTCCCGCCCGCTTGCGAAAGTAACCCTCCGCCATCGGGCTGCGGCAGATGTTGCCGGTGCAGATGAAGAGGATGAGTTTCATGCCCTGCGGAAAAAATAGCTCGCCGCGTCAACCCAGCAGCGCCTTGGCTGCAATATCGCGGCGAACGTGTGCGCCTTCAAAGCAAATCTTGTCCACACAAGCGTAGGCCGCCTCGCGCGCCGCTTCGATTGTCGGACGCCATGCCGTCACCCCCAGCACACGACCTCCGCTGGTTTCCACCCCGCCGCCGCGCTCGCAGGTGCCTGCATGGAACACCTTGGTGTCGGGCAATGCACCCGCCGCGCCCAAGCCCGTGATGGGCCTGCCCTTGGCATAAGTGCCGGGATAGCCGCCACTGGCCATCACCACACACACGCTTGCGCATGGGCTCCACCGCAGCGGGACATCGGCCAGCGTGCCAGCGCAGCTTGCCATGAGCAGCTTCACCAGATCGTTCTCAAGCCTCGTCAGGTACACCTGCGCCTCAGGGTCACCAAACCGCGCGTTAAATTCCAGCACCCGCGGGCCCGTGCTCGTCAGCATGACCCCGGGATAGAGGAGCCCGCGAAAGTCAATCCCCTCGGCCGCGCAACCCCGCAGCCACGGCCGAAGGATGGCGTCGCCCACGGCCGCCAGCTCCGGTTCCGTCAGAAACGGCGCGGGCGAATACGCGCCCATGCCACCGGTGTTGAGGCCGGCGTCGCCATCGAGTGCCCGCTTGTGATCCTGCGAGGCCGGAAAGAGTCTGGCCACCTTGCCATCGCACAACGCGTGCAGCGAAATCTCCATCCCCTCCAACAGCTCCTGAATCACCACGCGCCGGCCCGCCGCGCCGAACGCCCCGCCCACCATGACGTCGTCAACCGCTCGCTCGGCTGTCGCCTGGTCGTCCGTCAGCAACACACCCTTGCCGAGCGCCAATCCGTCGGCTTTGACGGCACAGCGGCCACCCAGCGACCGGGCGAACTGCTTCGCCGCGTCGGGCTCGTCGAATGTGCCAGATCGGGCTGTGGGGATGCCGTGGCGTTCCATGAACGCCTGAGAGAACGCCTTGCTGGCCTCAAACTGCGCGGCCTGCTGATTCGGGCCCCAAATGACAAGCCCGTGGGACTGGAACCGATCCACGATGCCGGCCGCCAGAGGGTTGTCGGGGCCCACCACGGTGAGGTCGGGAAGTTCGCGCCGCGCCAGATCGAGCAGCGCGGGGAGATCCTCCGCGGCGACCGGCACGCAGGTCACCGGCGTGCCATTGGCCAATCGCTCCCTCGCGATGCCCGCGTTACCGGGGGCGCAAATCAGCCGGCGCGTGTGCGCCGACTGCGCCAGCTTCCACACCAGCGCGTGCTCGCGTCCCCCCGAACCAATGACGAGGATGTTCATCCGTCCCTACACCACACGCGCCCTGCCGGTGCCGCGCACCACCTCGCCGATGAGCCACGCAGGGTGATGGTGCGACCGGATAAAGCGCAGCACGGCGTCAGCCCGGTCGGCGGCCACCGTCACGGTCATGCCGATGCCCATGTTGAACACCTCGTAGAGTTCGCCCTGCTCCACGCCGCCCTGGGCTTCAATCATCCGGAACACCGGCAGCATGTCCCACGAGCCCTTGCGGATCACGGCATCACAACGGGCGGGCAATGTGCGCGGGATGTTGTCGGTGAAACCGCCGCCGGTGATGTGCGCGAGGGCCTTGATGGCCGCCGCGGTGCGATTGAACTTCTTGAGCAGCGCCTGCACGAGCGGGCCGTAGCTCTCGTGCACCTTGAGCAGCTCGTCGCCCAGTGTCGTGCCCAGTTCGGCCACGCGGCTGGCGGGCTTGAGTTTCAGCTTTTCAAAAAAGATTTTCCGCGCCAGCGAGTAGCCATTGGTGTGCAGCCCGCTTGAAGCGATGCCGATCAGCGCGTCGCCGCGCCGGACAGACTTCTGGCCGTTGAGCATTCGGGACTTCTCAACCACCCCGACGATCGTGCCGGAGAGGTCGTACTCGCCTGCCTTGTAAAAGCCGGGCATCTGCGCCGTTTCGCCCCCGATGAGCGCGCAGCCGTTTTTCGCGCACCCGCGCGCAAAGCCCGAGATGATGTCCTTGAACACGCGCGGCTGCAGCCTGCCGGTGCCCAGATAGTCGAGGAAGAACAGCGGCTCCGCACCCAGCACGGCGATGTCGTTGACGCAGTGGTTGACGAGGTCTTCGCCGATGGTGTCGTGCCGGTCCATCGCAAAGGCGAGCTTGAGCTTGGTGCCCACCCCGTCGACGCTGGCCACCAGCACCGGCTGGCGGTGGCGCCGCGTGTTCAGGGCGAACAAGCCGCCAAACCCGCCCACCTTGCCCAGCACCTCGCGCCGGTGCGTGGAGGCGAGCAGCCGCGGCAGCCCGGCCTTGACGTGGTTGCCGAGGGCAATATCGACGCCGGCCGCGGCATAGGCTTTGGATTTCATGAGTCCGGATGCTTCCTAAAAAAAATGGGCGCGGGCCAATTTAGAGCAGGCGCGGCTGGCGATCCTGCCGGGCCAGCGTTTCGCCCAGACTTTCCACCCGCGCGCGCCGTCGCTCCATGATCTCTTTGTCCACGCCGGGGTCATAGGGCACGGGGTAATCGCCGTCGTAACACGCCATGCAAAAGCCATTCCGCGGCTGGCCGGTGGCCAGCACCATGCCCTCCTGCGAGAGATAGCACAGCGAGTCGGCATTGAGGTAGCGGCGGATTTCGTCCGTCGAGTGGTTGGCGGCCATGAGCTTGCTGCGATCGGGAAAGTCGATGCCGTACATGCAGGGGTTCATGTGGGGCGGGCACGAGACGAGCACGTGAACCTCCTTGGCGCCGGCCTGCTTGAGGTTGTTGACGCGCGTCTTGCATGTCGTGCCCCGCACGATGGAGTCATCCACGATGATGACCCGCTTCCCCTTCACCAGCTCGCCCACGAGATTGAGCTTCACGCGCACATTGAAGTCGCGGATGAGCTGGCTGGGCTGCAGGAAACTGCGCCCCACGTAGTGATTGCGCACGAACGCCATCTCAAAGGGGATGCCACTCTCCAGCGAGTACCCCAGTGCGGCGCAGTTGCCGCTGTCGGGGACGGGCACGACGATGTCGGCCTCGATGCGGTGCTCCCGCGCCAGCTGCCGGCCCATCTCCACCCGAACCTTGTAGACGTTGCGCCCGGCGATGGAGCTGTCCGGGCGCGCAAAGTACACGTACTCGAAAATGCAGAACGCGCGCCGCGTGTGTTCGGGGAATGCCTGGATGCTCTTGATCCCGTCCTTGTTCAGGATGACAATCTCGCCCGGCTCCACGTCGCGCACGAACTGCGCCTGGATGAGGTCAAACGCGCAGGTCTCGCTGGCCAGCACCCAGGCGTCGCCCAACCGGCCCAGGCTGAGCGGCCGGAATCCGTGGGGGTCGCGCACGCCGATCAGCTCATTCTCCGTCATCACCACCAGCGAGTAGGCCCCCTCGATCCGGCGCATGGCCCGCACCAGCGAGCTTCCCTCGCCGTTGGGCGAGGGCTGCGCCAGAAGGTGCAGGATGATCTCGCTGTCCACCGTCGTCTGGAAGATCGATCCGTTGGCCTCCAGTTCGTCACGCAGTTGCGAGGCGTTGGTCAGGTTGCCGTTGTGCGCGATGGCGATCTGCCCGCGGCCGCAGTCCACCGTCAGCGGCTGCGCGTTGCGCAGGTGCGAGGAGCCCGTTGTGGAATAGCGCGCGTGCCCCACCGCCACGTTGCCCACCAGTCCGTGCAGCACGTCGCCGTCAAAAATCTGCGGCACCAGCCCCATGCCCCTGTGGACGCGGAACTGCCGGCCGTCGCTGGCGACGATGCCCGCACTCTCCTGCCCGCGGTGCTGCAGCGCGTAGAGGCCGTAGTAGGTCATCTCCGCCGCATTCGGGTGGCCATAGACGCCGAAGACGCCGCAGTAGTGTTTGGGTTGGCTCATCACTGCATCAGGCGGTCGATGGAACTCCACCAGAGGTCGTGCAACTCCTGCAAGCTCCAAGTCAGCCGGGCTTCGCCCACCGCGACCGACAGCGGTGCCCCGCCCACGGTGCCGATCCGCGCCGCCGGCACGCCCATCAGCCGGGCGCGCTCAACCACCTTCACCGCGTCGTGATCCGCCACCGAGATCACCACGCGGCTCTGGGTCTCGCCAAAGAGCAGCGCGTCCAGGCGCACGCCCGGGGGAAGCGTCAGATTCAATTCCGCGCCGATGAGGCGCGGCGTGCCGCGTGCGACACACTGGCTGATGCAGCATTCGGCTACCGCCACCGCCAGCCCGCCCTCGCTGCAGTCGTGCGCACTCTTCACGGAGCCGGACTGGATGAGGCCGAGCAGCGTCGTGTGCAGCGTCTTCTCCTTCTCCAGATTCATGCGCGGCGGCGTGCCGGTCTTCTTGCCATGCGCCACTTGCAGGTGCGCCGAGCCGCCCAGCCCCCGCAAAGGGTCGGCCAGATCCACCGCGTCGCCCAGCAGAATGATCGCGTCGCCTTCGTCCCGGAACCATTGGGTGGTGATGTGGGCCGGATCGGCGATGAGGCCGACCAAGGCCACGGTGGGCGTGGGATCGATGGGCCCGCCGGGGTTCTGGTTGTAAAGGCTGACATTGCCGCCCGTCACCGGCGCGTGGAACGCGCGGCAGGCGTCGGCCAGCCCGCGCACGGATTCCTGAATCTGCCAGAAGATTTCCGGATTGTGCGGATTGCCAAAGTTGAGGTTGTCGGTGGCCCCCAGCGGCACGGCGCCGCTGCAGGCCAGGTTGCGCGCAGCCTCCGCCACGGCAATTTTTCCGCCCTCGTAGGGGTCCAGATAGACGTAGGTCGCGTTGCAATCCACCGACAGCGCGAGGAGTTTTTCAGGCACGGGCTTGTCGCCCACCTTCGCCGCCAGCTCCGCGCTCATCACCGGAAGCGAGTCCGCCTTGATGCGGATGACGGCCGCGTCGCTGCCGGGCAGCACCACCGTGCCCGCCCGCACCTGATGGTCGTACTGGCGATAGACCCAGTGTTTGGAGGCGATGCTGGGCCAGGCGAGCAGCCGCTTGAGTTCACCCACGGCGTCAAGGGTGTCAGCCATGCCATCGAGCCGGAACGCGCGCACCTCCTGCAGATACTTGGGCTCGCGTGCCTCGCGCTGGTACACGGGAGATTCGTCGGCGATCTGCTTGGCAGGGATGTCCACCACGATCCGGCCGCCGTGGCGCACCACCATCCGGCCGGAGTCGGTGACGGTACCGATGTGCGCCCAGGGCAGGTCCCACTTGTCGAAGATGCGCTGCACCTCCTCCTCGCGCCCCCGATGCACCACGACCAGCATCCGCTCCTGCGATTCGCTCAGCATGATCTCGTAGGAGGTCATGCCCGGCGCGCGCTGCGGCACCCGGTCTAGCTCAATTTCAATGCCTGTCCCCGCCCGAGCCGCCGTTTCGCAGGTGGAGCACGTCAGCCCCGCCGCGCCCATGTCCTGCATGCCGGCCACCGCGCCCGTGGCGAGCAGTTCCAGGCACGCTTCACACACGAGCTTTTCCATGAAGGGATCACCCACCTGAACCGCGCCGCGCTGATGCTCGGCCGATTCCTCCGTCAGATCCTGCGACGCAAAGGCCGCGCCCGCCAGCCCGTCGCGGCCGGTGGCCGGGCCCACGTAAAACACCGGATTGCCGACGCCGTGCGCCGCGCCGCGCGTGATCTGCTCATGGCGCAGCACGCCCAGGCAGAAGGCGTTCACCAGTGGATTGCCCTCGTACGACTTGTCGAAATAGACCTCGCCACCCAGCGTTGGGATGCCAAAGCAGTTGCCGTAATGCGCGATGCCCGAGACGACGCCCGAGAAGAGCCGGCGCACCTCGGGGTTTGAAAGTTCGCCAAAGCGCAGCGAGTTGAGCGCGCACACCGGGCGCGCACCCATCGTGAAGATGTCGCGCACAATCCCGCCCACGCCCGTGGCCGCGCCCTGAAAAGGCTCCACCGCGCTCGGGTGGTTGTGACTCTCGATCTTGAAGGCAATGGCGATGCCGTCGCCCATGTCGAGGATGCCCGCGTTTTCCTCGCCCGCACCCACCAGAACCGTCGCCGACTTTGTCGGAAAACCCTTCAGCAGCGGCCGGGTGTTTTTGTAGGAGCAATGCTCGCTCCACATCACGCTGAAGATTCCCAGCTCGGTGTAGGTGGGCGTGCGGCCGAGGATCTCGAGGATCTTCTGGTACTCCTCCGGCGTGAGGTTGTGCTTGGCGACCAGCTCGGGCGTGATGGCGGGTTCGGACATCGGCAATCGTGCGGTCGCGTCAGGCTACAGCCGCAGCCGTACTGTGGCTCAGGGTCTCGATGAGGCTCTCGAAGATGAGTCGGCCATCCTCGCTGCCGAGGATCCCCTCGCTGGCGCGCTCGGGGTGGGGCATCAAGCCGGCCACGTTGCGGCGCTCGTTGCAGACGCCGGCGATGTTCAGCAACGAGCCGTTCGGATTCGCAGCGTCGGTCAACGCGCCGCTCTCATCGCAGTATTGCCAAAGGATTTGCCCTCTGGCCCGCAGCTTCGCCAACGTCTCGTCGTCGGCAAAATAACAGCCCTCGCCGTGCGCGATCGGCACGCGCAGCCACTTGTCAGCGGGAATCTTGTTCGTGAATGGCGAGTCGGCCGTGGCCGATTTCAGATAAACCGTCTCGCAGCAAAACTGCAGCGAGCGGTTGCGCACGAGCGCGCCGGGCAGCAAATGCGCCTCACAGAGAATCTGAAAGCCATTGCAGATCCCCAGCACGAAGCCGCCGTTGTCGGCGAATCGGCGGAGCGCCTGCATCACGGGGCTGAACCGGGCGATGGCACCGGTGCGAAGGTAATCCCCGTAGCTGAAGCCGCCGGGCACGATCACGGCGTCCACCGTGCCGAGCGAGGGCTCCTTGTGCCACAGCAGCCGTGCGTCATGGCCCAAGTGTTGGAGGACATGCACGGCGTCCTGATCGCAGTTGGACGCGGGAAACTGGAGGACGGCGAAGTTCATTCGATCTCGAACCGGTAATCCTCGATCACCGGATTGCTGAGAATCTTGCGGCAGGCGTCGTCGATCTGCTGGCGCACCGCCTGCGGGTCCGCACCGGCCAGTTCCACCTCGATGTATTTGCCCACGTGCACGGCGCCAAAGCCCGCATAGCCCATGTGGATGAGGGCGTTCTGCACCGTCTTGCCTTGCGGATCCAACACCGCCTTCTTTGGGGTAATGACAATCTTAGCTTTCATGGAGCGGTGCATGGGCCCGGCCGCGGCTCTCAAAAGCCGCCAAACAGTGGCACCGTCAAGCCGCATTTGTTGGCACAAAAAAACCCGCCCCAAAGGCGGGTGAAATCAGGGCAGGCCCCCGCTACGAGGTTGGGCCGTGGCTCACGGCACCGCTGCGGTTGGGCCGTGCCACGTTTTCATTGGGCAGCTTGGTGATGCCACCGGTGGTCCCGGCATGGGTGAGGATGGCCTTGTGCAAGTCCTTCGTGGTCGCCTGTGAGGCGCTCCCATCGGTCATGGCCATCTGCCCCTGATCATTGGTCAACAGGCCGGCGATGGCCGTCGGGCATTCATTGACCGGCCCGTGGCTCTTGGGTGCACCCACAAACTCGCAGCCCTTGAGGGTTTGCGCGCTCAGCAGGTTCGAGAACTGCGGCGTGTGGACGCCGCCGGACGCAGGATAGTTGAAGCCCGTGGGCGCTGAGCCATGCACGTTGCGTGTGAACGCCAGGATGGTGGGCGCGCTGCGGAGTTCATCGCCCCCCAGATGCACCGCATAGCTCTGCGCGTTCTTGGGCACGGCACCGGCAATCTTGATGCCGACCGCGCCATTCTGTTCGGAGCAATCCGGATCCAACGGCGAGAGCAGCGAACGGGGGCTGCCCAACGACGACGCGATGGTGGGGGTCGACCAGAGCCATTCGACGTGCATCGAGCGGGTCCAGTCGCCCTGATAAAGCACGTTGGCGTCGCGCGTGGTCAGGAGCCACGGCATCCGGGAGTTGTTGTCGGTGGCGAATCCCTTGAAGGTGTGGCCGATGGACTTGAGGTTGTTGAGGCACTTGACGCGATTGGCGCGCAGCTTGGCCCGGGAGAGTGTAGGCATCAGCAGCGAGCCCAGGATGCCGATGATGGCGATGGCCACCAGCAATTCGATGAGGGTGAACCCCGCCTGTCGCGGCGTGCTTCGGATCAAAGTTTTCAGTTTCATGGAGTCTGGGTGCAAAGGGTTTTCCGGGGGCACTCGACAGCGGGAGGGATCATTCCCACCCAACACAGGCCGTGCGGAGTGCGATACCTAAGGATGGGGTTCTAGGCGCTGAACCGGGGAGGCGGCGGCCGTGGAGCGGCGCCGAGCGTTACCCATGCACTTTGCGGCGTGAAGGCTGGCTGCCATGACGCGGGGGGATGGACACGGAGAAATGACGGATTGAGCACTGCCTCCAGCTGGATGGACAGCGATTGGCCCTCATCGTCCTGCTGCGATTTCTTGCCGGCCGCCACGACGCGGCATAGATGACAGGCGTGCTGCCGGTCAAATGCGCGCTTGAGCGCGGTGAGCGTCGGCAAGTCGCGCGAGAACTCGACGGCCATGCTGATCCACGCGACGGACTGCAGCACCATCCAGTGCAACCCCAGCGAAAACGCCAGGGCCGCCACAGCCGTCACCCTCAGATGGCGCGGGAGATTCATGGAGCCGTTCGAACCATGAGGGGGACGAGCCTTTGCGAAAGGTTATTCACAATGCGCAAGACCCCACGGCGTCAGTCGAAGATCTGCAGCCGGCGCGGCCCGGTCTTGGGCTCGAGCAGGCTGTTGGAACGCGGCTCGGGGATGGCATCATACTGCCACGACACTTTGATCCGGTAAAACACGTTGGTCTCCGAAGGCTTCAGCGGCCCGATGGGCGCCTCCCAGCGATTGGTGAGCTGCCCCTTGGGGAGCCGCTTCATGGGATAGCTGGCGTTGTGGCCACTCACCTGCACCTCGGCCTTGATGGAGTCGTGCAGGATCGCCTTTTCGTTGGAGGCAAATTCCATCTCCACGAGATAAATGCCCGTGGCATTGCGCGGAAGCCTTGTGGCGGTCAGGTTCGTGACCTTGTGATCAAAAAAGCCGCTGGGAATCGCGCAACCGGCCGCCAGCGCCAACAGGGCAAGATGTTTCATGGGGCGCACAGTATCAGGGGACGAAGCCTTGCAACGGCCTGCGCGATTGTAAAGATTTTCCTCCTGCGGCCCCTCCGCAGCAATTTCGTTGACCGCGGCCGCGGGGGCAACCTATGGTGCGCCGTCTCTTTTTGAACGCTCATGTTCGGCACCATTCGCAAACATTCGCAGATGCTTTGGATCGTGATCATCATTTTCACGGTCATCAGTTTTGTCATCTTCTTCACGCCCGGCGCCAGCCCGCGCGACTGGTTCGAGTCTGACGGTCGCGTGCAGGGTCTTTCCGCTGATGACGCCCGTGCGCAGCGCGAGGTGTATGTGGGCTATCTGTTGCAGGGAGTGCCCGATCCCACGCGGCTCAAGGTGGACTTGGACGGCGATGGCGAGCCCGACGGAGACCGGCTGGAGTACGAGGGCCGCTTGCGCGCGCTGCTCCTGGCCAGGGCGCGGACGCTGGGCATCGAGTTTGGCGATGAGGTGGTGGAGGACGAGATCAAGCGGCAGTTTTCCGTCGGGGGCAAGTTCAGCCACGCCATGTACAAGCAGCTCTTGGCGCGCATCCGTGTGGGAGAGGACGACCTGCGCGATTACGTGGCGAGCCAGATGGCCATCGAACAGCTCAACCTCGTCATGGGCTCGGGGGGCGCCTTGGTGAGCAGCCGCGCATTCCGCCCCATCCTGGCCGAGGACCTGGAGGTGTACGACACCGAGGTGGCGGCCATCCGCGCGGGCGATTTCAATGCGAGCGTCACCAACGTGGCGGGGGGTCTCAAGGACTATTACACCAACCACACGGCACGCTACCGCGAGCCGGACAAGGTGCGCGTGGCCTACCTGAAGCTGGACTACACCAAGGGCGGGCGCGCCGAGGCGAACAAGGAACAGCGCGCCATCGCGCCGCTGCTGCGCGCCAAGGACTATCGGATGGAGGAACTTCGCTCCATCGCGACGAACCGCTCGCTGGCGTTGCAGGAGGAGGAGGTCGCCGTGGGCGACCTCGCCGCCCACAAGCTGGGAGAAGTGCTGCAGCGCGTCCAGGGGCTGGGCCCCAACACCGTGCTGCCGGAGCCCATCTCCATCGAGAACGATGGCCTTTACATCGCGGGCCTCGTCCGGCGCATCGAGGGCGAGCTGCCCAAGTTCGAGTCGCTCGACGCCGCCAAGTCCAACGCGCTGCGGCAGTCGTTCGTGGCCGATCAGACGATGGAGCTTGCGCTGGAGCGCGGCCGCCAGTTCTACACCAACCTTTCCAACCAGCTGGGCGCGGGCAAACGCTTTGCCGAAATCACCCAATCTCACGAGAAGAGCCACCGCGTGAAGCTGCTGCAGGTGCCCTCCTTCTCCATGAAGGACACGGCGGCGGACCGGTTCAACCTCATCAAGGACTACGTGGATCTGCCCGACCTGAAGCAGGCCGTGCGCGGACTTCCCTCCGAGCGCGACATGACCAAGCCCTCCGACCGCATCACGCGCTTTGTCGCCACGGCCAGGGGCGGATTCGTGCTGAGCCTCACCAAGCGGGTGGCCCCCAGTGAACAGGAAGTGCGGCTGGCGCTGGCTGGCGACGAATTGCGCGCGCGCCGGCGGCAAAGCCAGGAGGAATCCAGCCGCGAACACTACGTGCCCAGTTTCGGCCCGCAACGCGTCGCCATGGCGCCCCCGCGCTGGTTCCAGCCGGAATTGGAGAAGGTGCGCCTGGAATTCTACTCAAGGTCGCTCGACCACAAGCGCCGCGAACTGGAAGATGAACGCAAGCACATCCAGTCGGGCGGCGGCGCGCCGCAGGATGATACCAAGCGGCTGGTGCAGCAGGCTCAACTGGAGGAAATCGAAGGCCGGCTCAAGTTCCTGGCCAAGCGCAAGCAGGCGGTGGAGCAGTACCTTCGCTAGCCTGCGCCCTCCCACCAGGACGCGCTACGCACCCGCGTGCTCGTCGTTTCCTTCCTCGATCTCATGGCGTGTCCGCCGCGAGAGCCATGGCCGCACAAACCCGTAGATCAGGTACGCCAGGAATACGAAAGGCATCGCCACCGGCAGCGCCTTGCGGCCCAACGTGACCAGGAACCCCAAGGCCAGCATTACCAGCACCATGAAGATGAACGACCGCCGCGCACGCCAGTCCACGGTCTTAAACGTGGGATAGGGCACCTTGCTCACCATCATGGCCGAGAGGAACAGCAGCAGCACGGGCAGCGCGAATTTCCAGTTGCTCTTCACGAAATCCTTTTCCTCAAACCAAATGAGGAAATACGCGATGCTGGCGATGAGCCCCGCCGCCGCCGGAATGGGAAAGCCCATGAATTCGCGGCCATGATCGGGCACAGGATTGCTCTCGGCCATCGTGGCCAGGCAGTTGAACCGCGCCAGCCTGAGCGCACCGCAGATCACATAGATGGACGCGATGAACCAGCCGATCTCCTCCCAGTTCTGTCGGAACACGTCGGCAAGCACCACTTTGTACACCAGGAAGGCCGGCGCCACGCCGAAGGACACAACATCGGCCAGCGAGTCAAATTCGCGACCGAAGGGGCTATCATAGCCGCCCAGCCGCGCGACGCGGCCATCGAGCACATCCAAGATGCACGCGAGCAGGATGAGCTCCAGCGCCCAGACGATCTTCTGCCGCGCCTCCGCAAACGTCGCTTCATCGAACAGCGAGGGCGCCTGCACGATCAGCGTCAGCGCGAGGAATCCGCAGAAGAGGTTGCCGGCCGTGAACAGGTTGGGCAGGAAATAAATCTTGAGCTCCGGACTGCGTTCGCGCGTTTCGGAGTCGGAAGGCGGGGTCGTTTGCATTTTGCTCCCAGCAGCACCCAAGGGTGGGAATTCTCCAGGATTGTGGGAGGTGAGAGTATCCAAAAGATGGCGGCCATGGAAAGGCGATTCCCACGGGCGTCCACTTTTTAGGTTCCGGCGCACGGGCCCACCCACTAGATTCCCCGGCGTGAGCGTCGCAGAAACCGATCTGGCCATCCTCGGTGGAGGCCCCGGCGGGTACATCACCGCACTGCGCGCGGCCCATCAGGGCCTGCGCGTGACGGTGGTGGAACAGGCCGGCCTGGGCGGCGCCTGCCTCAACACGGGCTGCATCCCCACCAAGGCCATGGTCGCCAGTGTCGCCCTCCTGCGCCAGGCTCGCGCCGCCGCGGCGATGGGAATCCACGTGGCGGCAGATGCGGCCGTCCTGCCCGCCATGATCCAGCGCCGACGCGATGTGGTGGCGAAACTCGGCCAGGGCGTGCAGGCGTTGCTGCAGAAGAACCGGGTGACGGTGGTGAAGGGTCGCGGCCGCCTGCAGAGCTCACGTGTCGTGGAGGTACAGGGCGCCGGCGCGCCGACCTGCCTTCAGGCTGCGCGCGCCATCATCATCGCCACAGGGTCGCGCCCGAAGGAACTTCCCGTGGCGCCGCGCGACGGCCGAGTCATCCTCAATAGCGACGATCTGCTGGAACTGGACACGCCGCCTGGCGAACTCATCATTGCCGGCGGCGGTTATATCGGCTGCGAATTTGCCTCCCTCTTCGCCGGGCTGGGAAGCCGCGTGAGCGTGATCGAGATGATGGACCACCTGCTGCCCGGGCTGGACCGGGATCTGGGACTTGCGCTTGCGCGCAGCTTCCGGCACGCGGGCATCGAGGTGAAATTGCAGCAGCGCATCACCGGCACCGTTGTGGAGGGTTCGCGCGTTCGCGTGACGCTCGCCGACGGCCACACCCTGTCGGGCGACCGGCTGCTCGTCGCCGTCGGTCGCACGCCCAACAGCGGGGATCTGGGACTTGAAACCGCCGGCGTGCAACTGGAGCACCATGCCATCCGTGTGGACGACCACATGGAAACCACGGCGCCGGGCGTGTACGCCATCGGCGACGTCACCGGCCAACTGGCTCTGGCGCACGTCGCCGCCGCACAAGGCCGTGTTGTGGTGGACAACCTGCTTGCGGGCCGGCACGCATCGAGGATGGACTATCACCAGGTTCCCGCTGTCGTGTTCACCCATCCAGAAATCGCCACGGTCGGCCTGTCTGAAGAAGAGGCCAAGGCTCGCAGCCTTTCGGTGCGCGTCGCACGGTTTCCCTTCGCGGGCATCGGCAAGGCTGTGGCCTCGGGCGAGGCCGACGGCTTCGTGAAACTCGTGGCCTGCGCCGACTCGGGCGCTCTTCTGGGCGGCCACATCGCCGGTGCCAGCGCCGGCGAACTCATCGGGCAACTGGCTCTGGCACTGAAGTTGGGTGCCAAGGCGCGCGATCTGACTGACACCATTGTGGCGCATCCCACGCTGGGCGAGGCGGTGATGGAAGCCGCCGAGGGATTGTTCGGCCAGTCCACCCACTCTGTGAAACGGTGAAGAACATCGTCTATTTTGACCTGGAAACGCAGCGGTCGGCCCACGATGTCGGCGGCTGGGGCCACATCTCCCGCATGGGCATGAGCGTGGGCGTGACGTACAGCACGGCGCGCGGCGGCTATGCGATCTACGGTGAGCCCCACGTGGACGGGCTGGTGCAGGAATTGCAACGCGCTGACCTGGTGGTGGGGTTCAACATCCTGCGCTTTGACTACGAGGTGCTCCACGCCTACACCTCGCTGGACCTGCGCCAGCTGCCGACGCTGGACATGATGGTGGAACTGGGAAAGCACCTAACCCACCGGCTCTCGCTGGACTCGATCGCGCAGGCGACGCTGGGCGTGGAAAAAACCGCCGAAGGACTTCAGGCGCTCGAATGGTTCAAGCAGGGCCGAATGATGGACATCGCCGAGTACTGCTGTTTTGACGTCAAGATCACCCGCCTGGTCCACGAGTACGGCGCGTCCCACCAGCAGGTGCTTTACGCCGACCGCACCGGAAAGCACCGGACCGTCCCCGCCCGCTGGTAGCTTTTAGCGCACGCTACGGCAGCGCCTCCGCCACGGCCTGCGCGAGCTTCTGCCGGTACTCCGGCGAGTCGATCCGCCGGGCCTCCGCCGCGTTGGAAAGATAGCCGCCCTCGACCAGGATGGCGGGGCGTTTTTGGTCCTTGAGCACCGACATGAACCGGACCCGCCGCACTCCCCGGTCGTCCATCCCGCAGGTGGCCAGCATCTGGCTGTGGACGCGCGAGGCCAGCTGGAGGTTGGTGGTGTCGTGGACGTTGTTGGGAAGGGCGCGTTCCACGGGATCCTTGAACCCGCGCGTGAGGTGCGAGGGCATCCCCACCGGGGCGATGCAGTAGGTCTCCAGTCCGCTCACGTGGGGCGCGGCGTAGTTGAAATGCAGGCTGACAAAGAGCGTCGCGCGCACGCGGTCGGAAAACTCCACCCGGTCTTCATTGGCCACGCCCTTGTCGGCGGTGCGGGTGAGGTGCACTTTCCAGCCGCGCGACTCGAGCAGGGGCTTGAGCCTCAGCGCCCAGTCCAGCGTGTACTCCTTCTCGAATTTCCGGTTGACGATGCTCTGCGTGCCCAGATTGTCGGCGCCGTGGCCCGGGTCAATCACCACCACGCGCCCCAAGTGCTGCATGGCGGACGCCAGCGGGTCGATGTGCTTGTGCATGTCCAGCGGATGCAGATAGAGGTGGCCCTTGACCAGCTTCGGAGAAAAACCCAGCCAGACCTGGACGCCCTGGCAGTGCACCAGCCGGTTGTCCGCCATCAGATCAAATCGCTGCCCGGAAATCACCAGCCGGTGAATCAACTCGCCCTGATTCTTGAGCCGCGCGAACTGGCAGTTGCCACGGCGCCGGCCCCAGGCTTCCAATGAAATCCATTCCACACCGGCAACCCTGGCCGTGAACGCAGCGGGAGGAAGCTTGGTCTGCACGATTTCCCATCCCGGTGCGGGCCGCTCGGGAACCAGCGGCGTCGGTGGCACGATGGTGCGCGAGGGTGATTGTGGCGCGGCGGGTGTGGGAGCTTCGGGAACCGAAGGACGCACCACCGGTGGCACGGGCTTGTCCACCGGCCCGGGTACCACGGGGCGGGTTGGCCCGGTTCCGACCACCGGGGGCGGCAGTGTCTCGGGGGGTTCGGCCGTGCGAAAGACGACGGGGGCCCGGTTGTCCGGCGAGGTCTGGCAGCTGACCAGCAGGAGCGCGGCCAGCACGGGCCCAGCCGTGCGCCAAAGCATTGGTCTTAACCTCCCCTTCATGTCGCGAACGACCGGAACGAACCGTACGCATCTTGCACGGAAAGGTCGAGCCGATTTCTCCATCCTGTCGCCTTGTCGCCGATCACGGCGGTGGATTATTCTGCCGGGGCGATGAACGCACTTGCCTCGTGAAACTGCTCGTGGCCATCACCGGAGCCAGCGGGGCGATCTACGCCCAGCGCCTCCTGGACCGCATCGACGCGCGCCAGCATGAGTTGCACCTGGTGATGAGCCCGTACGCGCAGCAGGTTTTGGCCGGGGAATTGCCCGGTGGCCTTCGTGTGCCCGAAGGAGCGCACCAGCACGCCATCAAGAGCATGAACGCGCCCTTCGCCAGCGGCACCCATGCGCCCGATGCGATGGTGGTGATTCCCTGTACGATGGGCACGATGGGCCGCATCGCGCACGGTTTCAGCACCGACGTGCTGCTGCGCGCGGCCGATGTCTGCCTCAAGGAGCGGCGGCGGCTGATCCTCGTGCCCCGCGAGACGCCGCTCAATTTAGTCCATGTCAAAAACATGGAGCTGCTGCTGCTGGCCGGCGCAACCATCCTGCCGGCCAACCCGTATTTCTACTCCGGCGCGCGCACGCTGGAGGAACTGGCGGACACGGTGGTGGCCCGCGTGCTCGACCATCTGGGACTGACGCACGACATCGGCCCGCGCTGGGCGGATGAACCGGCAGACTGACGGCGCGCTTCATTCCGGGCGCGGGCTTGAGTTTTGGCCAAGCCTTGAGCAATGTCGGGCCCGTGACCGGGAACCGGATATGGGCCCTTCTGTGCACATGGGCGGAGTTCGTCAAGTTCTCGCACACGCTCTTCGCGCTGCCCTTTGCGCTGGCGTCGATGCTGCTGGCGGCGCGCTCAAAGTCTTTCCTGCTGTCTAATCCCCCGCCGCTGATGAAGCACGGCTGGCCCGGATGGCGCCTTTTCCTGCTCATCCTTGCCGCCATGGCGACGGCACGCACGGCCGCGATGGCGTTTAACCGCATCGCCGACCGCAAGTTTGACGCGGCCAATCCAAGGACGCGGGATCGGCACCTGCCCGCGGGACGCATCGGCCTCTTCAGCGCCTCCGTGCTCTGTGTCGCCGCTTCGGCCGGCTTCGTCGGGGTCTGCCTGCTCATCAACCCGCTCTGCTTCCGGCTTTCTCCCGTGGCCCTCGGAATCATCCTCGGCTATTCGCTCACCAAGCGCTTCACCGACTTTACACACCTGGTGCTCGGCGCGGCGCTGGCGCTGGCGCCGGTGGGCGCGTGGATCGCGGTGACAGGCTCGTTTGATTTCGCGCCCATCAACAGCAGCGCGTCGGGATGGCGCTGGTTCACCGAGATGCTCGGCTCTGTCGGCAGCGGCGCCCTGCTGCCCACGGTCATGGCCGCAGCCGTCCTCCTCTGGCTGGTGGGATTTGACATGATCTACGCCATTCAGGACTACGACTTCGACCGCACGCACGGGCTCCATTCACTCGTGGTGCGGTGGGGGCCGCAGAATGCGCTTGCGGCGGCGCTGCTCGCGCACATCGCCATGTTTGGCCTCCTGGTTTTTTTGGGCCTCATTGCCAGCTTTCGATTTCCGTATTGGGTCGGGATGTTGATCACCCTGCTTCTGCTTGGATTGGAACATTGGATCGTGCGGCGGCGCGGGCTGCAGTGGGCAGAAAAATCCTTCTTCCGACTCAACGCCACCATCAGCATGATTTTCATCGCCGTGGTGTGGGCTGAGGTGGCCTTCCACACGTTCTGGAGCTACCGGACGTTCTGACATGCGCCGAGGCGAAGACACTGCACTGCATGGCCTGCGCGAGAAGGTGGCGGCGGGCGAGCGATTGTCGGAAGCCGACGCGTTGCGCCTCTTCGAGTCCAAGGACCTCAATGCCGTGGGTGCGATGGCCGACCAAGCCCGCGCGCGCAAGGTGGGCAACCGCGCCAGCTACATCCTCAATCGCTACATCAACTATTCCAACTACTGCATCCTCTCCTGCCAGTTCTGTTCCTTTGCGCGCAAGAAGCGCGACGCCGATGGCTTCGAGCTGTCCGTGGAGCAGATGGTCGCCAAAGCGCGCGAGGCGCTGGCGCTGGGCATCACGGAGCTGCACATCGTGGGCGGGCTGCACCCCACGCTGCCGTTTGGCTACTACGTGGAGATGCTGCGCGCGCTCAAGGCACTTGACGCCCGGCTGCAATTGAAATGCTTCACGGCCATCGAAATCCTGCACCTCGCCTGGCAGGGAAGGAAATCCGTCGAGCAAACGCTCATCGAACTTAAAGACGCCGGGCTCGATTCGCTCACGGGCGGCGGAGCGGAGATTTTTAACAAGGAGGTGCGTCAGGCGATTGCGCGCGGCAAGGAATCTGCCGAAGAGTATCTGGCGGTGCATCGCGCGTGGCACCGGCTGGGGGGACGCAGCACCTGCACGATGCTCTTTGGCCATGTCGAGACGCCCGCCGACCGCGTTGACCACCTGCGCCAGCTGCGCGCCCTGCAGGATGAGACGCACGGCTTCACGGGGTTCGTCCCCCTGCCCTATCAGCCGGAGAACAACCAGGTGCCCGTGGATCATCCGCCCACGGGATTTGACCAGCTTCGCACGCTCGCCGTGAGCCGTCTGTATCTGGACAACTTCGACCACATCACCGCCTACTGGGTGGGCATGGGGCTCAAGCTCGCGCAGGTGGGTTTGAGCTTTGGCGCCGATGACCTGCACGGCACGATCCTTGAGGAGCACATCTTCCACATGGCCGGCGCGCCCACGCCGCAGTGTCAATCGGAGGCCGACATGGTGAAGGCCATCCGCGAAGTGGGGAGAACCGCCGTGCAGCGAAACACGTTTTATGAACCCGTGCGCGAGTGGGGCGAAGCCGGCGCGCCGTCCCTGCCAGATGCGGGCGGCCGGTCGCCGCTGCTCGACCACAATCTCGCCACCGCATGAACAACCCCGCGCGCCCGCGCATTGGCTCGGTACCCTTCCTCAATTCCGCTCCGCTCACCCATGGCATCGAGGGCGACACGATCTTCGCTCCGCCCTCCGCGCTGGCCAAGCTGCTTCATGAAGGAGAGGTGGATGCGGCGCTCTTGAGTGTCACGGCCGTGCTGTTGACGGAGGGCTACGACATCCTCGATGGCATCGCCGTGGCTTCGCATGGTGCTGTCCGCAGTGTGTTCTTGGCGCACCGCCGCCCGATCGAAGAGGCGAAGGCGATTTATTGTGACACCGCCTCGTTGACAAGCGTAAACCTCTTGCGCGTGCTGCTCTCCCAGCGTGGACTCGCACCGCAACTGCTGCCGCTTGAGGATCCGGGCACTGCAGCAAACCATGACTTCGTCCTGCTCATCGGCAATGCGGGGCTGGATTTTCTCGACTCGCCCCACGACCACACCATCTGGGATCTGGGGGCGGCGTGGCATGAGCTCACCGGCCTGCCCTTTGTCTACGCGGTGTGGGCGCTGCGCCGGGGCGCGCACGACGCGGCTCTGCGCCAGAAGCTGCGCCAAGCCAGGGCCCGGG
Organism: Verrucomicrobiales bacterium; assembly: GCA_005809105.1. Classification (GTDB taxonomy): domain Bacteria; phylum Verrucomicrobiota; class Verrucomicrobiia; order Limisphaerales; family UBA1100; genus SYLI01. The sequence continues at coordinate 19,720 of SYLI01000094.1, read as the reverse complement.
GGCTAGGGGATTTGCAGCAGATCATCGCCTCGTATCCACGCTACGACGAGTCGACGCGCCGGACGTACCTCACCTCGAATTTGCACTATGGGCTGGAAAACCCAGAGAAGTCGGGGCTTGCGCGGTTCACGGCACTGTTGCGCAAGTCAGCAGTGGGGCGCGTCTACGACCCCGCGTACGTGCGCTGACGCCTCTTGCGGAGCTAGCGCTGCTGCTTCACGAACGCAATGGCCGCCGTGACAAATTCCGTGGGGTCCTTTGCAAACGTGCCGTTGTCCGTCTCGATGGCGAGCACGCCGCCCCAGCGCGCTTTCTTGAGCTCGGCGAACAGCCCCTTGTAGTCGGCGTCGCCCGTTCCCACTTTCACGTCCAAGAGCACGCTTTTTCCGTCAACCTTCTCCGTCTTCTTGTCTTTGAGGTGGATGTCGTAGACGCGCCCCTCGTATCCGCGAAACGCTTGGGCGGCGTCAAAACCTGCGCCCACCAAGTGGCCCACGTCCATGCAGACGCCGATGCGCCGGTCGCGTCCCTTCAGCACGCTCCACACTTTTTCGGGCGTGCCGTACACCGATTCCTTGCCGTGGTTGTGGATGGCCAGCTTGATGTCGTACTCCTTCACCAACGCCTCGAGCCCATCCCACAGCGCCTTGTCGTTGGTCGGCTCCACGACGATGAGCTTGATCCCAACCAGCTTGGCGAACTCAAAGAGCTTGCGATTCTTCTCCTTGTCCGGCGAGGTGCCCGCGACGCCAAACGTGTATACCGTAAGCCCGTGTTGATCGAGGATGGCCTTCTTGCGCAGCGTCTCCTCACGCGGCGCGTTGGGATCCATGTGGCCGCCCATCATCTGGATTTGTTTGAGCCCGTGTTTGACGGCGAAGGCCACCGCCTGATCGAAGCTCATGTTGCGGCAGGTCCACGTCTGCAGCCCCACCGTGGGTGCGTAGTCGGCCGCGGGCAACGCCACGGCGAAGCAGAGAGCGCCCAACAGGATCGAAAGACGTGACCACGGACGAGAGCGGAGGCATTGCATGGGCCAAATTCAATCGCATTGCCCGCCCGCGTCAACGGCAAAGCAGACTTTAGGGTGCCGCCGGCACCACGCGCAGGTCATCCAGCCGGATGGGCGTGCCCGAATAAGGATGCGCCCACACGCTGGCGCGGCCGGGGGCAGGCATTGCATCCTCATTCCAAACGACATTCCAGCCCTCCGGCTCGCGTTCGCCTTCCATCCATGCCTTGCCTTCCACACGCCACTTGTCGGCGGCCATGGCACGCACTTGCAGCGAGAGATGCGCCCACCGGCCCGTGGTCCAAATCCAATCGGCGCCAGCGACGACCACATCGCCCTTGAGAAGCTCCAGCCTGCGCTTGGCCGCGCTGATCATCAGCCGGTAGCCGCCGACCCCGTTGAGCCCGACGCCAAACGCGGGTTGTTGCCGGCCCGCACGCGTGCCCCAAAATCGAGCCGACACCCGATCTCCCGCCTGCCGCGTCGGGCCAAACATGATGCCGTACTGATCCAGCGGCGTCCCCGGCAATTCCAAGAACCGGTTGCCGCCCTCGCTGCGCAGGGCAAATTCGCCATTCAAAATGAGCAGCGTATCAGGCAGCGCTTCAGCCCGGCTGAAGTCCTCAGCAAAGACCCGCTGTGGATCGGGAGCCTTCGGCGCCGCCGTCAGCGCGGTTGCCACCACCAGCACCAGCAGCACGGTGCGTTTGCTTGCGTGATTCATGGTGTCCTCCATTTCGTTCATTCGCTGCGCAGCGAGGGCAGCAGCTCGCCGCGCAAAGCCATTGAGGTCGCCAGCCCGATCCAGACCATTCCGCTCAGGAGGATGGCGCCCACCGTGAGGGCAATCGCCGAAGGCTGCATCCCGTGACCTGGCGCATCCAAGGCCGGCCACACCGCCAGCAGGGCCGACATCACGCCTGCGAGTGTTCCCATCGCCAGCAATCCGCCGTGTTCGGCCCAGACCAGCCAGTGCAACGCGCCCCTGCCAAATCCCACGGCTTCCATGAGTGCCAGTTCGCCGCGACGCTCCAGCACATTGCGCAGCACCATCACGCCCAGCCCGGCACTGCCCAGCAGCAGCGAGAGACCACCCAAGGCCTGAAAAATGTCGAGGTAGGTATTCTGAACGCGGCTGAAGGCTGCCAGACGGTCGGTGGCGGCCGTGAGTTCCAATCCGTGATCCTCGAGGGCAAACTCCAGCTCCTTTCGCGCTGCCTGCGCGGCGTCGGCGTGCGCGGCATCCACCAGCAGCACGCGATAACCCGCGGCAGAGGGAAAGCGTTGCACGAACTGATCCTCGGCGATCAGCAGGTCGCCCTGCAACATGGAATGGGCCAGCATACCCACGATGCGGATGCGGAAGGTGCCGCCGCGCTCGTCGGGATAGTCCAGTGTGTCGCCGACTCGCTTGTGCAGTGCCCACTGCCCCGTGCTCAAGTCCACCACACCGGGAACGGCTCCGTCGGCATAGCGACGGGAGAGCAGATCCCAGCCGTGGAGTCGATCCCCGCCCGCTTCCTCGGCGGCAAAGGTAAACGCACCGCGACGGGCCAAGAGCGCGGGTTGAACGCCCAGCACGCGCGGCTCACGCGGCTGGTTGAGGTTGAGACAACTGGCGTCGTCGCCCTCGCGCAGGCGCAGTGGCACCAGCGTGCCCGCCGGCACCTTGGATTCGTTCACCGCCATCTTCTCGCGCCCGGCCGAGGTGTTTAGGTCGTGCAACACCGCTGCATCGGCAATGCCAAAAAAGGCGAACCCACCCGTGCCCGAAGTGCGTGTTCCCATGCCCTGTTCCGGCGGAACTCGGAATGCACCGACGGCCACCACCAGAAAGACGCCGCATGCCAGCAGGCTGACGCACGCCAGGCTGCGCCCGCGACGGCGCGCGCCAGCACGCCAACCCATGGCACCCAGCGAGGCAAAGCCTGTCCCTCCCGCCGAAGCCAGCCCTCCCAGCCACGCGTGACACGCGCCAATGCCCGATGCCAGAAGCAGCGCGCCGGCGCCGAAGAATCCTCCCGCCTTGGCCTGCCCTGCCGCGCCCTTCATGCTCCACGCCAGCACGAGCGCGCCGCACAGACAAAGGGCGGCGGTGAGAGCGCCGGAACGAGAGGCTCCGGGCTGCGGCCGCGCCAGATGCATTCCGGCGTTGAGCAGGGTGGCGGCCTGCGCTTGTCGAAGCCGGCGCAAGGTCAGCCAGACGGTGAAAAGCGCCATGACGATGCCGCCGCACATCCCCACCACCACGGTTACCGGCAGCACATGATAATCAATGCTGCCGGCTCCCAACGCGCCCGCCCAAATGGTGCCCAGCCCGCGCGTCAAGAGGTGCGTGTATCCCAGCCCCGCCAGCGCACCCAGTCCGGACCCCAACACGGCGAGCACCGCTCCCTCGAGCAGAACCAGCGTGCCTACTTGGCGGCCCGTGAATCCAATGGCCAGCATCGTGCCCCATTGCGGCGCACGCTGCTCGGTGCCAAAGGCGAAGAGCAGTCCCATGAGGAGCAACGCCGCCGTGATGAGAAAAAAACTCAAGCTGACGAACAGTACGCCAAAGTCGTTGGCTGACCGGCCGTCCAGCGCGAAGGTGCGCACGTCGCGAAACTGCAAGCCAATCGCCGCAGGATCCAGACGCTGCCGCAGCGCCGCTTCGATTTCCTGGTGTCGGCCGGGGCCAAGTTCGTAGCGCACGGCCGTGGCGGCGCCGTAGCGGTTGGCCCAGTGGGCCTTCCCGGCGTCCCACGACAAGAAGGCCTTGGGTGTGCCGCGGTGTTCCTTCCAATACGCCTCGTCTTGCGGACGGATTTTCTTGAGATCCACGTCAATCCCCGGTTCCCAATTGCGGATTTCATCCACGCCGGCAATGCCGGGAAAGTCGGGCATGAGCTCGCGGTCGCCACCGTGCGCCGACGTGGGCACAACGCCCGCCACGGTGAAGGTTGCGTTGCGTTCCTCAAGCTGTCGATTCATCCCCAGCACGTAATACGACAGGCTCAAGGGGTCTCCCTTCCGCGCACCCAATTCCTCGGCCAGCCACTGGGTGAGCACCACGCCTTGCGTCCCCAGATTGGGAAAGTCTGCCAAGGGCGGCGCCGAGGATTCCAGAGCCGTCACCATCGAGTAGGGTACGGTGTGATTGCCAGAGCGGATTTCGTTGACCAGGTAGGTGAGCACGGTCTGCGTGGCATTGCCCGCGCCGCGCGCCGCCTCCAGCGCGGGTGGATCCAGAAAGATGCGGCCGGTGCGCAGCTCGAGCACGTCGTGCTGTGGAAGTTCGCGCAGCTCCAGTTCGGCATCGGCCAGCTGCCAGTGCTTTCTTAAGCTCGTGTTGGCTTGTGCCAGAATCGCGGAAGTCGCGGCGCCCGTGTCGCCGGCGGCGGCGAGCAGCACGTTGGCGCGCCCGGGCATTTCGGCCTCTTTCTGCAGCCAGTCGAGACTCACAAACACGTTGTGCGGGGGCGTCGCGCCGGGCCGCAGGTTGAAGTCGGCCAGTTGCGATTGAGGGTCCAGAATGCCCGCCACGCGCAGTCTCAAACGCACCGTCAGGTCTTCCGCCAGCGCCAGAGGCGCGTCGCGCGGGAGGATGCTGGGCCTGGCGATGCGCATCGAGAAGGTGTCGCCCAGCTTCAGATTCAGCTGCGCGGCCAGCCGTGGATTAATCAGCGCGCCTTCTGCAGCGAGCGCGACGGGAGGGCTGCCGGACGGCGCGCACTTCCAGAAATCGTCCGTGACCCCCATGAGCTGCACCTGACTGGCGCGCGCCTTGGATTCGGGGTGCTGCGCCGTGGCATTGAGGCGCAGCGCGGCAACCAGTAGCGGGGCGCCAGCCGTCGTCTCCTGCATCTCCGTTGCCAGCGCCGCGCGAAAGTAGCGGTCATGCTGAATCAGCGCCGCATGGATTTTCCCCAGCCGCTCCAGCGCCTGCCGGCGCAGGGTGTGGCGCACGCAGTCGCCCACAGCCAGCGCGCCGGTCAACACCGCCGCCGCCACGGCCGCGCCCAGCACCGTGCCCGCGTGCGAACGGGCGTGGAAGCGCAGGCTGCGCGCGATGAGAGTCCAGCGTGTCATGGCTCTCGCAGGCGGCCTTCGCAAAGCTGGAACTGGCGGTTCATGCAGCGCGCCAGATCGGGCGAATGCGTCACGGCGACCAGGGTCACCTGCTCCTCACGATTAAGCTCCACCAGCAAATGACTGAGCGACTGGGCCGTGGCGTGGTCGAGCGCACCCGTTGGCTCGTCAGCCAGCAGCAGCCGCGGGCGGTTGATAAGCGCACGCACCACCGCCACGCGCTGCCGCTCACCCCCAGAAAGCTCTCCGGGCCGGTGCGCCATGCGGTTGGAAAGCCCCACACGATCAAGCAGTCGGCGCGCGCGCGAGGGCGCCTCTGCATCGGCGCGCCCCCGCGCCAGCGTGGGCAAGAGCACATTTTCCATGACGGTGCACTGCGGCAGGAGGTGATGGCTTTGGAAGACGAAACCCAGCGCGCGGTTGCGCAGCGCGGCGAGCTGGTCGCGATCCAACGCCGCCAGGTCTTCGCCCTGCAACCACACACGGCCGCGCGTGGGCAGATCCAGCGCGCCCATGAGGTTGAGCAGCGTGCTCGTGCCCGACCCGGAGGGGCCGGTCACGGCGACCGACTCACCGGCGTGGATTGCAAGCGAGAGGTCAGCGAGCACCGTCAGCACGGCCCCGTCGTGACCGGGGTATTCCTTCGACACGGCTTCCAGGCGCACCAGCGGCTGCGATTCAGGCATGGGAGGATTCTCCAATCCACCGCGCGGCCTTCAATTCAAATCGCGGGAGGCTGTCGGCGGGCATCAACTTCACCGGCACGCGCAGGCCCAAAGCCGCGCGCAGTGCTTCCTCGACCGAGGCGACGGAGAGCGCAGCGCCATGCGAGGGCTCCACTTCGATGATGAGCCCCGACAGCGCGCCCTCGCGGGTGACGCGAACGCGGTATTCGGCAATCTCGTGGAACTGGCGCAAGATGTGATCCACGGCCGTTGGATGGACATTCACGCCACGGATGATGACCATGTCATCCACGCGCCCCAGGATTCCGCCGGCCAGCCGCAGGGGACCGGCGCCGGGCAGCGCTTTCACGAGGTCGCCGGTACGGTAGCGCAGCACCGGCGAAGCCGTGCGTTGCAGCGTTGTCAGCACCAGTTCGCCGGCCTGCCCCGCTACCACGGGCGCGCCGCTGGAAGGCTCCACCACCTCGGCGAGGTAGTCGCCCTCCATCACCTCCAAGCAATCAGGATGGTCGACCGATTGAAAGCTCACCGGCCCGGTCTCGGTCATGCCATGGTGATCAAACACCTGCGCGCCCGGCCAGGCCGCCTGAAGCCGTTCCCGAACCGACGGGATGCTGCCGCCGGGCTCGCCCGCCACCAGCAACACCCGCACGCATCCCTCCCGCAGATTCACCTGCTCACGCGCGGCCACCTCCGCCAGGTGCAACGCATAGGTGGGGGTGCAGCAGAGCACGGTAACGCGGTTCTCCAGCAAGAGCCGCAGGCGCGTGATGCTGGAGAGCGCGCCGCCGGGAAAGCAGAGGCAGCCCGTCTGCACCGCGGCGTCGAAGGCCAGCCAGAACCCGAGGAAGGGCCCGAAGGAGAACGCAAACAAAACGCGGTCGCCCGCGTGCACGCCCGCGGCGGAAAGGACGGTCCTCCACGAATCCACCATGGACTGCCAGCTCTCCTTGGTGTCCAGCCAGCGCAACGGCGCACCGCGAGTCCCGCTCGTCTGATGACAGCGCGTGTACTGCGCCACGGGGAAGGAAAGATTGCGGCCGTAGGGCGGGTACTGGGCTTGGTCTGCCACCAATTCCGCCTTGGTGGTGAAGGGGAACCGCTCGGCAAACTCCGCTAGGCTCGACACATCCGCGGGGGCGTGGGCGGCCGCAAGCTTGGAGGTGTAAAACGAGTTGGCCGGACGTAGAGCGGCAAGCAGGGCGCGAAGGCGGGCGAGCTGCTCGTCGGCGCGGCCGTGGCCGGGGGAACCCATATCGCAAAAACCTCTAACGGGCGGCGCCGGCCTGTGTCGTGGGCGCCGCGCCGGCAGACTTGGCGGGCGGCGTAGGCTTGTATTTGGTGACGAGGTAGCCCCCCACGGCCGCAAGCACGATTCCCAGCAGGAAGGGCGCCTTGACGTGCGGCCAATGATGCTCCCGGGTGGTGGACACCACGGCGTTTACGATGGGCGCGCCGGCAAAGATGATGGACATGACGACTGGCACATAAAGCGGTGTGGGCTTTGGCGCCGCGCCAAAGGCCAGCAGTACCCCCAGCGCGCCCACCGCGCCAAGAATGCCCGCCACGAGCGACCATCCCATGCCCGCTGCGGGATAGGCCCAGAATGCCAGCGACGCGCCCCGCAGCTTGAGGATCACAAGCGGTGCCAGCACCGCCGTGAGGAAATACGCCAAGCCCACCCACAGAAACGCCTTGATGCGCCCCGTCTCGGCGTCGGCCATGCCCTGTGCGCCGGAGTGGAGGAAGATGCCGTAGATGCCCCAGCACGCGACCGTGAGCAGTGCCCAGCAGAGCCACGCGGGAAAGGGTACGGAAGTGTTGGCCGTCATCATGCGGGGGGCAATGTAGTGGGCGGGTGGAGGGACTTCAAACCGTTTGTCACCCGCATCATTCAAGCTGCGTGGCATCGGCCATATCGATGAGCCCGGAGATGGCAGCGGGAATATCCGTGGCCTTCATCTTGCCTTCGGCGTCGCGCCTGACGCAGACGACCGTGAGCGCGCCGCGCGCGACTTCCTCGTTCTGGCGCAGGAACCGGAACTGGTAGCGCAGGCTCCGCGCATGCTTGGCCTCCACCAGCAGGCGCACCGTGACTTCATCCTCAAAGTGCAGCGGGCGCCGGTAGTCGCACTCGGCGTGCACCCGCGGCCAGCCCACACCCAGCGAGGCATCCACGATGGACGTGCCCAGCGAGCGAAAGAACGCATGCTCGGCCGTCTCCATGTACCTGAAAAAATTTGCGTAGTGCACGATGCCGGCCATGTCGGTCTCGCTGAACTCGACGCGGCGTTGGATGCAGAATTCGCTGGCCATAGCATCAGAAGGGCTGGGGTTGAGTGGACACCTGTTCAAAGAGGGCCGCCATGGTCCGCGCCATGGCCGTGTGGGTGAAGCGATCCAGCACGACTTGTCGCCCCTGCAATCCCATGGCGCGGGCGCGGGCGGGATCCTTCAGCATATCTTCCAATGCCGCCGCCAACGCGGGCGCATCGGACGCACCGGGCGGATCGTAGCACACGCCCCCGCCGGTGGCCTCGACCAGCTCCGGAAAGGATGCGCAGCGCGGCTGCACGACGGGCACGCCCGCGGCCATGGCCTCGATGACGTAGAATCCAAACGCCTCGCCAAACCTCGCGGGCACCGATAGCACCGAGAGCGACGCGAGGAAGCGCTGCTTGTCCGCGCGATCCAGATTGCGCTGAAAATCCACGTCGCCCAGCAGTCCGTGCGCATCCAGCCGCTGGCGCAGCTCCTTCACGAGCGGCTCGTCGCCGGGCCCGCAGCCACCGCCAATCCGCAGCTTGAGCTGCGACATCCGATTGCGCCCTCGCAGCAGGATGTACGCGTCCACCAGCGTATCCAGCCCCTTGTCGCGGCACATGCGCGAGAAATAGCCCAGCACCGGCGGGTGTTGCGGCGCGCTGGCGGCCTCGAAGCCGGCGGGATTGATACCGTTGGGCACGACATGAAGCCGGTCTGCAGGGATGCGCAGGCGCGACTGCATTCGGCTGGCGTAATAACGACTGGGCGCCACGAAGGCCGCCACGTCGCGCGCGCTCTCCGCCATGAGTTCCCACACCTGCTCACGAAGCCCATTGGGCATTTGATCCACAAAGGCTTCCTCGTTCTGGAGCTGGCAGACAATGGGCGCGTGCAATCCGGAGCGCAGATTTCGAGCCATGCCCAGCAGCAGCGAATTGGACAGGCAGACCACATCCGGCCGGGGCTGGGTCTGCAGCCAAGCCAACATCTCGTCCAGCTCACAAGACTGGTTTCCAGATTCGCCGCGCAACATGGAAAGGGTGAGCTCGCCCACATCCGCTGCGCGTGTCTTGGCGGCGCGACCGGCAGCCCAGTTTAACACCCGCCTCGAACCCGCCAACCGGTGCACCCATCGCGGCGCGTGGCGATAGAGGGGGAGCACCTGTTCCAAGTACACGTTGACACCGCTGTAAAAGAGCGGCGTGCCCGCGCTCTGATCCGCCTCTTCCAGCGTCAGCGGCAGGTAGAGCGGCAGAAGGGTCACCGAATGACCCGCCTGGCGCAGCGCGGCCACCAGCGTGTTATCGCGGAAGCAGTTTCCGCAGTACATCTTGCCCGCACCCGGCGTGATCTGAAGGAGGTTCATGGCGCGCCCACCTCCGCAAGCGGCGCGCCCAGGGGCAGGCATTCGGGCAGCGGCACGAACTGGCTCACACGCTCCCACAGCCGGGTGAAGTCCTTCCCCACGTCGCCGGAGAGGCAGTCGGTGATCTCCCCCGCCGCGTCGGGGAATTTCTCAATCACGTCCTTGAAAGAAAATTCCGGATTGTAGAACGCGTACACGAGCTTGCGCATGTTCTCGATGCCAGTGCGCAGGTCGCGGCCGTACTCGACAAACCGGGCCGGCGAGAGGTCGCCCGCCTCCAGCGCGGCGTGAACCGCGTCGCCCGCCATCACCCCGCTCTTGAGCGCCAGCATGAGTCCGCTGGAGAACACTGGATCGAGGAAACAAAATGCGTCGCCGGCCAGCAACAGCCCGGGGCTGTAGCAGTGGCGGGCGTGAAAGGAAAACTCACTGGTAAGATAGTAGGGTCCCGTCTGTTCACCCATCGAGAGGTGATCGGCCACCCACGCGTTCTGGCTGATCTCGCGCCGGAACATCGCGCCCGCATCGCGCACGCCCCCGCGCGAGAGGTATTTGCCCTCGGCCACCACGCCGACACTGACGCGGTCGTCGTGCAGGGGGATGTGCCAGAACCAACCTTTATCCGGCACGAAGGCGACCGTCGTCTGTCCCTCATCAATGCCCGTTTCGCGGCGCGAACCCCGGTAGTACGTCCACACCGCGACCTTGTTGAGAAACGGATCCTTGACGCGCCAGCCCTGCCCCACCGCGCTCAGGGCTTCCTTGCCCGTGCAATCGAGAGTGACAGGAGCGAGGAAGGTTCCCTCCGTTCCGTTCGCGTGCCGCGTGCGCACTCCCGCGACGCGCCCGCCCTCGCGCACCAGTCCGGTCACGGTTGTTTGTTCCAGCACGCGCGCGCCCTTGGCCCGCGCATTCTCCATCAACATGAGGTCAAATTCGGCGCGCACCACCTGCCAGGTCTGGGCCACCGTGTCGCGGTCGTATCGGTTGAAGAAATAGAAGGGCTGGCTGGCCTGACCGTTGGGCTGCACGAACACGACGCTGTACTTTTTCTGGAAGGCCGACGCCGCGAGGCGCGGGATGAGGCCCAGCCGCTCAAGCGGGTGATAGGAAAAGGGGATGAGCGACTCGCCGATGTGGTAGCGCGGGAATTGTTCGCGCTCGATCACCAGCACGCGCCGGCCATGCTCGGCCAGGATGGTGGCGGCGGCCGAACCCGCCGGGCCCGCGCCGATGATAACCGCGTCCAGAGATTCGGTATCCGCTGGCATCGGGAACGACTAGGAGGCGGGCTCAGGCGGCAGGATTTCCACAATCTCCGCCAGCGGCAGATTGCCGCGTTCGGTCAGTGTGTTGCGCCGGCCAAAGAGCACGGGGCGATCGCTGAGCCGCAGCACACCACCAATGTGCTCGTCGGCCACGAAGCGCAGATAGGCCTTGGGCCGGCTGGCATGGGCGATGCGGTGGGCCCGAAGGATGTGCCCCAGCGGCTGGCGCGCGGCCAGCACATCGCGGCGCGCGTCCGCCGGAAGCAAGGCGAGGTTGATCCGGATGGCGCCGTATTCCACCGCACGGTTCGTGCCGTCCAGCTCGAGGAGAACTTCGCGATGATAATGGTCGCCGCGCTCCTCGGCGTACAGCACGTGCACGTGGAGGGTGTCGCCGTGGAACGCCTCGAGAGTGGGCGTCATGTCGTTCGAATGAACCAGCAGCGACCGGTAAGGCTCTGGAACGTCAACACCCTCGAGAGCGATTGCGGCGGGCACGGCACGCCCTTGCCGGACGTAAAATTCGTCCAGCGGAAACAATAGGGGCGACACGGCGCCGGGCTTGGTGTCGGGCGGGGTTTCGGCGGCCATCGGGCGGTGGGTCATTGCAAGCTCACGCGTATCGCGCATTGCGATGTTCATGGAGGAAGAACTCGTGCAGCAGCCGATCCACCTGCAGCAGCCCCTCGCGGCTCATGCGCAGGGTGTCGCCCTCGACGCAGAGGAATCCCCACTGGCGTAGGCGCTCCAAGGGCTCGGCGAAGCGCGTGCGAAGGTCGACGCCGAACTTGTTCGCGAAGGACCGCAAACTCAGCGAGCCCAGCTTGAGCTGCAGGATGAATTCGCGGATGAGGCGCTCCTCCTCGCTGGGTGTCAGCGCGCGGTAGTGGGGAAACTCCCCCGCCTGCACGCGGGCCACGTACGGGTCGAAGTCATGGTGGTTCTGATAATGCACACCGCCGATGTGGCCGAAGCTGGCCACGCCCAGACTCAGGAGGTCCGCCCCCGCCCACAGCTGGTCGCGGTAGACGAATCGCGTGCGTGCCTTGTCGCGCACGGCTGTGTACGCGCTGCCCACGGTGTAGCCGGCCTGCTCCAGCTGCTCGAACGCAAACTGCACCCAGCGCCGTTTGGTTTCCCAGTCTGCGACGGGTGCGGTGAGCTTGCCTTCCTCCTGCATGCGCCGGTACAGCGTGGTATTGTAGGGCACTTCCATCTGGTAGATGGTGACACTGTCGGGCGCCAGCTCCAGCGTTCGGGCCACGCACTGCCGCCAGTTGGCCTCCGTCTCCTCAACCATGCCGGCAATGAGATCGATGTTGATTTGCGGGAACCCCGCCTCGCGCGCGGCGGCGTAGGCGCGATCGATCTCCTTGCCGTGGTGCGCGCGCCCGTTGATCTCCAGAATGTGGTCGTCAAAATTCTCGACACCTAGGCTCAGCCGCGTGACGCCCATGCCGCGGATGGCACGCAGCTTTTCCTCCGTCAATGTGCCCGGCTCGCACTCGAAGGTCACCTCCTCCGCGCTGTCCCACGGCAGCCGCGCCTTCATGCCCTCGGTCAAATATCGCAACTGCTCCACCGACAGGTAGGATGGTGTGCCGCCACCAAAGTACACAAAGCCCACGCGCCGCCCGCCGATGAAGGGTTGCGCCGCGTAGAGGCTCAGCTCGTCCAACGCCGCGTCCAGATACGCTTTGATGGCGGCGGCGTTCTTGTCCGTGTAGACGCGAAAGTAGCAAAAGTGGCAGCGCTTCCGGCAAAAGGGAATGTGCAGGTACACGCCCAGCTCCGTGCCCGGCGCCGGTGGGCGGCGCAGGGCTGCCGCCACCTCCCCCACGCGGTCCGGCTTCCAGAACGAGAACGGAGGATAGTTGGAGACGAAGTAATTGCCCGCGGCCGTCGGGGCTTCCAGCGGCGGAACGGCAGAAGCGGAAGGGGCGGCCATCATGGCTTGCGGGCACCAAAGCAATACACGTGGCCATCCTCGCTGCCAACCACCACATGCCCTTCGGCCACGGCCGGGGAGGCGGTGATGGCATCCTGGGTCTCGTAATCCCACACGCGCGCGCCGTCAGCCAGCGAGACCATGTAGAGTCGCCCGTCGTTGCTGCCCACGAGCACGCGCTGCCCGCACACCACGGGCGAACTGTTGACCTGTCCGCGCGTGTTAAACACCCACATCACCTCGCCCTTCGCGCGGGTGAGGCAGTGCAGCCGCTTGTCGTGCCCGCCGAAGATCACGCGATCCTTGGTCAACGCCGGGGACGAGTTGTAGGGAAACTGCCGGTCGCGGTACTTCCACACCACCCGGCCCTCCTTGATGTCGATGCAGAGAAACTCATTCTCGTAGTGGCCCACGTAAACCAACGGGCCGTCCACCGCGGCACTGCCAGCGATGTAGGCACCGGCCTCCACCACCTTCTCGCGTTCGCCCTTGGCCACGTCAATCACATGCAGCAGCGCATCGCAGCCGCCGAAGAGGGTGCGGCCCTGCGTCACCGACGGCGAGCCGTTGATGAAATTCTCCGCCTTGTACTTCCACACCTCATTGCCCGTGCGCGCCTCGACGCAGTAGAGGGTATAGTCGTGGCTGCCGACGAGCACGCGGTCGGTCTTTCCATCGGGCGATTTCACGACATTGGCGCCGCCGACAATCTTGTCTCCCGTCTTCACTTGCCAGCGCACCTTGCCCGTGCCCGATTCGAGCGCGTAGAGAACGCCGTCGATTCCCCCCACAATGACCAGCCCTCCCAGCACCAACGGTGAGGCTTCGAAGGGATCCGTCGCGTTGTGCGCCCAAAGCTTGGCACCATCCTTGAGGTTCAGCGCGTACACCTGCCCGTCATCAGACCCCACAAAGACCCGGCCGTCGACGATGGCTGCGGAAGACTTCACCGGCCCGCCTGTCTTGAATTTCCACCGGAGCACGAGGGCATCGGGCAACACCTCGGCGGCGACGCCGTTCAACGCGGGATTGCCCCGGTGCATCGGCCACGAGGCGGCGCCCCAAGCCCAATGGCATCCGAGAATGCCACAGAAAAGCCACCCCATCGCACGCATGTGTTTTCGGGCTCCTAGGGCGGCGCATTCATGCCGCCGCCCTTCACCGGCACTGTCCTGCAAGAGCCAACCCCATGCAATCGAAATTATATGTACACGTACAATATTTGGGGCCTCTACCGGGCTCCCGCAGCCACCAGGTGCTTCTCACCCCGTACCAACAGCCTTCCCTCCACCGGCACCGGCGCGGCCACCACTCTTTCACCCATCCGGTTCTCGGAAATCAACTCCAGCTTGTCCCTGCAGCGTGCAACGAAGAGGACACCGTCCTCTCGCGCCGCGTAGAGTTTCCCGCCCGCGAGCACTGGCGAGGAATAGTAACTGTTGCGGTCCTCAGGCAGGCGCCCCTCCCACAACGTCTTGCCGTTGCGCGCGTCCACACACACGACCTCACCGCGATCGCGAACCAGATACACCCGGCCCTCCGAAGCTGCGGGTGTGGGCACGAAGGCACCCGTGTCCGTTCGCGTCCAGGTGCGGTGGGATTCGGTGACGTCGCCCTTGCCACCCAATTTCACCCCGGCAAGGATGCTCCCGCGGCCATGTGACACGATGGCCGTCTCCTCCCACACCACACCGGAGCCCACGGCAACCCAGTTGGCCTTGCGGCTCGGATTGAACCCGCCACATTCCCACAGCAGTTTGCCGTCCTCGGCTTGATGAGCCGTGAGGTGTTCGGCGCCCCAAGTGAGAATCTCTTCGCGGCCCTGTCTTGTGACAACGATGGGGGTGGTGTAGCCGTGGTCGTTTTCCCTAGGCACCTTATATTGGCGCGGCGTCCTCCACGCCAGTGCGCCCGTCTGCTTGTCAAAGGCCGCCAGTCCCGACTCGCCCTCGTGCATGATGGCCATCACCACATGCGTGCGCGTGGTGCAGGGCGAAGTGCCCGCATCCCAGTAGAGCGTGTCGCGGCCGAAGCGTTCCCGCACATTGAGCTTCCAGACCAACGTGCCGTCCATTGAAAGCGCCGCGAGCGTGCCGCTCTTAAACGCAGCGAAGAGGTGGCGGCCGTCGGTGGCCAGCGAGGGGTTGCATCCGGAGCCGTTCTGGTGCTTGCCCGCGACCTCGACCCCCACGATCCGATGCCAGAGCTTCTTGCCCGCCCAGTCGAAGGCCAGCACCGCATCCTGACCGTCCACGGGGGCCGTGAGAAAAATTTGACGCTGCCACACGATGGGTGTTGAACACCCCTTTCCCGGCAGGGGTGTCTTCCAGAGGATCGACTCCGCCGGCTTGTCGGGGTAGTCGCCGGCGGCGGCACTGCCATTGTCGCGGGGTCCGCGCCAGCGCGGCCAGTCTTCGGCCCAGATGGACGCGGTGCAAGCCAGCGCCAGGGCCCATGCGAGGAGTCGGTTCATGGATAGGTGGGGTGTTCGCGCCGGAGGAGGCGCTTCACTTGAGCGGGATGATGCGGATGGCCCTTCGAGCAATGCGTTGATTGGCGATTTGGATGGGAGCGCCGGCCTTGCCAGGGGCCGCCTTGGCGCGAAAGCCCAACTTGAATTCCATCGTGATCTCCAGTTCCGGCAGGCGGACATCGGTGGGGAACTTGCCCGAGTAACGCACCTGCATGCTGGATTGTTCCACGCGGAAATCCTTGGGCAGCGGCGGCTGGAAATCGGTGGCATCCACCTCGCCGCGAATGAGCAGGCACTCTATGCCATCGACCTTCACGAGCTGGTCAAGAATGGTGCGGCCTGAGAATTTCTTCGCGTCGAATCGGGCGCCCTCCCGCTCGAGGTCCGCCATGGAGGCGGTCTTGTTGAAGTCCCAGCTTTCCCCCAGCTTGCGACGTTTTTGACTGCCGAACACCACGTCATCGTTGGCGCTGTCCTCGCGGCTTAGAATGTTGACCTGTTGCAGCGCGTCCAGTTCCAAACCCTCGGGCACCGGACGGCCCTCCTTCTGGCCTTCGAGAATCACCTCGAAGACCTCGTCGCGCCCTTTCGTGAATCCGACCAGCCGCGTGCCCTTGGGGAATGCTTCGAAGGTGAAGTCCTCTTCGGTGATGGTGAAGCGTTCCACCTCCAGCGCCACCTTTTTGATGCCGGCGCCCTGCGTCACCGCCAGAACGGTGACGGTGCCATTGAAGTCATAGAGGAACGAATTGAGATCCTCATCCTCCTGCTCGCCCTGCTTGGTTTCAGTGCGATCCATGTACGAGCCTTTCACCTCTATGCGGCACCGCTGGCCGGCCTTGGCGGGCCTGTGAAGTTGAATGGCAAAGTCGGCGGGGCCCTTCGCGGCCGGGGCGCCATGGGTGGCCGTGAGCAAACCCATGCAGGCAAGCACCAAGGCACCCAGGGTCGTCCGTTGCAAGAGGTGGGCTGGCATGGGGGAGATTGGAGCAGACCTCCCGCGGACTGTCACGGGCCAACTGCCACTTCGCCAGGGTTTGCACCCACCCCAAAAAGTGGTGCCGGAGGAGGGGGTCGAACCCACACTCCCTTACGGGAACCAGATTTTGAGTCTGGCGCGTCTGCCGATTCCGCCACTCCGGCCGGGGAGCGGGCATGATAGGCAGCGCGCCTTTCAAGTAAACAAGTTTGTGAGTTGGCACGCCACCGCCTTCCACCTATTTTGCGCGCGTGCCGAGCCCTGCGTCCCCACCTGATCCGGCGCCCTCGCTCAATCATCTCGTCATTCCCGACCTCTGGCAGCAACAGGCCATCGGCGCCTTGCGACAGGGAGAGGACGTGATTGTTCACGCCCCGACCGGCGCGGGCAAAACCCTCGTGTTCGAATCGTGGGCCAATCAGGGCAAAACCCGCGCGCGCGCCGTGTACACCGTGCCGACACGCGCGCTGGCCAACGACAAGGTGGCCGAGTGGCGTGCGCGCGGCTGGGATGTGGGCATCGCCACGGGCGACGTGTCTGAAAACCTCGACGCGCCCGTCGTGGTCGCCACCCTCGAAACCCAGAAGAACCGCCTCATCCGCGGCAGCGGGCCCGACCTTCTGGTCATCGACGAATACCAGCTGATCGGCGACCGCGACCGCGGCCTCAACTACGAAATCGCCATCGCGCTCGCCCCTTCCACGACCCAGTTGCTGCTGCTCTCCGGCAGCGTGGCCAACCCCGGGCACGTCGCGCAATGGCTTCGCCGGCTGGGCCGGAGCGTGCGCGTCATCGAGCATCACGTCCGGCCCGTGCCATTGGAGGAGGTGCATCCCTCGCAACTGCAGGGGCACGTGCCCAAGGAAATCCGCGGCTACTGGCCCGGGCTCATCGCCAAGGCACTGGCCGACGATCTGGGCCCAATCCTGATCTTTGCACCGCGGCGGCAGGGCGCGGAAAAGCTCGCCGCCAGCCTGGCCAGTGCACTGCCCACACCCGATCCCTTGCAGCTCACCCCGGAACAGAAGCGATTGGTGGACCCGCGCATGGCGCGCATGCTGCAATCGCGAATCGCCTATCACCACAGCGGGCTTTCCTACGGCGCGCGCGCCGGGATCATCGAACCCCTGGCCAAGGCCGGCCAACTGCGCGTGGTGGTGGCGACGCTGGGCTTGGCCGCAGGCATCAACTTCTCCCTGCGTTCCGTCGCGCTGGCCGCCGACAGCTACTCGCGCGACAACCGTCAAACGCCCATTCGCCCGGACGAGTTGTTGCAGATGTTTGGCCGCGCCGGCCGGCGTGGGCTGGACGAGACCGGCTACCTCATCCTCAGCGCCAACGGGCTGGGCCTTCGCGACGCGGCACCCGGCGTGCTCGCCCGCAGCGGGCTGGTGGATTGGGGCGCGCTGCTGGCCATCATGTCAGTGGCGGCGCAGAGCGGAGGTGATCCATTTGGCGCGGCCGTGCGCGTGCAGGAACGCCTCTTCACCACGAGCCCCATCCTGTTGGGCGTGGAGTTTTCGGTGAAACATCCCGACACCCCCTGTGGCCTGCGCACCGACGCGGAGCGCTCGCGGCATGTCCGCCGCCGCGCGCGGCAGATGCTCAACAGCCTGGGTCAATGGCAGACGCATCCCGAACCCGTTGCGATGCCGCTGGCGCAGGTTCGCGTGATTCCCAAAGACGCGGTTCCCGGCGAGAGGCCCTCCCTGCAACCGCTGCTGGCGATGCCGGAGCTGGCCGACCATTTCGGGCGCGGCAAGCTCGAAGTCATCTCGGCGCCGGGCTTGCCGGTCGAACACGGCCGTGTCGTGACGGTGGCCGACCGGCTGCCCAATGGCCGGCTTGAGCCTGGACGTTGGGTGCGACGCCTGCTGCAGATTCAAGGGCACGAAATCAAACCAGAATTGTGGCGCGACAAGATCGCCCCGCGACTGGAGCACCAGCTCAAGGCCCAGGGCACGCCCGTGCTGCACTTCGTGCGCGCCCCCGGAAAGCTCCTGGCGCAACTGAGCCTTGCCGGCATGACGGCGGACGTGCCGGTGGACAATGCGGGCGTGCCCCTGTGGAAACCGCCCGCGCGGGACATCCCGCCTGAGGACTGCGCGCGCTGCCCGCAGGTCGCCGGCTGCCGCAAACTCGTTGGCGCGGGCGCCACCGCGGCGCAATGGCGGCGCATGAAGTTGATTGATGAAACCGGCACGCCCACACGCCGCGGGCGCGTCGTCAGCCTGTTCACCCAGGGTGACGGCCTGGCCATCGCCGCCGGTCTGGAGGATGAACGCTATCCGACCGACGAACTGGTGTACGACCTGGCAAACCTGAAGGCGGGCTTCCGGTTTTCGGGCGAGGAGCACCGCTGGGAAGGCCGTCTGGCCTACGCCTGCCGGCAGTTGTACGGTCGCGAATCCATCCTCGGCTATCTGGAGGCGGGCGTCCCCTACGAGTACGGCTCGGGCGCCGAGCAAATCGCCCGCAGCATCCACGCCAATCCCGCCAGCAAACATGAATGGGTGGGAACCGTGGCCGAGGAAGGCGACATCGACCGGCTGATCGTGGAGTGGCGCAGCCTTCTCCGGCGCATCACCCACGCGCCGCCGCTTGAGTGGGAACGCTGGGCGGATCTATGCCGGCGGGCCGCCGAGGTGTTAAACGAAACTCAGTCCCCCACGCTCACCGAGTTGCCACGCTTAAGTTTCAAGCAGACCAAGAGAGTGGACCACCAGCTTCGCCTGCACCGGCACTAGGGTTGGACCAAAATGAAGAAGGCCAGCATCTCGCGGCTGGCCTGAACTCGTCTTCAATGGTTGGGTGGGCTACGGGCTGGCCCGCCCACCCCGCAAGAACCGCCGCTGTTCCCCCGCAGGGGTGACCGCTTCGCGCACACCCCCTCCTCGCGCAGATTGCCTCGCACTGACAGTGGTCACTGGCTTGCCATTGGCGCGTTGAATCGCGCTTTCGTTGGCAATCACCGACTTCCGCTCCGCGCGCGCCACTGCAAACATCATACCACCGCCCATGCCGCCCATTCCACCGCCCATGCCGCCCATACCACCCATCCCATTCATTCCACCCATGCCTCCCATTCCCATGCCTCCCATTCCTCCCATACCACCCATCCCGTTCATGCCGCCCATACCACCCATCCCATTCATTCCACCCATGCCGCCCATTCCTCCCATACCACCCATCCCGTTCATGCCGCCCATACCACCCATCCCATTCATTCCACCCATGCCTCCCATGCCTCCCATGCCGCTAAACATGTTGCGGTTAATGATGACATCTGGAGGGGGGAGCACGCTGGCGAAACCCATCCCCGGCGACCCCATGCGCTGTGCGGCAAATTCCCGCGTGGCCAGAGTCGCCACGTACTGGAGTTGGCCTGCAGTTGCCACACGGCGGTAGCCCGGACCACTTAGAATTCCGGCACTGCCGCTCACCTGGCCGGAAGCCCCGCGCGAACGGAAGGCCTGCTGCGACCAATCCGTCGCGAGCTGGAAAAGCTCCATCGGATCCATGAATGGAATCGTGTTGACCGCGCCGAAAGCCAGGCTTGGCTCGGGCATCCACATGGGGAAATTCACCCCGTAGTAGGGGTTTAGAATGCGCGGGATAAACATGCCTCCGCCCATTCCCATGCCGCCCATTC
>SYLI01000093.1 GCA_005809105.1 Verrucomicrobiales bacterium | reverse complement strand
CAGCACGCCCTTGGGCTTGCCGGTGGAGCCGCTCGTGTAAAGGATGAAGAGAGGGTCCTCCGCGTCCATCGCCTCGGGCGGGCATTGCGCCGGCGCTTGCGCCAGAGCGTCGTGCCACCACACATCACGCACCGGATCCATCGCAACGGCGCTGCCCGTGCGCCGAACCACCAGCATTTTCTCGACCGAAGGCGAGAGCGCCGCAGCCCGGTCGGCGTTGGCTTTCATCGGGATGTCGAGCTTGGTGCCACGCACGCCGGTGTCTTGGGTGATGATCACCTTGCAGCCGCAATCGTTGATGCGCGTGGCCAGGCTGTCGGCCGAGAATGCGCCAAACACCACGGAGTGGACGGCGCCGATCCTTGCACACGCCAGCACCGCCACCGCCAGCTCCGGGATCATCTGCAGGTAGATGCAGACCCTGTCACCCCTGACAACCCCCAGCGCCTTGAGCGCGTTGGCCGCGCGCTGCACGGCCTCGTGCAATTCGGCATAGGTCAAAGCGCGCGTCTCAGCGGGATCGTTGCCCTCCCAGATCAGTGCCTTCACCGCGCCGTGTCCGGCCTCCACGTGCCGATCCACGCAGTTGTAACAGGCGTTGAGTTTGCCGCCGAGGTACCACTGGATATCCGCGGTGCGAAAGTCCCACGCGCTGACTTGATCCCATTTCTGGAACCATGAGAGGCGCGCGGCTTGTTCCGCCCAATACGCGTCGGGATCAGCCGCGGCGCGCGCCGCCAGCGCGCGGTACTCCTCCATCGACCTCACGTGGGCTTGGGCGGAAGTCGCGGCAGAGGGAACAAACTCGGAGTGGGCGTGGGAGGAGGCGGGGCTGCTCATGCGTTAAAACGGAGGCATCTTAGGAGTGAGCCCCCTCTCGTCAATCCCGCAGCCGAAACGGGGCTCTCTTTCTGGCGGAAATTGCATTGCGGTTCCGCCGGCCTTGCGGCAGTGTCACGGCCCGTCAACCCATCCCAAGCACTATGATCACCACCCTTGCCTCCGCCGGCGGCGTTCTGGCCATTATCGCCATCGCTTTGTTGGCCGGGATTGCCATCGTCGCGCTCTACGGCGTGGCGGTGTACAACAAGCTCGTACAACTCAGGAATGCCTTCAAAAACGCCTTTGCGCAGATCGACGTGCAGCTCAAGCGCCGGTACGATTTGATTCCCAATCTGGTGGAGACGGCCAAGGGTTATCTGGGCCACGAGCACAACACCCTGGTGAAGGTGACGGAGGCGCGCAACATCGCCATCGCGGCCGCGCGCGCCGCCGCGGCCGATCCCGCCGATGCCAAGGCCATGCAGTCGCTCTCGGCCGCCGAAAGCGGCCTCTCAGGCGCCCTCTCGCGGCTGCTCGTCGTGAGTGAACAGTATCCGGATCTCAAGGCCAGCCAGGTGATGATGAACCTCACCGAAGAACTGACTTCGACCGAGAACAAGGTGGCCTTCTCGCGGCAGAGCTACAACGACTCGGTGATGACGTATAACACCCAGCGCGAGCAGTTCCCCGCCGTGCTCATCGCCAACCTTCTGGGCTTCGCGGAGGCGGCGCTCTTCGAGATCACCAATCTCACCGAGCGCGAGGCCCCCAAGGTTTCCTTCGCATAGCCCATGACCGCGGCCCGGGTGCCCGCCATGGACTTTTTCGAGCGACAGCAGCAGGCCCGCACCAACACGGGTCGCCTGTTGCTGCTCTACGGCATGGCGGTGGCCGGCATCGTTGCCGCTGTGCATGTGGTTCTCGCCGTCGCCCTCACTCATGGAGAGGGCCTCTTCAATCCCGGCCTCATGTTGCTCTCCCTGGGCGGGACGATGCTGGTGATCCTCATCGGTGTCGCGGTGGGAAACTCCAGCCTCTCAGCCGGCGGCAGTGCCGTGGCCGAGCTCTGTGGCGGGCGCCCGCTGGAGCGGGGCACCCACGATCCCGCCGAACGGCGCTATCTCAACGTGGTCGAGGAGATGGCAATCGCCTCAGGGGTGCCCATGCCTGCCGTCTTTGTGTTGGAGGAGGAGGAAGGCATCAATGCCTTTGCTGCCGGCCACACGACCGACGACTACGCCGTGGCCGTGTCGCGCGGCTGCCTGGACCAGCTCACGCGCGACGAATTGCAGGGCGTGGTGGCCCATGAATTCAGCCACATCCTCACCGGCGACATGCGGCGCAACATCCAGCTCACCGGCTGGCTCTACGGCATCATGGGGCTGGCGCTGGTGGGCCGCGTGCTGGCTGAAATTGGCGGACGCAGCAGCCACTCTCGCAGCAGGGAAGGAGGCCAGAGCACGGCGATGTTCCTTCTGCTGGGCCTGGGCCTGCTCATCATCGGCTGGGTGGGACAGATTTTTTCGCGGGCCATTCAGGCTGCGATCTCGCGGCAGCGCGAATATCTGGCCGACGCCTCCGCCGTGCAGTTCACGCGCAACCCCGCCGGCATTGCCGGTGCCCTCAAGAAAATTGGCGGCTACCCCACCGGCTCAACCATTGGCAACTCGCACGCGTCGGCGTTTTCGCACATGTTCTTCGCCTCGGCGCTGGACAGCCTCTTCGCCACCCACCCGCCGCTGGAGGAACGCATCCGCCTTCTGGATCCGCAGTTTAATCCCGAGATCGCCGCCGCCACCCAGTCTGCCCCAGCCGAACACGCGGCCAGCGCGGCACTGGCCCCCGTTGCAGCCTTGCGGCAATTTTCGGCGCGTCCAACCGCGCCGAAACCCTTGCAACTCCGGCACGCATCGCGCCTGCTCTCCGAATTGCCCGCGCCGCTGCTGCAGGCGGTTGAGGAACCGCTTGGCGCATCGGCCATCGTGTTTGCGCTGCTGCTTGACGCCCGCCAGTCGGTGCGCGAGGCCCAGCTTCGGGCGCTGCAAGAGTTCGCACCGGAGGCCGTGAGGTTTGAAGTTGCGCGGCTGCACCCCCAGGTCGACGCCCTGCCCTCCCGCTTGCATCTGCCGCTGGCCACTCTCGCCACGGCGGCGCTGGGCCGGATGTCACTGAACCAGTACCGGCAGTTTCGGCAATGCGTCGATGGGCTCATCGAGGCCGATGCCATGATTGACCTCTTCGAGTTCGCCCTCAAGAAATCCCTCTGCCGCCACCTCGATCCCCGGTTCCTTGGAAAGCCCTCAAAGGCGGTGGCGCCCGATGAGGGCGCACTTGTGCCCCAGTGTGCGTTGCTGCTCTCGGCCCTTTCGCATCTGGGGCAGACACGATCCGGCGACCAAGCCGCAGCCTTCGCCGCCGGTGCCGCCGTGATGAACCTGCCCGAGGCGCAGCGGGTGCTGCGGCCCATCGCCGAATGCAACCTGGCCCATCTCGATGCCGCGCTCGATGCGCTTGCCGCCGCACCCATGCAGCACAAGCAGCGGCTTATGGAAGCCTGCGCGACCGCCGTGAGCCACGATGGCCTCGTGCACGAGGACGAGATGAGCCTGCTGCGTGCCATGGGCGACGCGTTGGAACATCCCCTGCCCCCCGGCGTGCAGGACGAGTGAGTGCCTAGCACCTTGGCGCCACAACTTGGCGCTTGGAACTTCGGCGCACCGTCTTTAGGTTTCGCGCGTGCCGCCGCACCCCCAGCCTGTCAGCGCCGCGACACGCGTGTGCGCCGTGTTGGGGCAGCCGGTGCGCCACTCGGCCTCGCCCGCCATGCAGAACGCGGGCATCGCCGCGCTGGGCTTGGACTGGCGTTATCTGGCCTTCGAGGTGCGCCCCGATGAATTGCGCCAGGCACTCGCCGGCGCCCGCGCCATGCGCTACATCGGCGTCAACCTCACCGTGCCGCACAAGGTGCTGGCCATGGAGATGATGGATGCGCTTGATGAGAGCGCACGGCAATGGGGCGCGGTCAACACCGTGCGCTTTGAGGGACTCGACGCCTCCGGTGCCTGGCGGCCGCTGGGCATGCTGCCCGACTCAGCCGCCCTGCCGACGCGCGCCCATGGATTTAACACCGACGCCGACGCCCTTGCTGCGTCCTTGCGCGAAGATCTGCAGTTGCAACTCCGTGGCGCGAGAGTGCTGCTGCTGGGAGTGGGGGGCGCAGGCCGGGTGGCGGCATTGAGGCTGGCCGCCGAAGGCGTCGCCGCGCTGCACCTGGTGAACCGCACGGTGGCGAAGGCCCAGTCGCTGGCGCTTGAGCTGCGCTCGCGCTATCCCGACACGGCGACTTCCATCGGCTATCCGGACGCGCCGGTGGATCTGATGGTCAACGCCACGTCGCTGGGACTGGGACCCGGCGATGATCCCCCGTGGGATGAGCGCTGCTTTTCCCTGCGCCGCGCGGGCGCCGTGTACGACATGATTTACAGGCCCGTGCAGACACAACTGTTAAAGGCGGCCGCGGCTGCGGGTTGTCGCACGGCCAATGGTCTGGGAATGCTCCTGCGCCAGGGTGCGGCCGCGTTGGAAATCTGGGCGGGGCGGCCCGCGCCCATCGGCCCCATGCGCGCGGCGCTCAAGGAGGCGGTGTATGCCCGGTGACTTCTGGCTGCGCGCAACCGACGCCTTCGTGCCGGTGACCTTCTTTGTGTTCGGCTGCATCGTGGGCAGCTTTCTCAACGTATGCATCCACCGGATGCCGCTCGATCAAAGTTTGCTGCGCCCGCCCTCGCATTGCCCGAAGTGCCAGAGCCCCATTCCCTGGCGCCTGAACATTCCTCTCTTGGCGTGGCTGTGGCTTAAGGGGCGCTGCGCAAATTGCCGCGCTCCCATCCCCTGGCGGTATCCCATGGTGGAGCTGCTCACGGGGCTTCTCTTTGCAGCCGCCTGGCTGCGCATGGGGTCGGCAGCGCAACTCACCCCCGCAGCGTTTCTGGCGGCAGCCGTGTTGTGCGTGTTTCTGGCGGGATTGATCACCGCCACGTTCATTGATCTGGACCACTACATCATCCCCGACCGCATCACCTACGGCGGCATGGCGGCAGGACTGGCCGCCTCGCTCGTCTCATCGCGACTGCTCTCGCTCGACTCCGTGATGCCGCTTGCGCCCGCATCGGCCCTGGCACGCAGCGCATTGGGGTGCGTGGTGGGCGGCGCCATGGTCTACGCGGTGGTGCGCGTGGGCAAATGGCTCTTCGGCAGGCAAACCTACACGCTGGAACCGGGCGAGCGGCTTTTGTTTGCCGAGTCGGCGCTGCGTTTTGCCGACGGCGAAATGCCCTACGAGGACATCTTCTATCGCGAGTCTGACGCCGTCACGCTGCACGCCTCTCGCGTGGAATTGCTAGATAGGTGTTATACGGACGTAGATGTGCGCCTGACGATGACTCGCCTCACGATAGGATCGGAGTCGTTCCGGCCGGAGGAGGTGCCGCACCTGGAGGTCGAGACGCGAGAGGTGATCGTCCCTCGCGAGGCCATGGGGCTGGGAGACGTGAAGTTCATGGCGGCCATCGGCGCGTTCCTGGGCTGGCAGGCGACGGTGTTTTCGCTCATGGCCAGTGCGCTCCTGGGCGCGTTGGTGGGCGTGACGCTGATGGCCATCCAGCGCGGCGAATACACCGGGCGCATGCCCTACGGCCCGTTCATCGCCGTGGCAGCCGCCCTTTGGGTCTTTGGCGGGCACGCACTCTGGCGCTGGTGGTTCGAAAGTATGCGCGCGCCCTTTTAGCGGCCACACTGAGCGCGGTGGCGCAGCGCGTGATCTGCCAGCACCAGCGCCGCCATCGCCTCCACCATGGGCACGGCTCGCGGCAACACGCAGGGGTCGTGCCGCCCGCGCGCCTTGAGAATTGTGTTTCGGCCCTCTGCCGTCACGGTTTGCTGTGGGATGAGGATGGTCGCCGTCGGCTTGAAGGCGACGCGAAAATAGAGCGGCTCGCCATTGGAAATGCCACCCTGCACGCCGCCCGAGCGGTTGGTGGGGGTGCGCACCCGGCCCGCGCGCATGCGAAAGGCGTCGTTGTGCTCCCGACCGGTCAGCAACACGCCCTCAAACCCCGAGCCGATTTCAAAACCCTTGCTGGCGGGCAAACTCAGCATGGCCTTTCCAAGATCGGCCTCCAACCGGTCAAACACCGGCTCACCCCAGCCCGGCGGCACACCGCGCGCCACGCAGCTCACCACGCCGCCCACGCTGTCGCCTGCCTTTCGAACGCACTCGATGAGCGCGATCATCCGCTTCGCGGCGGCGCCATCCGGGCAGCGCACCATGTTGGATTCCACCTGGCTCAGGGTCAGCTTCTCCAATGCCACGACCGCCTTGATTTCCTTGACCTGCGAGACGCACGCGACGATTTCCACGCCGAACTCTTCGCGCAGCCATTTGCGGGCGACGGCGCCGGCGGCCACGCGCCCGATGGTTTCGCGCGCGCTGGTGCGTCCGCCGCCGGGCCACGCGCGAATGCCAAACTTTGCCTGATAGGTGTAGTCGGCGTGGGAGGGGCGAAACTTGGAGGCCATCTCCGTGTACGCTTCGCTTCGGGCATCGGTGTTGTCCACCAGCATGGCGATGGGGGTGCCCAGGGTCAGACCCTCAAAGGTTCCGGAGAGGATTCGCACCCGGTCCGGCTCCTGACGCTGCGTGACGATGCGCGACTGGCCCGGCCGTCGGCGGTCCAGATCCGGCTGAATGTCTGCCTCTGTGAGCGCCAATCGTGGGGGACACCCGTCCACCACCACCCCCACACCGCCGCCATGCGACTCGCCCCAGGTGGAAACGCGGAAACGCTCGCCGAACGAATTTCCCATGCGCCAAGAGCATGGCATGAAGCGCCCGCAAGGGTCAAATTCCGTGGCAGACGCGGCTAAAGACGCCGTGGTGAATAGCTGCGGCTTGCCTTTGGCATACACGGCGCCACACTCCGCCCACAAGGAAGGGAGAAATGAATTCAGGCCCAAGCTGCTGCTGCATTGTCATCGTCTGCGCCGCCGCGTGGGCTTTGGCTTGCGGAAGCCTTCGCACGGGCCCAGAGAGAGCTGGGGCGGGAACGCAAGACCCCCACTTTCGCCTCGCCGACCTCCACAAGAGCGCATCGGCCGGCAACGCCGCCTCGATGGCGCATCTGGCCTGGCGCTACGAAACCGGCACGGGCGTCAAGCCGGACCTAGATCAGGCTGTGCAATGGTACCGCCTGGCTTCGAACGAAAACCACTCGATGGGGCAGAACAACCTGGGGTGCCTCTACCGCGACGGCCGGGGCACGCGGCAGGACGATGCGGAGGCCGTCAAGTGGTTCACCCGCGCCGCGGCGCAAGGCAACGACCACGCACGGACCAACCTGGGCTGGATGCACGAACACGGGCGCGGCGTGCCGCAGGATTATGTGCAGGCGTTCAAGTGGTATCAGCAGGCCGCCGAATCCAAATCGGATCTGCTGACCGGCAAGGAACTGCCCGGAAACGCCTACGCCCAGAACAATCTGGGCAACCTGTTGCGCGATGGCCGCGGCACCGAGGCCGATCCGGCGATGGCCGTCCGCTGGTTCCGGCGCGCCGCCGAACAGGACAATCCTCATGCCCTGCACAACCTGGGAGTGATGCACGAACGGGGGCTGGGTGTAAAACAGAGCGACCGCGAAGCGGGCGGATTCTATGAGCGCGCGGCCACACTGGGCAGCGTCCATGCCATGAACAGCCTGGGCTACCTGTTCGAAAAGGGGTTGGGCACCTCGCGCGATTATGAAAAGGCGCTCCACTGGTATCACAGGGCGGCGGAACGTGGCTACACGCTGGCCATGCACAATCTGGGCGCGATGCACCGCGATGGTCGCGGGGTGAAGGCCGATCTCATCGCCGCCGCCGAGTGGTACGAGAAGGCCGCGATGAAAGGCAATGCCTACGCCCAGGCCGTGCTGGGATGGATGTACGAGGGGGGCCACGGTGTGCGCCAGGATTTCCTAAAATCGGCCGAGTGGTACCGTCAGGCCGCCGTGCAGGGGTTGTCGGTGGGGCAGATCAGCCTTGGGTTGTTCTACTACCACGGCGCGGGTGTGCAGCAGGATTATGTGCAGGCCTACAAATGGATCGCCCTGTCGGCGAAGGGCGGCCACGAGAAGGCCGCCAAGTACTGCGAGGAAATTGCGCTCAAGCTCGAACCCGGACAGCGGGACGAGGCGCTGGCACTGGCGGACGCCTTCCGCCCCAAGCTCCAATCGCGCGACTGGGTGACGCCATCGGGGGATAACATTCCCGTGAAGCCATGAACCCAGGGAGATGGTGAAGGGTCTTATCCACGCGATCCAGGGCGCAATGTCAATAGCTTGCCATCGACACGGCTCATGAAACCATGAATACTAGCCATGCCATGAGGTTGGAACAATCGATTCTACAGGTCGGACTGCTTTGCGCACTGGGCTTCGCAGGGTGTTATGCCACGCAGAGCGGTGAGTCTCGCTTCACCCCCAACGTGTTCACCGGCGACAAGCTGGTGCGACGCTACGACCGTCCCTTGAACATCGTGCTGCCCGCGGTGCGCAAGACGCTCAAGGACGCCGGCACGCTGACCAGCGAGGACGCCACGCGCAATGTGCTCAGCGCGCGCATCAACACCCGCCACGTGTGGGTGAAGGTGGAGCAGGATGCAGAGGCGGAAGGCATCAGCCGCGTCACCTACCAGGTTCGCACCGAATCCTCCTACCTCGTGGCAGGACGCAACCCGGACATTCGCTTGGCGGCGAGCTTGGCCGAGGACACTTTCAAGAACTTGGTGGAACAGGAGAACAAGTAGGCGGATCAGGCCGAAAGGCGATCCTTTAAAAGGAAGATCCGCTCACGCGCCCTTTCGGCTAGGACATGGCCGGGAAGGCGCGTTTCGATTTCCTCTAATGCCACGCGCGCCGACTGGGTATTGCCCAGTTCCAGGTGCCAGTCGGCTGCCTGGTGCAGCCAGCGCGCAATGTCCTCGCGGGATTGGTGAGGCGTGCCAACTAGGGTGTTGAGCTCAATGAACGCGAGGTCCGGCCGGTCGTAGCGCCGAAGATAGACTTCCGCCAGCACTTCGCGTGTGTGATTGTCCAGCGGGTGAGCCTCCAGATGTTTCATGCAATCCGAAACAAGCTGGCCCACGGATCCGGGCTGGTCGGCCTCAAAGCTGTTGGACATGCGCGCCACGCGCTGGGCAGTGCGCAAAGCCATGGCAGTGCCTGGAAAACGATCCACTAACCGTTGCAGCGTGGCCTTCGCCGCCTCGCGATCCCGACCGAGGCTCAGCTGCCATTCTGAAAGCGCGTTGAGCGCCCGGGAGATCTGGGAGGGACTGTGTTTGGGCTGCGTGAGCAATTGCTCCACAGTGGCAGTCGCGGCTACAAGGTCGCGCAAGTTTTCCGCTTGAATCTGTGCCGTGAGGAGTTGGCCTTCAAAGTCGTCAGGAGACTTTTGGAGTTGGGAGGCAATGGCCGCCAAGGCGCCGGTGGCGTCACCGCGCCTGCGCCTAGCCTCGACCTCTGAATAATCGGGGGGATCGCCGTTCGCGGCAACCATCAGTCCAGAAGCTTTGTCCACGGCCACCGAGGCGAGAGTGGACCCCCACATGAATCCCAGCACGACAGCCGGCAACATGACGGCAGTGGTCGCGCCCGACTTCAACGTGGCGCCCCAGGTCATCATCAGCAGCAGAAGAACCGACACCACGAGCCTCATCATCATGCCCGGCGCGATCGACTGCCGGTGCCGGACCAGTTGGTGAACAATGAACCCGATGGCGCCGAGGAACACCGGGATCAGCAGAAAGCGCATCGTGGGGCTATTGGGGCTTGGCGGTGAGATTGAAGGTGATCACCGTCTGTGTGCGCGCCTGGACATTGCGAATCTCCATTTCCTGAAGCTGCCACTCTCCACCAACCTTGCGAAAGGATTTGGGCTTAAACACCTTCATGATATCGCCTTTCGCGTCGTAGGCGTAGGCTTGGATGAGCCCGTTCGTTTCCTTGTCGATCCACGATTCCACGCGCGTATATCCTCCCGGAGCGGGCTTGGTGGTCTGGCTCTCCAGCACGACGCACATCTGGCTGCGGCACATTTCCTCCTTCAGCTTTCGCTGCTCCTCCCATGCCAGGAATTCAAATCCAAAGTCTGCCAGCCAAAAGTCGGATCCGCCGAAGGATTGCATGGTTCGAGCACCCTGAAATCGGGGTGCTGCAGCCAGATTCTCCAAGGTCACCCCGGAGGCATACTCAGCCGGCTTGCCGGCCTGTCGAAACACGGCAAAGCTGGTGACGGCATTGGTCGGCACGGCGCCCCATTCAATCTTGTAAAAATTCACCCACGGGCCTGCGTCACCCAAACGGAGAATCTGGAAATTTGCACGCAGGACAGGCTCCGCGCCTTTGGGCCCGACGCGGCGCAATGTTGCATCGCCCACGTAGGGCTGGCGCGGTCCCAACTGAAGAAGCTTCTGCACGAATACCCGCCCCTGAAGTTGCTGCTCGGCGAGCGAAGCTTCCGCTGCAAGCCCGGCACCCGCTGAAATGAGGCACGCGCCCAATACGGCACGGATTTGGAAATCAAAACTCACAAGGCTCATCATGAATTTTTGGTCACCACGACAGGTAATTCACCCTTCTTGCCGGTGATGACGAAGGGCGTCTTGGGGGCGCCGCCGCAGCCGCAACCTGTCTGCTTGTGGAAATCAGCCTTGGAGTGCCGAAGGCCTTTCCATGCAAATAATCCCATCGTCAGAGCGACGATGATCATCACGCTCGCCTGCTGCCAGTCCATTTATGTGGGCAGTGTATTTGAAGGGCCAAAAACCGCAAGCCGGCGCCTATCACATCCCTCCACTTGATGAGCTCGCAAGTGTCACTTGAGCCATTAGTACGGCACACTATTGGGCCATCGTGTCGCATAATTGGACGCGAATGTCAGGCTGATAATGTTTCTTAACATACTGTTCTGCAATTGATAATGGACAAAATAATCGGCATGGCATGGCTGCTGCTTTGGGGATACCGAGATTCTCTGACGGTGCGAACCAATAGGAGAACGTATGAGCAAGATACTTGGAGTCGATTTGGGCACGACCAACTCCTGCATGGCCATCATGGAGGGGGGGCAACCTGTCGTGTTGGAGAATTCGGAAGGCAAACGAACCACGCCTTCGGTGGTCGCCTTTACCAAGTCGGGTGAGCGGTTGGTGGGCGACGCCGCCAAGCGGCAGGCGGTGACCAATCCCGAGAGCACCGTCTATTCCGCCAAGCGCTTCATTGGCCGCAAGTTCACGGAGGTGCGTGAGGAAGCCAAGCGCATGCCCTACAAAGTGGTGGAAGGCAAGAATGGCGATGCCGCCATCCAAATTGGTTCAGGCCAGAATGCAGCCGTGTACAGCCCGGCGGAAGTCTCCGCCATCATCCTCGCCAAGCTCAAGGCAGACGCAGAGATGCGATTGGGTGAAACCATCACCGAGGCCGTCATCACGGTGCCTGCCTATT
>SYLI01000092.1 GCA_005809105.1 Verrucomicrobiales bacterium | reverse complement strand
GTGCTACTCGGAATTCAACGACATCATCCAAGCCATCGCCCGGATGGATGCCGATGTCATCTCCATCGAAACCAGTCGTTCTCAGATGGAGCTCTTGGATGCGTTTGTCGGATTCAAGTACCCCAACCAGATCGGGCCGGGCGTGTACGACATTCACTCGCCGCGCGTCCCCACCACGGACGAGATGGTGAGCCTGCTCAAAAAGGCCGCGGCGCTGCTGCCGCCGGACAACCTGTGGGTCAATCCGGACTGCGGGTTGAAGACGCGCCAGTGGGAGGAAGTGGAGCCCGCACTGGTGAACATGGTGGCCGCCGCGAAGGCCCTGCGCCACTGACGCCCTTGGACGGGCCGCGCCAGCCCCCTCTAGGCGCCCACCTGCGAGGCGATTGAGCGGGAGATTTTCTGGCTCCACGCCGCAAGCGAGTGGGCGTCCGGGCCTTCGACCAGCAGCCGGGCCTTGGGCTCGGTGCCCGAATAACGGAGCAGGACGCGCCCCCCCACGGCCGCGAGTTCGCGCTCGGCCTGCGCCACCAGTCCCGGCACATCGGCCAGCTGGTCAAAGGGTCGCTTCTCACGAACCACGATGTTCGTGATCTGCTGCGGGAACCGCGCCCAGCAGCCGGCCAACTGCGAGAGCGGCTGCCCCGTCGCCTGCAGGATGCGCAGGATTTGCAGCGCGGCAATCAACCCGTCGCCCGAGGTGGTGTGATCACCAAAGACAATGTGGCCGCTGGATTCGCCGCCCAGGTTCAGGCCCCCGGCGCGCATGGCGTCGATGACATGCTTGTCGCCCACGGGCGTCCGGATCACACGCCCGCCCGCGGCTTGAAGGGCTGCGTCCAGCCCCGAATTGCTCATCACCGTCCCCACGAGCGTGTTCTTCGCCAGCGCGCCCGACCGAAGCAGATCCATTCCGGCAATCGCCAGGATGTCATCGCCGTCAAGAGCCCTTCCCCGCTCATCGCACAGCAGCACGCGGTCGGCGTCGCCGTCGTGGGCAATCCCCAGATGGGCGCGGTGCTCGATCACCTTGGCGCACAAATGCTCCGGGTGCATGGAGCCGCAGCCGTCATTGATGTTGTGGCCGTCAGGCTGGTCGCCCAGCGTGATGACGTCAGCACCCAGCTCGCGCAGCGCGATGGGGGTGGACTTGTACGCCGCGCCATGCGCGCAGTCCACGACGATGCGGAACCCTTCGAGCGTCTGTCCGCGCGGGAACGAATGCTTGGCGTGCTCCACATACCGCCCCAGGGCGTCGTCGATGCGCACGGCCTTGCCGATGTGCTCAGCCGCCGGCCGCACCTGCTCAATCTCGCCGCTGAAGACCAGGTCTTCGATCTGCGCCTCAAGCGAGTCGTGGAGCTTGAACCCGTCATGGCTGAAGAACTTGATGCCGTTGTCATGATAGGGGTTGTGGGAGGCCGTCACCACAATGCCGGCGTCGGCGCGCAGGCTGTGCGTGATCCGCGCCACACCGGGCGTGGGAAGCGGCCCGATGAACAACACATCCACCCCCATGGACAGGATGCCGCTGGAGAGCGCGTTCTCGAGCATGTAGCCGGAGAGCCGCGTGTCCTTGCCGATCACGATCCGGTGCTTTTCGCGGCTGCGCGATTCGGGGTTCAGGTTCTTGAACACGTGCGCCGCGGCCCGGCCCAGCTTGAGCGCCGTCTCGGCCGTGACGGGCTCCTGATTGGCGCGACCTCGCACGCCGTCGGTTCCAAAAATCTTAGGAGTCGGATTCATCGGGTGGTACGGGCAGAACGGGCGGCGTAGCGTTGCGGTCCACCGGGGCCGTGGGCATGGAGGGGACCATGCGGGCAGGCGCGTTGGCCACGGGATCGGGGCTTGAGTATCGCAGTTCGGCGCTGAGCTTGATGATGAGCCACAGCATGAGTGCGAGCAAAAGCGAGATGAGCTTCATCCAGCTGTCGCGAATGACGGGCGTGGCGGGTTCGACGGGCATCTTCAGGCTTTCACTTGGTCCGCTGGCGTGGCCGGTGCGTTTGAGAGGTCGCGGGCCAGAAGAAATTCCCGCAACTGGGCGGGTGCCACTCCACGCCGCAGCGTGCCGCGGTGGCAGTGCGAGATGTCGCCCGTCTCCTCGGACACCACCACGGCGATGGCGTCGCAGTCTTCCGTCGCACCGATGGCCGCCCGATGGCGCGTGCCCAGCGCCGGATTCAGGTCGTCCCTCTCCGTCAGGGGAAGGATGCAGGCGGCGGCAAGAATGCGGTCGCCCCGGATGATGACGGCCCCGTCATGCACCGGGTTGTTGGGAAAGAAAATCGTCTCCAGCATCTCGGCCGAGGCGATGCAGTCAATCCCCACGGCACCGCCATGGTCGCGGTGCGCCTCGGCGTGGCCTTCGATGATGATGAGTGCCCCCACGCGGCGCCCTGCAAGCCTCGTGACGGCATCCACCACGGCGTCCACGCAGCGTCGTTCCTCCTGCGGCGAGGCAAAGAGCGGCAGGTTGCCCAATCTGGCGAGCAGCCGGCGCAGTTCGGGCTGGAAGAGAATCAGGATGGCCAGCACTGAAAACGCGAACACGGCCTGTAGCAGCCAGTTGATGACCTTGAGTTGCAGCAACTCGGTGAGCAGCGTGATGGCGAGCAGCGAGAGAAACCCCACCACCACCGGCCAGCCTCGTGTGCGTTGGAGGTAGGTGAAGGCGTAGTAGATGCCCACGGCGAGGATGGTGATCTCGATGATGGCCCGGAGAATCCAGGCCCAGTCGCGCAAGATCCACGCG
>SYLI01000091.1 GCA_005809105.1 Verrucomicrobiales bacterium | reverse complement strand
CGAATTTCCGGTTGACCGGTTGCGTCTGCCACCTACCATGCCCCACACTCCTATGAAGCGACGCCTTCCCCTGGTGTTTTGTCTGGCCGCAATGCTCGCCCCCGCTGCCGAGGGCGGCGTGAAGATTGCCGAGAAGGACGGCAAGCTGCGCGTGGAGGTCGACGGCAAGCTCTTCACCGAGTATCACCACCGGGATGTGCCCCGCCCGTTCCTCTACCCCATCCTCTGGCCCGACGGCACGGCATTGACGCGCCATCACCCGATGAACCAGACCGCCAAGGATGAGGACACCGATCACGTCCATCATCGGAGCGTGTGGTTTGGGCACCGGCACGTGAAGGGCGGCAAGGACGGCGGCAACCATGATTTTTGGGGCGAGTCGGCAATGAGCGGGCGCATGGTGCATGAGAAGTTCATCGAGGTGGCCTCGGGCGACGACGCGGGCGTCATTCGCGCGCGCAACCTGTGGACCTCCAAGGCCGGCGAGGTGATCTGCAGCGATGAACGCACGGTGCGCGTCCACCGCGCTCCGACAGGTCGCATGCTCGACTACGAGATCACCATCCACGCCTCGCACGGGCCCATCGTGCTTCAGGACGACAAGGATGCGGGCATGGCCATCCGCGTGGCCGAGAGCATGCGCACGGCCCCCAACAAGTTTTACAAGGACAAGCCCCCGGGGCACATGCTCAACAGTGAAGGCGTGAAGGACGAACCCTGCTGGGGCAAGCGTGCCAAGTGGATTGACTACTACGGGCCGGTGGGTGGCCGCACCTTTGGCGTCGCCATCCTGGATCACCCGCAAAACCCCAAGCACCCCACCTGGTGGCATGCGCGCACCTACGGGCTTTGCTCGGCCAATCCCTTTGCGCGCGCGCAGTTTGAGAAGCTGGCCGACAAGCACGCGGGCGACATCGCGCTCGACGCGGGCAAATCCATCACCTTCAGATACCGCTTCATCTGGCATGATGGCGCGGCGCAACCGGAGAAAATCGAGCAACAATGGAAGGCGTTTAGCGCCAGGAAACCCAACTCATGAGCAAATCCAAGATTCAATCCCCAAGGTTCAACCGCCGCTCGTTCCTGAGCAGCACCCTGGCGGCGACGGCCGTCACGACGTGGACAGCCAAGAGCTGGGCGCGCGTGGCCGGCGCCAATGAAACCCTCAACGCCGGCGTGGTGGGATTCCGCGGACGCGGCGGCAGCCACATCAGCTCCATCCTCGGTATGGAGAAGAACGAGAAGGGCGTGAGGCTCGCCGCGCTGTGCGACGTGGATCGCAAGGTGCTCGATGCCGCCACGGCCAAGCACTCGGTGCCGGGCTACACGGATGTGCGGCGCATGGTCGAGGACAAGAAGCTCGACGTCGTGGCCATCGCCACGCCCAACCACTGGCACTCGCTGGCGGCCATCTGGGCCATCCAGGCCGGCAAGGATGTGTATGTGGAGAAGCCTGTGAGCCACAATGTGTGGGAGGGACGCCAGCTGGTGAACGCCGCGCGAAAGTACGGGAAGATCGTGCAGACCGGGACGCAGAGCCGCTCCAGCTCGGGCATCCGTGAGGCGACCCAGTGGGTGCAGGCGGGCAATCTCGGCAAGGTGCTGATCGCACGCGGTCTTTGCTACAAGCCGCGTGGCAGCATCGGCAAGGTGGCCGACGGACAGAAAGTGCCTTCGGAGGTGGACTATGACCTCTGGTGCGGGCCGGCGCCGAAGGACGAGATGCGCCGCAAGAACCTGCACTATGACTGGCACTGGATCTGGAATTACGGCAATGGCGACCTGGGGAACCAGGGCATCCACCAGATGGACATTGCCCGGTGGTTTCTGGGAGTGAACGAACTCTCGCCTTTGGTGTTCAGCGTGGGCGGCAGGCTCGGCTATCAAGACGACGGGGAGACCCCCAACACGCAATATGTCTGGCACGGATACGAGAAGGCGCCGCTCATCTTCGAGGTGCGCGGCCTGCCTTCGGGCAAGGGCGCCAAGGGCATGGACAATTACCGGGGTGCCGGCGTCGGTGTGGTGATCGAATGTGAGGGCGGCGAAGTGGTGGTGCCCAATTACAGCGGCGCGATTGCCAAGGACAAAACGGGCAAGGAAATCAAGAAATGGTCGGGCAGCGAGGATCACTTCGCAAACTTCATCAAGGCCGTGCGCAGCCGCAAAGTGGAGGATCTCAATGCCGACATACTAGAGGGGCACTTCAGCAGCGCGCTCTGCCACACGGGCAACATCTCCTATCAACTGGGCCGGCCGACGCCCTTGGCGGACATTCGCAAGGCCGTGGACGCACATCGCGGCGGCGTGGAAACACTCGACCGCATGGTGGCGCACCTGGAGAAGAACGAGGTCGATCTTGCCAAGACGCCCCTCACTCTGGGGCCGGTGCTCAAGATGGATCCCAAAAAGGAGAAGTTCATCGGCGACGCGGCGGCAGACAAGCTGCTGACGCGCGACTACCGCAAGCCCTACGTGGTGCCGGATCTGTCGGTGTAGCCAGACGAGCTTCTTAAATTTACCGCGCCCGTGGAAACTCTGGCGCGGTTTTTTTCATTTCAGAGCCGGCCCTCGTCGGCGTCGATGAAATCCACGAAACACTGGATGTCATCGCGGTGGCCCATGCCCGCATCGGTCTTGCGTTTCTGCAGCAGGGCACGCAATTCAGTTTGAGCTGCGTCGCGGCCGTGCTGGAGCATCTTCTCGCGAAACGCCGTGCGGTCGGCGGCGGACCCTTTCACATTCACCCGCACCCAGTCGCACACCTGGCCGTCGGTGAGGGACTGGCGGACGACATCAATCATCTGCCCGGCGGCGACACCGGCTGCCTCCAGCCACGCGGCGTCGAAGCCCTTGACACAAAAGTTGGGTTGATAATCCGCCGGCAGTCTGCCGGCCAGATGAAGGCGGATCTTGTCGATGAACCGCGGCAGATAACACCAGCCGGCCATTTCCTCACGAGGGCTGCGCGGAAAGAGGGGCAATTCCATGCCTCATAGGCACACGGGCCGGAGCGCGCGTCAACCCGTGTCATCACAAAAATTGGCATTGACAGTCACAGGCACCCTGCGAGAGTCCGAACCGTCACAGCCCAGCCAATCTGCAGAGGATCATTCTGTCGAAGCATTGCCATGACCACACCCCAAACCCCGGAATCCCACGCGGCCGGCGCCCATGCCACCGTCGCCGACATCGAGCGAATCCACCATATGGAAAGCCAGATCCGAATCTGGCGGACGGGCATGGTGCTCGCCATCCTTGCCATCTTCGCCATCAGCACGTTTTCCATCGTCAAGACCGTGAAGACGATCGTGTCGGGAAAGGGTCCTGACCAATTCGCCAAGTCGCTGATAAAACAAGCTGACGCCACGCTGCTTCCCGGCGTCAAGCGCATGGGCGAAGCCGCCTGGCGCAAGTCGCGCGAGACCGTCACCCGCGAGGTGCGCAATCTCATCGACACCCAAGGCCCGCAGCTCATGGAGCAGGTGGCGAAGGAAATGGAGTCGCTGGTGGATTCCGTGCCCCAGTCGGCCTCCGCCGCCTTCGACGCGCAATTGGGCATTGCGCTCAAGAAACACTTGGGCGACATCAGCGCGTTGGACGGAAGCAGCCCCGGCGCCGAGCCGGGCCGGCTGGCCTTCGCGTTGACCGACGAACTCTTTCTCGCCGCCACCAATCGCACGAGCTCCATTCTCAGCACCATGTTCCAGCCGCACCTGGAGGAGATGGCCACGATGACCGAGCATCTCAACGTCATCTACGCCAAGGAGAAGCCCACCTTGAGCTCGCGCGAACACGAGTTTGGCCTGTCGCTGGCGTTGAAACTCATGGAACGGGTGAGTGAACAGCTCAAGGAAGCCGAGGACTCACTGCGTGTTCGGAAGGAATTGGAATCCCCCAAGCCCCCCCAACCCGGCAGCAACCCCAAGAAAACGACCCCTTCCGGCAATGCGACGAGCAGCAAGGCCAGCGGCAAACCGTAGCAATCCCGATTCCTAAAAACCCTTTTTCCCCTACCCCACCATGAGTGACCCCAAAGAAGCCCCCATCAGTGGAGAACAGGCAGCCATCAACTTCACGCGGGACCACATGCACCGCATGGAAAAGTCCCTCAACACCACCCGCATCGTTGCCTGTGTGCTCGTCGGGTTTGTGTTCCTGTACATGAGCTACATCGCGGGCCGGCTGCGCGAAAATCTGACGCATGAAAATCTGAGCAGCCTTCTGGTCAGCCGCGGCGAGGAGCTGATCAACCAGCATGTGCCGCCCATGATCGCCGATGCGCAGGCGCGCCTTCCGGAGATGATCCGCAACGAGGCGCCCAAGTACGTCGCCTCATTGCTGCCGGAACTGCGTGTCGGACTCCAGGATCAGGCCACCAACTTCTTCAACAAGGCCGTTCTGGATCTCGCGCCGCAGATCGACCAGGCCATTGGCGACCTCATCGGGACGCGAAAGGCCGACGTCAAGGCCTACTTGGAGACCATGAAGGAACTCAAGGCCGCGCCGCCCGAGCGCAGGCAGGCGCTGGAGCAACGGGCGCGCGCGCTGGTGCGCCTCATGGTCACCGAATTGCTCGACAGCCTGGAGGCCGTCGCCGAGGTGCGGCAATTTGACAACCCGGACTTGGATCTGCTCTACCGGCGCTCGCTGTCCACACTGCGCGCGGGCAATCAGGAGGTGAAACGCCTGGCCACCGGGCCCAAGCTCACCAAGGACGACGAGGACTTGCGCTACGCCGTGGCGGTGCTGCTGGAAAAGGTGGATTGGAGCAGCCCCGTGCTGACTCCGCCACCGCGCAAAGTGCGGCCTCCCAAGACCCCGAAGTCGGGAGGCAACAACGCAACGAAGCCCGCGGCGAACCCCTAGGGGCGCCAGAAATTAAGAGCGAAGGTTTTCCCCCTAGCGGATGGGGGAATAGTCCGTCGCGCGCAGGAACTCGCTTTTCACCCCATCAGTGGCAGCGGTCAGCGAGCCGCCGGCCTTGGTCTCCGACGCCTTGCGCGCAGCCACCCAGTCTGGATCGACTCGGAACGCGTCAAACGACGCCTTGGCCGCATCGCGGCTGTCGTGCGCTAGAATGTACACGAGCTGCGTGTCGGCATTTTTCTGGTCGGGCATGAGGTTCCAGTACGCCAGATTCACCATGCCGTGCTTGGCAAAAAGCTTGCAGGTGTGATCGCGAAACCGGGAGTTGAGCGCCGGCAGATTCCCCTTTGACGCCGTGTAGGTGCGCATCTCAAACACACGCTCCTTGCTGCCGGTTCCGGGCTTGATGGCGGCCGAGTAGTCCGTGGCGGTCATGTACATCGATTCCACCTTGGCCACCAGCTTGCCTGCCTTCTCGCTCGCAGCGTAGGCGGCCTTCCAGTCGGGATCCGCCACAAAACTCTTCCACGACGCCTCCCGCGCCGCGCGGCTGGGATAGGCCAGCACGTACACCAGCTTGCGCTCCGGGTTTTCCCCCTCGGGCACCCAGTAGCCCAAGTTGGTGATGCCGTGCTTCTCGAAGAGCTTGAGCGTGTGATCGCGAAAGCGCGCATGGAGCGCGTCGAGCTTGCCAGCAGGCGCGTAATAAATGCGCATCTCAAAAACGCGGGCATCGCGCTCGGCCGAAAGCAAGGGGGCTGCGGCAGCGAGCAACCCAAGAACGAGGGAGGACATTTTCATGGTGCGAGGCCAATGATGAGGTTCGTGCCGTTGGATTGGCAACGCATTTTTGGCCCCCCGGCGACAAAGGGATTTGCGTCAACGGGGTGTCCGGCTATCGTCTGCCGCGATGGCGACCGCGCCGCAGACGCTTGGCCTCATTGCCGGCAACCGCTCCCTGCCGCTGCTGCTGGCCCGCCAGGCGCGGCAGGCTGGAGTGCGACGGCTGGTCGCGGTGGCCTTTGAGAACGAGACCGACCCGGCTCTGGCCGGCTGCGTGGATGACATCGTCTGGCTGCGCGTCGGGCAGCTCTCCAGGATGATCGAGGCGTTCACGAGCCGCGGCGTGCGCCAGTGCGTGATGGCCGGCCAGATCGCGCCCAAAAACCTCTTCGACCTTCGCCCCGATCTGCGCGCCATGCGCCTCTTGCTTCGCGTCAAAGAGCGCAACGCCCACTCGCTCTTTGGCGCCATCGCCGAGGAACTTTTGGAAGCGGGTGTCGAACTCATCGACGCCAGGCCGTGGCTGGCGCCACTCATGCCCGGCGCGGGGTTTTCCATTGGGCCGGCCCCCACACCAAAGCAACGCGAGGACATCGCGTTTGGCCTGCATATCGCCAAGGAGATTACGCGCATGGAAATCGGCCAGACGGTCGTGGTGAAACACGGCGCCGTGCTGGCGGTGGAGGGCTGGGAGGGCACCGACGCCTGCCTGACGCGCGGCGGCGCGCTGGCGGGATCGGAAGGCGGCGCGGTGGCGGTGAAGGTGGCCAGGCAAAGGCACGACGCGCGCTTCGATATTCCTTGTCTTGGCGCGGCGACTTTGGAAACCTGCGGCGCGGCGCGGATCGCGGTGCTGGCGTTCGAGGCGGGCACGACTCTTCTGCTGGATCGCGAAATTGTCGAGGCCTCCGCAGCCAAGCTGGGAGTGAGTCTCTGTGCCGCGAGC
Organism: Verrucomicrobiales bacterium; assembly: GCA_005809105.1. GTDB lineage: Bacteria > Verrucomicrobiota > Verrucomicrobiia > Limisphaerales > UBA1100 > SYLI01. Next base: position 1,259 of record SYLI01000091.1, on the reverse strand, counting down.
GCGCCCGAATCATGCTCAAATCCCATCTGATGTTTGGCTTCATGTCGCCGGCGCTTGCGGGCCGCATCGTGGACGACATGGCCGCGGCCGAGAACAAGGAAGTGTATGAGTCGGCACTCTTCAATGTTGCGCAGGCCCAGCGTATGCGCCCGATGTTTCTTCTGCGACAACCCAAGGCGGCGCGCACGCGGATGCTGCTGGACTCGGTGAAGAAACCGATGTTTGAGGAAGCCGCCGGCGTGCTCATCCGCGGCTGGCTGCTGGAAAAGCAGAAGGATCTTCTAAAAACCTTCCTCGACGCCCTGGGCGTGGTGCACAAGGAAGGCGTGGTGGAAGGCGACCTGCCCGAGACGATCGCCGATGACCGGTTGCACGCGGGCGTGGAAGCCCTGCTGGCCGCGCACGACCGCGAGGTGGTGGTGGTCTACCTCCACGCGTTCCACGCCATGAACGGCGCGAAATGGGACACCTTGGAGCAACTGCTCGACAAGGACGCGCGGTTGCAGTTTTCTTGAAACGCGCGCGGCGCACCCTTCGTCAAAGGCAGCATGAATCCGCTTTCCATCCCGGTCATGCCAAGGTACATACGCGCCGCCGGGAGGCATTAACACTATGAATCCACAGGGAGACATCGCATTGATTGGACTGGCCGTGATGGGCCAGAACCTGATTTTGAACATGAATGACCACGGCTACACCGTGGTGGCCTACAACCGCACGGTGGAGAAGGTGGACGAGTTTCTCGCCCATCAGGCCAAGGGCACGCGCGTGCGCGGCGCGCGCTCCATTCCTGACATGGTCTCGCAGCTCAAGCGGCCCTGCCGCGTGATGATGCTGGTCAAGGCGGGCAAGCCGGTGGACGAACTGATCACCCAGCTTCTGCCGCACCTCAAGCCCGGCGACATCATCATCGACGGCGGCAACTCGAACTTCGAGGACACCCGGCGCCGCGCCAAGCAATTGGAAGCGGCCGGTTTGCGCTTTGTGGGCACGGGCGTGTCGGGGGGCGAAGAGGGCGCGCGACGGGGCCCTTCCATCATGCCCGGCGGTTCGGAGGACGCGTGGCCGCACGTCAAGGCCATCTTCCAATCCATCAGCGCGAAGGTGGAGGATGGCTCGCCCTGCTGCGACTGGGTGGGCGCCGATGGCGGGCATCGGGATGCCCATCTCGACCGACTTGCAGATCACACGACGCCAGCCGGCCTGTGCATTCTGCACTTTGCCGCTGAAGAACGGATCCATCAGCAGGTTGCTGAGAT
>SYLI01000090.1 GCA_005809105.1 Verrucomicrobiales bacterium | reverse complement strand
TGTTGGGGGTTCGAGTCCATTTCGCCCTGCAAGATTTCAAGCGGGGGGTGGGGTGGCTGAGTGGTATATCGCGGCGGTCTTGAAAACCGCTTTGGGCTAATCACCCAACGGGGGTTCGAATCCCTCCCCCTCCGCCAAACTGGGATCGCAAACGACGACAACATGGCTGAACAGCAAAAAGGCAACGCGACCGCGGCGAAAGGCTCCAATGCCAACGCCAGCGCGCCCGTGCGCCCGCCCGTCGCCGTGGCCAACGCCACGCAGCCTGTCCCCCCCATTTCAAAGCTGGATGCCAACGCCACCATCGTGGTGCCGCCGGGCCGCAGTGTCGCCAACAAGACCGAGCCCAACCCGCAGCAGGGCGGCGGGCTTTTGGGAACCATCCTCTGGCTGGTTGTCCTTACGGTGGTCTTCGTGCTGGCGTGGCGCGCGGGGTGGATCCACCGGCTGCGTGTCTTCGCCGAGGAGACGCAGGAACAACTGCGCAAGTGCACATGGCCCACGCGTCACGAGCTGGCACAGCACGTGGTGGTGGTCTTGCTGGGGACGCTGATCCTGGCGGTCTTTACCATGGCCTCCGAATTTGTCGCGCGCGAGGTGGTGTGGGGCGCGCTGCTCGACACCAAGACCCTTCTGTTCTCCAAGAACTAAAGCCCGACGCGATATGGACAGCAAATGGTACATTCTGCAGACGCTCGCCGGGCAGGAGATGAAGGTCGAGGAGAGCCTGCGCAAGCGCCTCAAGATTGAGGAGATGGAGGAGTTCATCCAGGAAATCCTCGTGCCCATGGAGAAGGTGGTGGAGGTGCGCAACGGCAAGAAGAGCGTCACCAACCGCAAGCTCTTTCCCGGTTACGTGTTCGTGCGAATGGTGCTCTTTAACGAGGAGCGTCGCATCATCGAGAAGCCCTGGTACTACATCCGCAGCACGCAGGGGATCACCAAGTTTGTCGGCGGCGACCACCCGACCCCGACACCCACGGAGGAGGTCGAGGCCATCAAGTCGCGCATCAGCGACAGCGAGGAATCCGAGCGTCCGCGGGTGGACTTTACCGTCGGCGAGACGGTGAAGATCAACGACGGTCCCTTCCTGAGCTACGACGGCGCGATCGAGGAGATCGATCCGGCACGCGGCAAGCTCAAGGTGAACATCAACATTTTTGGCCGCAACACCCCGGTGGAGTTGGAGTACTGGCAGGTGGACAAGACCTAAAGGCGAGCAAGGCGAATCATGGCGAAGAAGAAAGTCGTTGGAGAAATCAAACTGCAGATTGACGCCGGGCAGGCAACGCCCGCGCCGCCAGTCGGCCCCGCGCTGGGCCAGCGCGGCGTGAACATCGGTGAGTTTGTTAACCAATTTAACACGCGCACCCGCAGCATGATGGGGTTGAAGATTCCGGTCATCATCACGGTGTACCAGGACAAGACCTTCACCTTCATCACCAAGTCGCCGCCGGCCGCCGTGCTGCTCAAGAAGGCTGCGGCCATTGCGTCTGGCTCCAAGGAGGCTGGAAAAACCAAGGTGGGCACGGTGACCCGCCAGCAGGTGGCCGATATTGCCAAACAGAAAATGGCCGACCTCAACACCGCGGACGAGGCCGCCGCCCATCGAATCATTGAGGGCACCGCCCGCAGCATGGGAATCGAAGTCCACTAACCAAAAAAAGCGGGAGGGCTTAAAGGCCCGCTTGCACCGCACCACTACATGCAGACCCACAGCAAACGTTACGATGCGGCCGCCAAACAGGCGCCCGACAAAACCCCACGGCCGTTGGCCGAGGCCATCACCATTCTCGCCGGGTTTCCGCGCGCGAAGTTCCGCGAGACGGTGGAGATTGCCTTCAACCTCGGCATCGACCCCAAGCAATCCGACCAGAACGTGCGCGGCACCGTGGCGCTGCCACATGGCGTCGGCAAAAAGGTTCGGGTGCTGGTCTTCACCAAGCCTGGCGCCTCGGCGGACGCGGCTCGTGCGGCGGGCGCGGACCACGTGGGTTTTGATGATCTCATCCAGAAAGTCACCGGTGGCTGGACCGATTTTGACATCGCCATCGCAACGCCCGAGGCGATGAAGGAAGGCGTTGCCAAGCTGGGCAAGGTGCTGGGGCCGCGCGGCCTGATGCCCAACGACCAGACCGGCACCGTCACCGAAGACGTCGGCAAGGCTATCAAGGAAGTGCAGGCAGGCCGTGTGGAATTTAAAATCGACAAGGCCGCGAACCTGCACGTGCCCGTGGGCAAGGTGGACTTTGCGGCGGCGCAGCTGGTCGATAATGCCCAGGCCGTCATTGATGCCGTCGTCAAGGCCCGCCCCGCCAGCGCCAAGGGGGTCTATATCAAGAGCTGCACCGTCTCCTCAACCATGAGCCCGGGCGTGCGCGTGCACGTGAAGCAACAACAATAACCCCACCCATCCCATGCGAGAGGAAAAGAAAAGAATCACAGCGGAGTATCTGGCGCGGCTCAATGGCTCGCCCTACTTCATCGGGACAGAGTACACGGGCATGACGGCCGGTGCCTTCGTTGAGCTGCGAAAGCGCCTGCGCGGCGCCAGCGCCGAATTGCACGTGGTCAAAAACTCCGTGTTCCGCGTGGCCGCCAAAGAGGCGGGCTTGAGCGACTTGACAGGCCTGCTCAGCGGGCAAGTGGCGGTGGTCACTGGTCGTGCCGGGATTTTTGGCGCGGCCAAAATCGTCAAGAATTTCGCCCGCGAATTCGAGCGGCCCAAGTTTCGCTTCGGCTATCTTGGGCAGCAGGCGTTGAGCGTGGACGAACTCAACCAGCTGGCCGACCTGCCTCCGCTGGAGTCGCTGCGCGGTCAGCTGGCCGGGCTCTTGCTCGAACCGGGTGCGCGCATCGCGCGGGTCATCAAGATGCGAGTGGATCAATCCACCGAACAAACCGCCGAACCCGCCGCTTGAACGCGCGCGCAAACCCAAACCCTTTCGCCAAGGCCTTTGCCGGGCTGCGGCGGGAAACCAACGAAACGTAAATCGTCGGTTCGCCGGCGGCGAACTTGAAATCTCCTGCGGCCGCGGGGGGCGACGAGACAAAAAAAGGACAAAGTAAGACCATGGCTGATCTGGACAAGATTGTAGAGGAGTTGAGCGGGCTGACCGTGATGGACGCCGCCAACTTGGTGAAGAAGCTGGAAGAGAAATGGGGCGTCTCGGCAGCTGCACCCACAGCAGTGGCTGCGGCGGGTGGCGGTGCGGCCCCGGCGGCGGAGCAGAAGGACACGTTTGATGTCATTCTCGCTTCCGTGCCCGCAGACAAGAAAATCAACGTCATCAAGGCCGTACGTACGGTCAAGTCTGGCTTGGGCCTGAAGGAGGCCAAGGATCTCGTGGAAAGCGCGCCAAAGACCGTGCTGGAAGGCGTGAAGAAAGACGAGGCCGAAGCGGCCAAGAAGGCGCTGGAAGAAGCCGGCGGCAAAGTGGATCTCAAGTAGCCTTTGGCTGGTGCGGACGACAGGGGCCTGCCTGTCGTCCGCCAGTCCGGCGCATAGCGGCTGGAGACATCGCAGGTCACGACAACCGGAGTGTGGAGTGAGGGAACGGAGCACAGGCGGAAGGCCCGACGGGGGCGCCGCAAACCAGGTGGCAAGACAACATGGCAACGAGCACAAACGCGCGCAAAAGTTTCGGCAAAATCAAAGAGGTCATCGACCCGCCGAACCTGATTGAAATCCAGAACCGCTCCTACGAGCAGTTTCTGCAGCTCGATCTGGCTGGCGGGCACCGCCAGGACACCGGCCTGCAGGCGGTGTTTAAGGAGGTGTTCCCCATCGAGAGCTACGATGGCAAGATCACCCTGGACTACCACGCTTATGATCTGGGGGAGGCCCGCGCCGACTGGCTGGAATGCCTGCGCGAAGGCACGACCTTTGGCGCGCCGCTTTACGTCACCTTCCGCCTGAAAGAGCCGCGCGGCGTGAAGGAAGAAAAGGTTTTCATGGGCGAGTTGCCCCTCATGACGCCGCAGGGCAGCTTTGTGATCAATGGCGCCGAGCGCGTCGTGGTGAGCCAGCTCCACCGCTCACCCGGTCTGGCGTTTGAAGACACCAAGCACCCCAACGGCAAGATCCTCCATTCCTTCCGAATCATCCCCGACCGGGGCTCGTGGTTTGAAGCGCAGTTCGACACCAATGACCTGCTCTACGTGTATCTGGACCGCAAGAAACGGCGCCGGAAATTTCTGATCACCACTTTCTTTCGCGCGCTGAGCTTTCTGGGAGAGGACGGCGGCAAAGGCACCGACGGCGAGATTCTGGAGCTCTTCTACGACATCCAGACTCTGGGCCGCAAGGCACTCGAGAATCACGAGCACCTGGATAAGCTGGTGCTCATCGCCGATGTGCTCGACGAGGACAAGAAGACCGTTCTCGCCCGCGCGCTCGAGCCGCTCTCCAAGACCGTCCTCAAACAAATCGCCCACGTGGGATCCGACAAGTTGCGCGTGGTGGACACCACGCCGGACGATGGCCTCATCATCAAGTGCCTCAAGAAGGACCCGACCAAGAACGACGAGGAGGCCTTGAAGGACATCTACAGCCGGTTGCGCCCCGGCGATCCGCCCACGGCCGCCAACTCCCGCGCACTGCTCAAGCGGCTCTTTTTTGATCCCAAGCGCTACGACCTGGGCCGCGTGGGCCGCTACAAGATCGGACAGAAGCTTGACTACAAGGATCCCAAGGACAGCCGCGTGCTGACCAAGCGGGATCTGGTGGAGGCCACGCGCTATCTGCTCAAGCTCAAGATGGGCGCGGGTTTCCTGGATGACATCGACCACCTGGGCAGCCGGCGCGTGCGCACCGTGGGCGAACTTTTGGCCAATCAGTGCCGCGTGGGTCTGGCGCGCACCGAGCGCCTGGTGAAGGAGCGCATGACGCTCTTTGACCAGCAAAGCGACTCGATGACGCCGGCCAAGCTGGTGAACCCGAAGGCGCTCTCCGCGGTGATCCGCGACTTCTTTGGGCGCAGCCAGCTCTCGCAATTCATGGACCAGATCAACCCGCTGGCCGAGGTGACGCACAAGCGCC
>SYLI01000089.1 GCA_005809105.1 Verrucomicrobiales bacterium | reverse complement strand
GTATTCCACAACAAATCAGGCTTCGATTTCCTTCAACGTCCTCCCCGTTGCGTCTTTCCAACAGATCAAGCCATTTGCACTACCTCCGTGGATGACGGCAGCCGCCGTGCTAGGGCTCGTGAACTCGACATCTTTGATGAAGACAAGCAAACCGTCTCGGGCAACCAAGGTTCCTTCGGCCAACAGCTTTTTGCGCAAGGTAACCACGAAAGGATACTGCTTTTCAGCAGAAGGGCGCTCCTGTTCAACCGCCGTAGACCCCTTGAATACCACGAATCCATTGGCCGTTCTCAGTCCTCTGCCCGTTGCTCCTTTGATTTTACAAATGAGCGGCGACGCTTTCTGCTGCTGATCCACCCTCCCAATTGCGAGCAACACATCGGAACCAAGAACAGGAAGCAGTTGACGAATTCGAGAGAGAAAGACCTCCATGTCTTCCCGGTCGGATTCGGGCAATTTGCTTCCACCGGACTGGCTGTTCTGAAGCGCGTAACGCCCCACCTTTCCCGCTTCGTCTATCAGCCTTCCCTCCAAGTAACGGACATGAGCTTTGGTGAGATTTTCGTCCTTGCTCACATAGAAGACGACCGAAACCCAAAACTCCTTTTCCTTGTGCTGTTTTAAGCGGTCTCGAACCACTTCGGCTTCCCCAACATAAACAGCCGGCTTCCCGGTTTCGGGATCGGTTCCAAGCAAAAGATAAACTCCCGCCTTTTCGGCCTCTTCACGTTTGAGCACGTCCTCCAGATCAGTCCGAGGGGCCGCGACAGCTTTTCCTGACCAATTTGAAATCTCCGCCGTGCGAAGCCTGTTTGGATCGCCGAACGGCAGAAACAGTTTAATGGTTGCCGAGTTCATCTCTGCCTATTTCAGAGCAGGCGGCCTCTCCTTGTGGAACGGCGTGCTCTGCTCGTAGGCGTGGGCGATGTTGAGCAGCATCTGCTCGCCAAAGGGCTTGCCCAAGAACTGCAGGCCGATGGGGAGCTTTGGATTTTGCGTGAAACCGCAGGGCAGGCTGATGCCAGGAATACCCGCCAGATTGCAGGAGATGGTGAAGATGTCCGAGAGGTACATCTCAAGCGGGTCGCTGGATTTCTCTCCCACCTTGAACGCCGCCGTCGGGGTGGTCGGCGTGACGATGGCGTCCACGGTTTCAAAGGCCTTCAGGAAATCCTGCCGGATGAGCGTGCGCACCGTCTGGGCGCGCAGGTACTAGGCGTCGTAGTAGCCGCTGGAGAGCACGTAGGTGCCCAGCAGGACGCGCCGCTTCACCTCCACGCCAAACCCACGCCCCCGGGTGCGCGAGTTTAACTCAAACAAGTCCGCACCCTCCGCGCGCGCGCCGTAACGGATGCCATCAAATCGCGCCAGGTTCGCCGACGCCTCCGCCGTGGCCACGATGTAGTAGGTGGCCACCGCGTACTCGGTGTGCGGCAGGGAAATCTCGACCACCTCCGCACCCAGCGAACACAGCACTTTCACCGCGGCATCCACGGCCGCCTTCACTTCGGGGTCTGTTCCGGGGATGTTGTATTCCCTGGGCAGTCCCAGCTTGAGTCCCTTCAGGTCGCCCCCAAGCGCCTGCGCGTAGTCGGGCACGGGCTCGGGCACGCTGGTGGAATCGCGAGGGTCATGGCCACTGATGGCGCGCAGCAGCAACGCCGCGTCGCGCACGTCCTTGGTGAAGGGCCCAATCTGATCCAGCGAGCTGGCAAACGCCACCAGACCATAGCGCGACACGCGGCCGTAGGTCGGCTTCACTCCCACGCACCCGCACAAGGCCGCGGGCTGGCGGATGGAGCCGCCCGTGTCAGAGCCCAGCGCGGCGACCGTCTCATCGGCCGCCACGGCCGCCGCCGAGCCGCCGGAGGAGCCGCCGGGGATGCGCGAGGTGTCCCACGGATTGCGCGTGGTGACGAAGGCGGAGTTTTCTGTCGAGCTGCCCATCGCAAACTCGTCCATGTTGAGCCGGCCAAAAATCACCGCGCCGGCTTCGCGAAGTCGTTCAATCACCGTCGCATCGTAGGGCGAACGAAACCCCCCGAGGATTTTGGAAGCGCAGCCCAGTGGCTGGCCCTTCACCGCAAGCACGTCTTTCACCGCGATGGGGATGCCCAGAAGCGGCCCCCGATCTCCTGCGGCCAGACGCCGGTCGGCGGCGTCCGCCTGCGCGAGCATGTCGGCCACATCATGGCTCAGGAATGCGTGGATGTCCCCATCCACGCGCGCGATGTGATCCAGGCAGGACTGCGCCGCCTCGCGCGCGGACACTTCGCGCCGCGAGAGCCGCCCCGCCATGCGTGAAATCGTGTCGCGATGCGGCATGGCCGGCTATTCCAGAACGGGCGGGACGACAAAGAGGCCGGCCCGCTGCGCCGGCGCGTTGCGCATGGCCTCCGCATGCGGCAGCGAGGGCTGCACCTCATCCGCACGCATGACGTTGACCAGCGGCACGGCGTGAGCCGTCGGCTCCACCCCCGACACATCGACCTTCCGCAACTGGTCGATGTAGCCGAGGATCTGGCCGAGTTGCGGGCCCAGGAGCGCCTGTTCTTCCGCGGAGAGCTCCACGCGCGCCAGCTTCATCACATGCTGCAAATCAACCTGCATGAGTTCTGGTTGGCGCCGCGCCTTCGTTGAAATTCCCGGCCACCAACCGCTCAAGGGCATTTGCGCACGCCTCGGCATCGGCACCCGTGGCTTCAATCATGAGAGCACTTCCCTGGGAGGCTGCCAGCGTGAGCAGGCCCATGATGCTTTTCCCGTTCACCGATTCGCCATCCTTGGTCACCGTGACCTCGCAGCCAAAGGTGCTGGCGAGTTTGACGAACATGGATGCGGGACGCGCGTGAATCCCCGTGGGGTTGGAAACCACCACCTCGCGCACGACCGGCTTGGCCTTCCGGGATTTGCCAGTTTGGGTGCCCACGCGCGCGCGATAGTCCCAAAAAAACCGTCCGCTTGGCCAGAACTTATTGGACTAGGTGAGGGTCTTCCCCTGATTCATGCGCTCCAGGAGGCGCCGGTTCAATTCGGCCGCTGCATTGTGGCCGGCCTGCCGCAGCTTGGTGTTTAACGCCGCCACTTCCACCAGACAGGCCAGATCGCGCCCCGGGCGCACGGGGATGGTGACGTGGGTGATCTCGATGCCCAGGAGCTTGACCTTCTCATCCTCCAACCCCACGCGTTCGATGTCGCCCACCTTGTTCCAATCACGCAGTGTGATGAGGAGGTCCACGCGCTTCTCGGTGCGGATGCTTTTCACGCCAAACATGGCGCCGACATCAATGATGCCAAGCCCCCGCACCTCCATGTGATTGCGGGTGATGTCCGCGCCCGTGCCCATCACCTCGCGGCCATCGAGCAGCCGCAGCCGCGTCACATCGTCGGCCACCAAGCTGTAGCCGCGCTCCAGAAGCGAGAGCACGCACTCGCTTTTGCCGATGCCGCTCTCGCCCTGGATGATCACACCGATGCCCAGAATGTCCACCATGCTGCCATGCACCGTGGAGCGCGGCGCGAAGAGATCCTCCAGCGCCAGCGTGGCACGGCTGATGAACTTCATCGTGGTGAGCGGGCACCGGAACACGGGGATGTCGGCAACCTCCGCGGCCCGGAGGAAGTCACGGTCGGGCTTGAGGTTGCGGGAGAACACGAAGCAGGGCACGGGATGTTCGCACAACGCCGTGTAGCGCGCGATTCGCAGCGGGCGCTTGAGCGTGCGCAGGTAGGTGACTTCCGCCGAACCGATGGCCTGGATGCGTTTGCTGGCGAAGTACTGGGTGAACCCCGCCAGCGCCAGTCCGGGCCGGTTGACGGTGGGCTCGAGGATGGCCCGCTTGAGGCCCGTGGCCCCGGCCATGAGCTTGAGGCCCAGCGTCGAGGCGTGCGCCAGGTAGAACTGCTCGACGGTGTTGTCCCTTCCCTTCATGGCTCAGAGGTTGAATTCGGGACCGAGATAAATCTCCCGCGCCTTGGGGTCCTGAGCCAGCGACTCGGCCGTGTCGTCGCACAACACCTCGCCCTTGTGGATGATGTAGCCGCGGTCCACCAGCTTGAGGGTTTCGCGCACGTTGTGGTCGGTGATGAGGATGCCCAGCCCGCGCTCGCGCAGCCGGCGCAGGATTTTCTGCACCTCGTACACGGCGATGGGGTCGATGCCGCTGAAGGGTTCGTCGAGCAGCAGCAGCTTGGGATGCGTGACGAGGGCGCGGGTGATTTCGAGCCGGCGCTTTTCGCCGCCGCTGAGCGTGTCGGCACGGTGCGAGGCCAGGGCGGAGAGGTCCAGCTCATCAAGCAGATATTTCAAGCGCACCTCGCGCTCCACCAATCCCATCTGGCACGTCTCGAGGATGGCGAGGAGGTTCTGCTCCACCGTCAGCTTGCGGAACACGGAGGGCTCCTGCGTGAGGTAGCCCATGCCGGCGCGCGCGCGCAGATGCATCGGCAGCCCGGTGACATCGCGTTCATTGAACAGGACGGCCCCTTCCTCCGGCCGCACCAGCCCCACCACCATGTTAAACGTGGTGGTCTTGCCCGCCCCATTGGGCCCGAGCAGGCCCACAATCTCGCCGGGGTTGACCTTGATGGAGACGCCATTGACCACACGCCGCCGTCCGTAGGACTTGGCCAGTTGCCGGGTGGCCAAGAGGGTCATGCGTGGGAAATCATTTTCTGGGCTTGCCGGTGCCGCCCTTTGCCGGGGGCGCAGGCGTCTTCCCCTTGGTTCCATTGCCCTCGCCCAAGATCACCGAGGCGCGCTTGACGCTCAGCTTGTTGGTGCGCCGGTCCATGATGATGAGGTCGCCGCGAACCTCGCCTTGCTCGGTGTACATCACCGGATTTCCCGTGAGCACCAGCAGTTCTGTGGAAGAGGTGTACACGGCCTTGTTGCCTGTGGCCCGGGTCTTGTCCACCTTGTTGAAGATTTCCACTTTGCGCTCGGCAACGATGCTGGTGATGTTGCCCCCCATGCCCACCATCGGGCGGATCGGCGCGCTGTTGGTGACGCCGGTCGCATTTCCCGAGGCCAGCAAGCCGGCGGGCTGGGGTTTCTCCGGTTTCTTCGCGGGCCCGGAGAGGCTGGCGGGCGAGTCTCCGGGGCTTGCAAAAGTCACGGTCATCTCCTCGCATCGAATGTCCATCTCCGGATCCTCCACCCTCACATTGCCCCGGTAGATGGCCACGCGCTTGGGTGAACCGAAGTCCAGGTCAAATTCGTCTGCCGTGATGATGGTGGCGTTGTGGAAATCGGATTTGGGCGGCGTGGCGGGACGGCCGGGCTGACCGCAGAGCAGTCCCGCGACGACCGACGCGGCGAGAGTGAGACTGGCGATGCGAATCATTTCTGCCTTTCGGCGGTGCTGAGTGTGAAGCCGCTCAACAACACGGAGCTGACGTCGTGGTGGATCACCAGCAATGACGATCGTTGCCGCCATTCGAACCCTCGGCCCTCCAGCGTGGCGGCGCCATCGGCCCGGAATGCGCGCATGCGTTGGGCGGAGGAGGCCACCCGGGTCCGCAGATTGAAATGGCAGGCGGGTGCCTCGATGATCAAGTCCACGATGGGGCGCCCTTGCACATAGCTGTAGGTTTCAAGTCGCACCCCCGTGACCACCACTTCGCCCTCGGCGCCCGGCGTGGCGGTGTCGCCGCTTAAGAGTGACTTGAGGCGCCCGGTCTGGCGGTCGTACTCCGGAAATTTCACGGTCTTCTGGGTGCCCTGTCCGGGCAGCGCTTGCGCCGTGAGCGCCACCGTGGCCAGCCACAGCAGCACACAACACCCCCTCACCGTGTCGATCGTCCTCATTCCTCCCTCAACTCCCGAACCAGCCCCTCCCAGCTGCGCTGGGCCTTGAGGATGCGCTCGGCCACTTCGCGCACGGCGCCTTCGCCGCCGCGCGCACGCGTGACATAATGTGAAACGGCGCGGACTTCCGCAACTGCATTCGCCACGGCCACGGGCAAACCCACGCGCAGGAGCACCGGAAGGTCATTGATGTCGTCGCTGACAAAACAGGCATCCGCCCAGTTCAGGTTCGCCTGCTTGAGTATCCGCGCGATGGCGCCGGTCTTGGACGCCTTGCCCTGCCACAGATAGTCCACGCGCAATTCCTGGGCGCGTCGCGTCGTGGACACCGAAGGCCGGTTGGAAATCCAACCCACGGGCACACCCGCCTTGCGCAGCAGACGCAGCCCCATGCCGTCGTGGATGTGAAAGCGCTTGAACTCCTGGCGGCCGCCGCCGGCCAGCACGGTGCCATCGGTGAGCACGCCATCCACGTCGCACAGGAGAATGCGAACCCGGTTAAATTGCGCCGAGCGCGCGCCTTCGCGGGGAGAGCTCACTGCCGGACAGCCTTCCAGACCCGCTGCAGCCGGGCCAGTAGCGCGGGCATTTCCCGAAGGGGCACCATGTTGGGGCCGTCACTGAGCGCGCCAGCCGGATCGGGATGCGTCTCGATGAACACCCCGTCGGCGCCAGCCGCCACCGCCGCGCAGGCCAGCGTGGGGGCAAACTGGCGCTGCCCCGAGGAGTGCTCGCCGCCGCCGCCGGGCAACTGCACCGAGTGCGTTGCATCAAACACCGTGGGAAATCCACATTGCCGCAGGATCGGAATGGCGCGCATGTCGGCAACCAGGTTGTTGTAGCCAAAGGTGGTGCCGCGCTCGGTCAACAGCAGGCGGCGCGCACCGGCCTCGCGGGCTTTGGCGACCACCTGCCCCATCTCGGCTGGCGAAAGAAACTGCCCCTTTTTCAAATTCACAATACAGCCGGAACGCGCCGCCGCCTGCACGAGATCGGTTTGCCGACACAGGAACGCCGGGATTTGCAGAATGTCCACTGCGCCCGCAGCCGCCGCAACCTCCGCCTCGGTATGCACGTCCGTCAGGACGGGAACCCCAAGCCGGTCACGCACGCGCGCCAGCACGGCAAGGCCTTCAGAAAGACCCGGCCCGCGAAATGACTTGGAGGAAGTGCGGTTGGCCTTGTCGTAGCTGGCCTTGAAGACATAAGGCACGCCCATTCGCCTGCACAGGTCGCGCAAAGACTTCGCCACTCGCAGGCAAAGCTCCTCGCTTTCGATGACACAAGGCCCTGCGATGAGGAACAGGCGCTTGGATGTAAGGCGCCGCCAAAGCGGTCTGGCAGCAATGGCCACGCCCGTTTAGTAGCAAGCAAGCGCGCCGAAGTAAAGTTGCGCTTCCGGATGGCCTTCCTCGCGCCTTAGCGGTTGAACATCGGCGGGTTCACTGATTTCTGAATTTGCCGCTGGGGAGCATATTGAAACCTGGGCATGCCCATTCCACCACCGGGGAAGCCCCCGCCCATCATTCCGCCACCGGGGAAGCCCCCGCCATTCATTCCGCCACCGGGAAAGCCGCCGCCCATCATCCCACCACCGGGGAAGCCCCCGCCCATCATTCCACCACCGGG
>SYLI01000088.1 GCA_005809105.1 Verrucomicrobiales bacterium | reverse complement strand
TCATGCTCCATGGTCTTTCCGGCCAGCCAAGCGTGGTTGACCTCGATGTTCAATTTGAAGTGCGCAAGCAAATCGTACTCCCGGAGGAAGTTGAGGCAGGAAGCCGCGTCGCTGTCGTACTGATGGCGCGTCGGCTCCTTGGGCTTGGGCTCGATGTAAAACTGCCCCTTGAAGCCGATGCTCTTCTTGTAATCCACCGCCATGTGCAGGAACGCCGCAAGGTGTTCAAGCTCGCGCTTGAGGTTTGTGTTCCACAGCGTGGAGTAGCCCTCGCGCCCGCCCCAGAAAGTGTAGCCCTCGCCTCCCAGCTCGTGCGTGACTTCCATCGCCTTCTTCACCTGGGCCGCCGCGTAGGCAAACGCCTGCGCGTCGCAGCTGGTGGCCGCGCCATGCGCGTAGCGCGGATGGGCAAAGAGCTGGGCGGTGCCCCACAGGAGCTTCACGCCGGTGCGCTTCATTTCCTGCTTCATCAACTTCACGACCGTATCGAAAGCGCGGTTGGACTCCGCGAGCGTCCGCCCGTGCGGCGCCACGTCGCGGTCATGGAACGCGTAGTAGGGCGCGCCCAGCTTGTGGCAGATTTCAAAGAACACCGGCACCCGCGCCTTGGCCAGTTCCACTCCCGCCAGGCCGCGCTCCCAGGGACGCTGCGCGGTGCCCCAGCCAAACATATCGGTGCCGTTGCCGCACATGGTGTGCCAGTACACCACCGAAAAGCGCAGGTGGTCGCGCTGGGTCTTGCCATCGATGCGCTCGTCGGCGTTGTAATGTTTGAAGGCCAGGGGATTCCTGGAGGCCGGGCCCTCGTATTCGATCCGCGGGATGTGGGGGAATGCCAGAGCCATGGGACAGGTTGTTTCGCGCCGCATTGGAGGCAACGCGCCCGGACTAGTCAAGCGGCCAAATGCTCACCAGACTTCCACCGGTCCCCGCGGCACCGGCAGGGCGTCGCGCGCCGCAACCGCTGGCTCGCGCTCGAACGACGCGACCATGGGAGGCGGGCGGAAACGCGGCAGCAGCGCGCCCTCCGCGTCCAGGAACTGCGCGCGCCAGGCGCCGTACTCGCCGAGGATTTCCTCGAACTGCGCGCGCGAGGCCAGCCGCACCACGCGCTGGTTGAACAGACTGGCCGGGCCAAAGCGCCGGGCGTACCACGGGCCAACCTTGCGGAACATGACGCAGCCCAACCCCTCGCCGAACACGGCCACCATGAGATCCAAGTGTCGGCGCATCACGCGCACGCGCTCGTCGAAGGGCGGCTCGGGCAACAGTTCGCCGGTGGAGATGAAGTGCTGCGTCTGGGAGAAAATCCACGGGTTGTAAAACGCGCCGCGGCCGATGGAAACGCCCGCGCAGCCGGTCTCATCAAACATCTTCTTCGCCGCCTGCGGTGTCGTCACATCGCCGTTGCCGATGACGGGGATCGTTTTCACCGCCTGCGCCACGGCGCGGATGCCCGCCAGGTTCACCGTCCCCGAAAAGCCCTGCGCGCGCGTGCGCCCATGGACGAACAGGGCGGCGGCGCCGGCGTCTTCCAGCGCGCGCGCCAGATCAGGCGCGGTGAGGTTGTCGTCATCCCATCCCAGCCGCATCTTGGCCGTGATGGGCCGCTTCACCGCCTCCACCATCCCCTTCACCAGCGCCGCGGTTTCGCCCAGCGCCGTCATCATGGCCGAGCCGCCGCCCACCCGGCAGACTTTGCGCACCGGGCAGCCCATGTTGATGTCCACGGCCGCCACGCCGCGCGCCTCCAGAACTTGCGCGGCCTCGCGCATCTCCGCGGGCACCGAGCCAAAAAGCTGCACGGCCAGCGGCGTGTCCTGCTCGTTGGTTTCGATGAGCTTCAGTGCCTTGGGGTTTCGCTCCAGCAGCGAGCGCGCATTGACCAGGTCAGTCGTGCACAAGTCCACGCCGCCCACCTCGCGGATGACGAGCCGGAAAGGCAGGTTCGTGTATCCCGCCAGCGGCGAGAGGAAGAGGTTGGACCTCAGCGGCAATGATCCCAGTTGTAGCATGGGCGCGGGCTTGAGCCTACCACGGCCGGGCGCGGCGGCGAAGCGCCTTCGCGCCGATTGGTCTTTGCAGGTGCTTCGGGATGAGGCACCCTCTGCGCACGCTCATGAAACCGCTGCGTTTTCTTGTCTCGCTGCTCTCCCTTTGCATGGCGCTGGCGGCCGCCGATGCGCCCCCGGGCCAGCGCGTGTTCGTCACCGCGCACAGCTTTCATATTTTCGTGGCGCCCCGATTGGCGCCCCTGGCCAAGGCGGCGGGCATCGAGGGCCATGTGCTGGCGGGCCAGCAGATGATTGGCGGCTCGCGCGTCATCCAGCACTGGAACCTGCCCGACGACCGCAACAAGGCGAAGTCGTCGCTGGCCGCCGGAGGGGTGGACGCGCTGACGATGTCGCCCCATGTGGCCATTCCTGACGAGGGCATCAACCACTACGTGGAGCTGGGCGCCAAACACAACCCCAAGATGCGCTTTTTGGTGCAGCACTCGTGGACGCCGTGGGATGGCTGGCTCGCTGGCGAAAAGGTCGCGAAGAACGATGAGCGCGACGGGCGGCCTCTGGACAAAGTGCGCGTGGCCAACCGGCGCTGGCGCGACGCGCTGGAGGCGCAGGCGGGCGAACTGAACAAGCAACTGGGGCGCGAGGCTGTGTTCATCGTGCCCGTGGGCGACGCCGTGATGAAGCTGCGCGAGCTCATCGCGGCGGGCAAGGCGCCCGGGCTTGCCAAGCAAACCGATCTTTTCACAGATCCGATTGGCCACGGCAAGGAGCCGGTGCTGGCGCTGGCGGCCTACTGCAACTTCGCCTGCATCTATCGCGTGTCGCCCGTCGGCCTGAAGGACAGCGCGCCCGCGCTCGACAAACTCAGCCCCGAACTCAAACCGTTGTTGCAGCAAATCGCGTGGGACACCGTGACGGGGTACCCGCGGTCGGGGGTGATCGTCGCCAAGCCACAGAAGCCATGAAGCGCGCGCCCTCCACTCTCGCCGCCCTTTGCATGGCCTTGGCGGCCCCCGCCATGGAGGCGGCGGAGCCGGCCGCGCCCGAGGGATTTCGCGCGCTCTTCAATGGAAAGGATCTGGCCGGCTGGCACGGGCTCAACCCGCACGACGGCGCGAAACTGGAGGGCGAGGCCAAGGCGGCGAACCGGCGGCAGCAGCGGGCCGACTTTCCCAAACACTGGCGCGTGGAACGCGGCGAGCTGGTCAACGTCGGCACCGGCCCCTACGCGACGACCGACGCCGAGTATGGCAACATCGAACTGCGGCTCGAATACAAGACCGTCCCGAAGGCCGACAGCGGAGTCTACCTGCGCGGCACCCCGCAGGTGCAGATCTGGGATTGGAACCAGGTGTTTAATGAGAAGAACCCGACGCGCAGGCCGCATCTGGGTTCGGGGGGGCTCTTCAACAACACCCCGGGCACGCCGGGACGCGACCCGCTCGTGCGCGCCGACAAGCCCTTCGGCGAATGGAACGGCTTTCGCGTCCGGCAGGTGGGCGCCCTCACGTGGGTGTGGCTCAATGACAAGCTGGTGGTGGACGGCGCGGCGATGGAAAACTACTGGGATCGCAAGCAGGCGCTGGCCGCCAAGGGGCCCATCATGCTGCAGACGCATGGGGGCGAAATCCGCTGGCGCAACCTTTTTGTGCGCGAGATGGGCGAGGCCGAGGCCCAGACGCTGAAGCGGTCGGCGACGCCGAGGCCTTAGGAGACGTTGGGCACCCTTCAATGAACCCGCGGCGCATCATCCTGGCCGGCGGCAGCGGATTCTTGGGACAGGCGCTGGCGCGGCACTTTCATGTGGCAGGCTGGGAGGCGGTGGTGCTCAGCCGTGGGCCGTGCGCGGGCCGTGCGGCGCGCGAAGTGGCGTGGGACGCACAATCGCCGGGCGAGTGGGCACGCGAGCTGGACGGCGCGGCGGCGGTGGTGAATCTGGCGGGGCGCACCGTGGACTGCCGTGCCACCAAAGCCAACCGCCGGCTGATCCTCGAATCGCGGGTGGACTCCACGCGCGCCCTGGGCCAGGCCATCGCCCGCTGTGCGAAACCGCCACCGGTGTGGCTTAATTCAAGCTCCGCCACTCTCTACCGCCACACCCTTGGGCCCGCGTGGGACGAATCGGGCGCGGACTTTTCCCCCACGCCCGCCGTCCATGACGCCTTTTCAATCGAAGTCATCCACGCATGGGAACGCGCGCTGGAAGAGGCCCCGCTTCCACACACACGCAAAATTGCGCTGCGCACCACTCTGGCGCTGGGCCGCGCCCGCAACAGCGTCTTTCCCGTGATGTGCCGGCTGGCTCGGCTGGGACTGGGCGGACGCATGGGGAACGGCGCGCAGTACGTGTCGTGGATTCACGAGCGGGATTTTGTGAGGGCGGTGGCGTTCTTGATCGAACGCAAGGACATCGCTGGCCCGGTGAACCTCGCCGCGCCCCACCCCGTGCCCAACCACGAATTCATGCGCGCCTTCCGCGAACTGGTGGGCGCGCGCTTTGGTTTGCCCGCGAGCGAGTGGATGCTTGAACTGGGCGCATTCGTGATGAGGACGGAGACCGAGCTCATCCTCAAGAGCCGCCGCGTCGTGCCCGGCAAGCTGCTCGAGGCGGGATTTGAGTTTGCGTTTCCCACTTTGCCCGGAGCGCTGGCAAATCTGCGGAGTGCTCCTGCGGGCTACGGGCCGGGAGTCGGGAAGTAGAGCGAGGCGATCTGCTCTGGCGCCGCGCCGCGCCAGTACGCCAGCAGGCAGCGCAGCATGCGCCAGTAGGTGCGCGCCGTGCCGTGCTGGCGGAAGCGTCGGGCACTCGTGAGCACCGTGGCATCGGCCAGTGCGAGGCGGCCGTGAGCTTCAAGCTTTCGGCACAACTCGAATTCTTCCATGAGAGGCACATCAGGCACGCCGCCGACGGCCTCGAGCGCGGCGCGTTTTACAAAGAGCGCCTGATCGCCAAAGGCGCGCCGGGCAAACCGCCAGAGCAGCCAGCAGCGCAGGCGCGAGCCGGGCAGCGCGCCGCCGTCACGAAAGGACTTGGAGAAGGCGCCCGCCACGCAGCGTCCGTCGCGAAGGCTTTCGAGTGCGGCGCGGCCGGCCTCTGGCGGCAGCCACGTGTCGGCGTGCAACATCAAGACCACCTCGCCACGCGCCTGCTGTGCGCCCAAGCGCAGCTGTCGGCCACGGCCCGCCGGGCTTCGCAGCACCCGGCAGCCCAGCGCGGCAGCCAGATCTCCGGTGCTGTCGGTGCTGCCCCCATCCACCAGAATCATCTCGCCGATTTCGGGAACGGCGCGGGCGCGCAGAATGGTTTCGCGAATGTCACCGGCTTCGTTGAGCGCGGGGATGACGACGGAGATGGGCGGCGGCGCGTTCATCCGCAGCGGAAGGTCAGTGCTTCTTCAATTTCGCGTACGCGCCGAAATCTTGGAAGAACCACTTCTTGGCCAGTTTGTAGGCGAGGCTTTTTTCGGGGACCTGCTCGACCTGGCTCGACTGCGAGGGGCGCGGGCGCATGGCCTCCAGTTCGGCCATCGCCGTCTTGCG
>SYLI01000087.1 GCA_005809105.1 Verrucomicrobiales bacterium | reverse complement strand
CGGTTCACGGATCCCGACAAGCCCGAGAGCCGCGAGCAGACCGAGGACGCCAAGGCCCGGCTGCAGCTGCTTCTGGCTCGCAGCTATATCCGCGGCCAGCGTTACGAGGTGGCGCGTGTCGAGTTTTCCACCGTGACCAACCGCTACGCGGGCACGCCGCACGCCATCGAGGCGCGCTTTGGCATCGGTGAGGCGTTCATGGCCCAGCGCATCTATGATCAGGCCGCGCTGTCGTTCAAGGAGCTGGAGGAAAATCCCGACCTCACCATCTCCATCCGCGCGCAGTTCCTCACCGGCCTCTTGGCATTCCGGCAGGATCAGCGCGAAGAGGCCCGCGATCTCTTCCAGCGCATCCTCGAGCGGGTGCCCGATGTGGAGCTGGCCAACCGCACGCTCTTTAGCCTCTCGGAAATCTACGGGCTGGAGCAGCGCTACCTGGAGCAGCTCAACCTGCTGCGCACCGTGGGCCGGCTGGGCCAGCACAGCAAGCGGCTGCACACGCCGGGGCGCGCGCTGTCGTTTGTCGTGCATGACCGTGATCTGGGTGTGAGCCGTGGACAGAGCCGCATCCCGGTCATCGTCACCACGCGCCCCGGAGGCGACCGCGAGATGGTGTACCTGCAGAGTGCCGCCGGTGCGGGCAAGGGATTGTTCCGTGGCGAGGTCGCCACCGCGCTGGGCGCGGCGGCCGCCGGTGATGGCGTGCTGCAGCTCACCGGCAAGGACGTCATCGAGAGCGACTACCCCGCGGAGTTCAAGGCGCAGTTTCGCACCGTGCCGCTCTCCGACGTGGAGATTCGCGTCGCGGCCGATGCGGAATTTGCGGCGGCCAGCAGCGAGATTTCCGACGAGGAACGAGAGACGCTGACCCAGCGCCTCCGCCGCGAGCAACAGACGGGTGAGAACGTGGACAATCGCCGGTCGCAGGGGCGCCCGCAGAATCAGGTGAAGCCGGGCAACCGGGTTTTCCTGAGGGTCAAGGACGCCGACCGCGATCTGGGCAACGATCCCGACCGGGTGCTGGTCAAACTTCAATCCTCCAGCGGCGACCAAGTCCAGATTGAGCTCATGGAGACGGGCCCGCACACCGGCATGTTTAACGCCACCATCGCGACGGCGGAACTGCCGGCCGGCGCGGCGGCCACCGACGCCGCCATCGACCACAGCCCGCTCATGGCCATCGACCACAGCCGCGACACGTACTGGCAAAGCGCGCCCGATGGCGCGACGCCCAAGCTCTTGACGGTGGACATGAAGCACCTGCACGACGTGGGCCGCGTGCGTGTCTCCACGCCCAGCCCGGCCGAGCACGCGCCCGTGCGCGGCTCGCTCTTGGGCAGCCACGATGGCGTGTACTGGTTCACCCTGGCGTCGCAGCCTCCGCGGCCCCGCGCGGATTTTCCCGCGGCCCAATCAGGCGGGATGACCCGGCGGGTGTTCACGGGCGACTACACCGGCTACAAGACATGGGCCCAGGTGGCCGCGCTGGGGCGCGCCGGCAAGGTGGCCGCCGAATCCAACGCCACTGAACTGAGCTGGCGCATCGAGGCGGGGCAGCCCGGCGCCAATCAACCCCATGCCGTGATGTGGCATGGCAAGCTTGTGCAGGCGCGCGAGGGCGCCCTGCGGGTGGATCTGTCGGGCGACTTGGTCGCCCTGGCGGTGGACGGCGTGGTGGAAATCCTGCCGGCCGCGGGCCCCAAATCCGCGGATGTGTGGCTGCGGGCGGGATTGCACGACGTGGCGGTTTTCGTGGCGCTCAAGACGGCGCAGTCGGGCGCCACGGCCTTGCGCGCGCGGTCCAACTTGAGCAGCAGCGTGCCGCGACCCTCGCCGTTCGTGAAGGGCGACTTTGATCTGCAGGACGCCGCCCGGCTCTTCGGCGGCGCGGGCGCGACACAGGAACGGGTGGCGGGCGCGTCCGTCGTGGCGGATTTCGAGAAGCAGGTGTCGTTCACAAAGAAGACGCCCACCTTCGGCCTCGTGCCGGGATCCAAGCCCGAGGTGAAGTGGGTGGGCAACTGGTCGGCGCTGGAGGATGTGTTGCAATGGAAAGTGGCCGTGGCCCAGCCGGGCGTCTATGAACTCTGGCTGAACTTGGCGCACGCGGCGGGGGGCACGCGGTTTCGGGCGCAATGGGGCGATCAGATCATGGACGGCATCGCCCCCAACACGGGCAGCTGGCAGACGTTCCAGCAACAGAAGATCGGCTCGCTGCATGTGGAGGAGGCCGGCGAGAAAACCCTCCTGCTGACCCCGCTGGATCTGGCGGGCGGCCCGTTGATGGTGCTGGGCGGCATCGAACTGCGCCCGGCGGCCGGCGCCACCGTGGTGTTGCGCGACCGCGCCTGGGAATTCTTCTTCGACCCACTCTCCCTGCGCTACGTTCGGTTTCAGGTGGATGAGTACACGGGCGACTCGGTGGCCGTGAACCATGTGGAGGTGCGCGGGCCGCAGCCGGGCGCGCCGCTCATCCCCACCAAGGAGGATGTCAGCACACTGGCCAAGAACGGCATTCTTGAAATTGCCGGGGGCGACAGCATCACCGTCAGCTACACCGACGAGACGGCGATTGCCACGCAGGGCGGCAGCCGGCTGCTCTCCACGCAGCTCACCGCGACCTACCACGACGCGTCGGTGGTGCCCATCAGCTTTGACTTCAACCGGGACAATGCGGGGGGCGTGCAGCAGTTTCGGAAGGAACAACTGCGGCTTGATCCGGGGGAGCGCGTCACCTTTGAAATCGCGGATTACGACATGGATCAGACCGGGCAGCGCGACACGGTGCCGGTCACGATCTGGCTGAACGGCCAGAAATGGGCCGAGCTCAACGCAACGGAAACGGAGGACTTCTCCGGCACATTCCGCATCGAGTGCGACACCAGCGCAGCGCCGGCGCCGGGCAAGATCACGGTGAAACCCGGCGACCGGATCTTCTGCCGGTACCGGGACGTGCAGAACACGTTTCCCGGCCACAGCGTCGATCGCGAGGGCCTTGTGATGGTCACCGAGCCTTCCGCCGCGCGCATCCGCTTCATCGAGACGCGCCTTGTGCGGCCTCCGGCGGGTGTCAAGGGCGCGCCGCAGCCGGTCTATCTTCCGGAGGCGCAGGTCGCGGCGGAGGATTCCGCGGCGCAGGTCAACTACCATGTGCCGCTCACCATCGAAGTGATCGATCCTGACGCCGCCAAGGACAGCCGCAGCCGCGTCAGAGTGCGGCTTGATGCAGGCACCACCAACGCGGTGGATGTGTGGTGCGAGCTTTCAACCCAGTTCAGCGCGATGGGCGTGGCGGATCCCGGGCAGATGAATCCCGCGCTGCTGGCGGGCCGGTTCATCGGACAGGTGCGGATGCAATTGGGTGGCGCGGACAGCCCGACCAGGATCCCGCGGGTGTTGGGTGACGCGCAGGTGCTTTTGGGACAGGTGCGGGCATCGGGGGAAAAACCGGAAGCGGCCGATGACACCGACCGCCTGCTCTACACCGTGCTGAACTTGACGGGCAATGCCACCGCCACCGCCACTTATGCGGACGACCGGCGTCCGGAGGCCGCGCCCGCGCAGCGGGATGCCAGAGCGCGCCTCTCCACGGGAGGCACGCTGGGTGTCACCGACGAGGGTTACGACAAGCCCGTGGAACTGCTCCACGTCGGCGAGAAGCTCTTCATCGTCGTGAATGATCCCGATCTGGATGTCTCAGACGATCGCGACAGCGCGGTGGTCATTGTGCAGAGTCAGTCGGGCGAGCGCGAGCAGGTGCGGCTCGATGAGACCTTGAGCCACAGTGGCGTGTTCACCGCCGCGCTCGTGCTGCGGGTGAGCGAGAAGCCCACGCCGGGCAATCACAACGCAACGGCGCGCGAGGTGGAGTGTTTCTTTGGCGACAAACTGCAGGTGCAGTACGCCGATGCGCGCAGCGACCAGCCGGTGAGTGCGCTGGCGCTGGATCTGCCCGTGGCGGTGGGCACCGACGGCGTCGTGGCCGCCTTCAGCAAGGTGTTTGGCAATGCGCAGCTGGCGGCGCAGACGCAGTTTTTCATCGCGGAGAGCTACTTTGAGCTCTTCAAGAACAACCTGAAGCTGGAACGGCGCGAGGAGGCCGACAAGGCGCTGCTTGCCGGCCGGCGCATTCTCAAGGAGATCATGGTCGACTACCCCGACCCCAAGCACCTGCCAAGGATCGCCTATCTCTCCGGCCAGTTTGCCCAGGAGCTCAAGGACTGGAACGAGGCGGCCCATCACTACGCGCTCATCGTGCGCCAGCATCCCATGCACACGCTCGCGCCGGACTCGCAGTACAAGCTGGCGCAATGCTTCGAGGAGGCCGGGGATTTCGACCGCGCGCTGGAGGAGTACATCACGCTGGCGGCCACCTATCCCAAGAGCCCGCTGGTGCCCAATGTCATGATCCGCATCAACGAGTACTTCTACAAACGCAAGGAGTACTCCATCGCCGCCAAGGTGGCGGAGAAATTCCTCGACCGGTTCGAGTCGCACGAGCACGCGCCGCGCATGGCGTTCCGGTGGGGCCAGTGCCATTACAAGGACGACCAGTTTGCCAAGGCCGCCATGGTCTTCGATCTGTTCGGCAAGAAATTCCCCGACGACGGGCTCGCACCCGAAGCGCTCTTTTGGTCCGGCGAGAGCTTCCGCATGGCCAACAATGTGCCGCTGGCATTCCGGCGTTACAACCGCTGCCGCTGGGATTATCCCGAGAGCGAGTCCGCCAAGTACGCCCGGGGCCGGTTGGCGCTGCCCGAAATGCTGGCGCAATTCGAGCGCGAAGCCGACTTGGAGAACAAATGACGATTCCCGCCGCCCGACTCAATCTGCCCCGAGGCATTTCCCTGTTCGCCCGTTACGCTCCCATCTTGGCTCTGTGCGCCGGGCTGTCGCTGGGGATGGCGACGATGCGCGCCGCAGAGCCGCCCGCCAAGGGCGCCGCCACGCAGGAGCCGGCGGAGGGCGTTTCCAATGCGACGGGAAATGCTTCGGCGCCCGCGCCTACACCGCCCGCTCCGGAAAAGACGGAAGCGCCTCCCGCCGCGGAGGAAAAGTCGTCGTGGGTGAATGACCTGGCCCGGCGTGGATTGCTCAAGTACATGTTCGACGGCGGAGAATTCATGTGGCCCATTCTGGGCTGCGGCATCCTGGCGATGGCCGTCATCATCGAGCGGTGGCGCAGCCTCAAGATGTTAAACGCCGACAGCGAGGCGCTGCGGCAGGCGGTGTTGGACGACCTGACGAACGACCGCGCCGAACAGGCGCTGGAGCGGTGCGACCGTGAGCGCGGCCCGGTGGCGGCGATTCTCGCCAACGGGCTTCGGAAATACATCGTGCTCAAGCGGCTGGGCTACGACGCCGGGCGCATCGAGGAACAGGTCGTGAACAGCATGGAAAAATACGGCGTGCACGTGGTGGCGGCGATGGAGCGGCACCTGCCGATCCTCGCGATCGTGTCGAGCGTCGCACCCATGATTGGATTCTTGGGCACGGTGGCGGGCATGATTGTCTCCTTCGATGACATCGTGCTGCTCGATCAGGGCGGCGGCGGCACCAACATTGTCACGGCCGCGGCCGCCGGCATCCGCATCGCGCTCTTGACGACCTGCCTGGGGCTCATCGTCGGCATCCCGGCCTTCTCGGCGTACAACTACTTCACCAGCGTCATCAATGGCTTTGTGCTGGAGGTGGAGGAGACGGCGTCGGAGCTGGTCGAGGCGGTGTCCTTGCAGCTCACCCTGCAGAAGGGTGCGAAGGCCGGCAAGGGCGAAGAGGCGACATGAAGTTCCGCCGCCAGACCAAGCTGCTCGTAGAGCCGCCGGCGGTGGCCACGGGAGACATCGCCTTCAATCTCATCGTGTTCTTCCTCGTCTGCGCGTCGGTCGAGCCGGAACAGGGCCGGGCGCAGGTCATTCCCCGCGCCGAGAAGGAAAGCCGCCAGCAGCAGACCAAGCACCTCGAGGTGGACCTCACCCGCACGGCCGTGTTCCTCAATGGCAACCCGCTCACCGTGGCGCAATTTGAGAAGCAGATTCGGGGATCGCTCGCCGACAAGGCGCGCGAGGAGGACCGCATCGTCGGCATCAAATGCAAGCCCGACGTGCCCTACGCGCATTGGATGAATGTGTCAGGCGCGATTGAGCAGGCCGGGGGCATCGTGACCCTGGTGCGCGAAGAGCGCGTGAACGTGCAGTGACTTTATGCCCCTGCCCCGCCGCAAACACATCGCCGAGGTGCCCTCCGTCGCGATGGGGGACATTGCCTTCCTGCTGCTCATCTTCTTCGTGATTCTCGCGCGGGCGCGTGACGACAGCCACATCGCGTGGGTGCCGGCAAGCGGCGCCTCCCTCTCCAAGCCCGCCACGATGCGCATCAGCGTGGCCATCGACCGCGACAACGTCACCTATCTCAACGGCCAGAGGATTTCGCATGAACAGCTGGGGCCCGCGCTGTGGAACCCCGAAGGGGCGGGCGACAAGGGTTTGCTCTACAACGTGCCGGCCGGGCGCCGCACGGTGCTTTTGAAGATTCACAAGGACGCCACGGCGCAGTTCTTTGAGCCGGTGATTGAGGCCGTCAGTGCCGCCGGGGGCGAGTTGCACCACGTCCTTGAGGAAACCCAGAAATAACCTCCCCTCCGACTAGGACCATGGAACTCTACGTGTTAAAGAATGGTGAGACGCTGGGGCCCCTCGAACTGGCCGAGGTGCGCCATCTTCTCGCCGCAGGCAAGTTGTTGCCGACCGATCTCGCCTGTCTGGAGGGCGCGCCGGGCTGGGCGCCGCTGTCCACGCTCGCCGATGCGCCGCCGGCACACCAAGGCAGGCGTGCATCCAAAGGGGGCGGGGGGAAGACCCCGGGGGAGCCGCTGGCGACGCTGCCCCTGGCTTCGGGTTTTTCGCGTGAGGTGTCCCGACTCAAGGGAAACACCTCCGTGACGGCCGGCGAACTGCGGGCGTTCATGGGCGAGTTGCGCGGTCGTTCCCCCAAGGAGATGCTGGGCGCCATTGCCCAGAGCACGCTGGTGCAGGGCCTGGTGGTTTCCACGGCCTTCTTTCTGTTGCTTTTCGCCGCCTCGGCGGCATTGACCAGCACGCCGCAACCGCCGAAGAAACAGGCTGCACCGGCGCCGTCGGCGGAGAATCGGCCTGCCGAAAAGTCCGGCACGCCCGCCGCCGCCATTCCCGTCGGCACGACGCCCGGAGGGAAACCCAAAGCCATCACCGACGTGCTGGGTGTCGGCGATCAGAGGTCGGGCAAGCCGAAGGAAATCAACCCGTTTGACCTGAAGGACGATCTTCTCAAGAAGAACCCGTGACTCCAAGCGCGCGACTCCGATGGCTGGCGGGCAGCTGCGAGCGCCATTTTAAGTGGTGCTGGGGTGCGTGGGCTCTCGCTTTCTGGGGTTGGCTCTTGAGTGACGGCCTGGGCCAGCGCCATCTGCCCGTTTGGCTCACGTTGGGATTGGGCGGCGGGGCTTTGGCGGCACAGGCGGGCGTGCTCGCGGCCCTTGGACGCAAGGCGGCCGGCGTGGGCGGCATCGGCTTCATGAGCGTTCGCGCCCGCAATGGGTGGATCCTTGGGGCTGCCGCGCCATCGGTTCTGGGGTGTGTCGTGACATGGTGCTTTATTTGGTATGCGGCGCAGACGCGAAACGCGGACATGCCTGCACACCTGTACTGGACAGGATTTCTCTTCGGAGTCTCGCTCCCATTCGCGGTGCTGCTGGGAGGCCGTTGGCTAAGAACCCACTGCGGCTGGCCCGGCTGGTCCCTGTGGGCCGTGGCCTCGGTGGCGCTGCTTCCTTTCTGGCAGCTGTTGCTCTACGCGCTTGAATCGGCCGGCAGCGCCCAGTGGCGTTCGACGCTGGGATGGGGTGGAGCCGTCGTCGTCTTTTGCGTGGGCCTGCTATGGACCTTATGGGTGGTCGAGACGCAAACGCAGCGGCGCGAAGAATCGCAGAGAGCTGGTGCTGCAGCCGGCGCATCGCAAGAGCAGAGCGCGTGCTCTTTCAAAATCACGGTCACGCTGGCGCTCATTGCGGGATTTGCCGGTGCGGACAGGTGGTATGCGCGCCGGTGGGGGCTGGGGCTTGCCAAGATGTTGGCCATCGCCGGATCGGTGTGGCTGTCGGTCCGGCTCAAGAGTCCATGGCCGGCACTCTTGTATGCGACGGCGGCAGGCTGGTGGCTGGCAGACTTATGGCTGCTGACGTCGGGCAGGTATGTCGCCGGTGGCAGGCGGCGGGTTCTGGCCAGCCTGTCCCCCGAGCAGGCGCGCCGCTCGGCCGTCAGCCCCCTGGAAGCGATGGATCATTCGGCCGTTCGCGCGCCGGGCCATGTGGCAAGCCCCTTTGATTTGAACGCGTGGTACTACGGTGCCCACAATCAGAAGCTCAAACAATCGCTGGGCGCGCTCTGCGGTTACAGCCTGCTCTTCCTGTGCATTTTGACGGTGCTCTCCAACCTCACGGGCTGCCAGCAGATCTACGAGCTGCCCGCAGGCGGCGGCAAGCCCTTCGTGCCGCAGAAGGTGCAGGTGATCAAGCAGGTGATCCGGAAGAAGTTTGTCGTCAATCCGTTCAGCTCCATCCTGTTCAACCCGCCTCCGATTGATCAGGTGAGACTGCAGCTCGAAGCACTGACACAGCATGTGTATCAGGCCGGACAGGGCGAGGGGCAGGGCGCGGGATTTGCCGGCGGCACGGGCCTGGGCATGGTGCGGTTCATCCGGCTGCGTTACGCCGACGGCGACTGGGATCAGGACATGGAGCTTAACTCCGATCTCAACATGCTCATCTGGTACGCCGCCAACACCGGGCACAGGACGGCGCCGAAGCCCGAAGTGCTCAGCATCGCCCAGCTGCGCACGTTTCCCGTCGGGAAAAGCCCACCGCTGGTCTATCTCACCGGCCAGCGCAATCTGCCGTTGTCGCCGCTGGAGATCGAGACACTGCGCGATTACCTGCTGGAAAAGCGCGGGATGCTTTTTGCGGACAACGGCGGCAGCAGCGGCTGGCACAGCCAGTTCTTCAGCCTGATGAACCAGGTGCTGCCAAGAGTGGGGCCCCGGCCGGTGCCGATGGATCACCCCATCCACGCCGGGCTGGTTTCCATTCCCATCGTCGCGCCGCACGGAGGCAGCACGGCTTATGGATGGATGATTGATGGCCGGCTGGCCGCCTACTACCATCCGGGTGACATTGGCGACGCGTGGGCCGACGGCCACTCCGGGGTGTCGCGGGGCATCTGGGAGGCGAGCTACCGGCTGGGAGGAAACGTGATGCTGTACGCGCACGCGGAGTACAGCAAGTGGCTGCAAACCCAAAGGAAAAAATGAAACGCGTTGGTGGTGCGATTCTCATCCTGATGGCGGGCGTGTTGCGGGCGGCGCCGCTCACCTACCTCGAGCAGATGCCCGTGGACACGTTTGCCAAGATGCGCGAGACAGAGCGCTACCAGCTCAAGGTGGCCGAGAAGTTTTATCTGACGGGCGAGTACAAGGTGGCGGCGTCGGAGTACGAAAAGTTTCTCACGCTCTACGACCGCAGCGTCGGCGCGGCGTACGCGCAGCTCATGTGGAGCCACAGTGTCGCGCGCCAGCGCAAGGTGTACACCGCCATCAAGGACGGGTTCCAGTCGGTGATCGACTACTGGCCCGGATCGCACGAGGCGACGCTGGCGGCCTACCTCATCGGCAAGTCCTACCACGACATCGGTGAGTCGGAGAACGCCGAGAAGGCGTACGCCAGGGTCATCGCGGCACACGCGGCGCACCATGTGGCCGTGCTGGCCAAGTGGGATCTGGCGGACATCCACCGGGTTCGCAACCGCCCGGCAGAGCGCGCGAAGCTGTGGGAGGAGCTTGCGTACAACACGAATCGCGACGGGCTCAACAGCCATTACGCGGTGCAGGCCAGCCGCTTTCTGGCAGAGCACCATTTTCTGGCAGGCAATTTCGCCGAGGGGCTGCGCGCACTGCAAACGACCTACAAGGATCAGGGCCTGGTCAATGCCGTGCATGACATCGCGGCAAGTCCCATCCATACGCTCACCGGCACCACGGAAAAGGCGCCCTTGGGATTGAAGGTGGCCGACGACGCCAACCAGTTTATGCGCGCGCAGGCGCCGGTGGCGGCCGATGACGCGTCGCGGCAGCGCCTGCGCGCCTGCTACTACCACATTGCCAGCCTCCACCACTACGCGCGTCGCGACAAGGAGGGCCTGGAGGCGTTGGATCAACTGGGCAAGCTCATCGGCATGGATGACGGCATCCGCGCCAAAGTGGCGGCGTGGCATCAGGCGCGCGCGCGCTATGAGGAGGCCCGCAAGGTGTACGCGCAGTACAAGGATCCCATCGCGGGGCAGCAAGCGGCCGCCCTCTCATTTCGCGAGGAGGGAAAGTACGACCAGTCCGTCGCCGTGTACAACCAGCTGATTGTGTCCGCGAAGGATCGAGAGGGCGAATGGCAGCAGCTCATCGTTACGGCGTGGCGCTACGCCCGCAAATGGGACAACGCCATCGCGACGTATCAGGTGCTCCTGAAGGTGCTGCCGGAACGGTCGGGCGATTGGAACTGGGGCATGGGCGAATGCTACGAAGCGGCCGGCAAGAACGGCGAGGCCATCCAGTCCTTCCGGTCCTCCAATTTATTTCCGGGGGCGTATTTTCGCATGGCGCAGTGTCATCGCAAACTCAAGCAGCACAACGAGGCGCTCGTCCTCTACAATCAGGCGCGGGCAGAAGGCGGCGTTGCGCCGGAGGCGGCGCTTCAAATCGGCTACACGTACGAAGAGGCGGCGCAGATGGAGAATGCCATCAAGTGGTTCCAGCAGACCTGCAAGCTGTATCCCAAATCCAATCAGGCCAGCACCGCGCACGCCCACCTGCAGACCAAGTACAAGATCAGCGTGACGTTGGGCGGCGCCGCGGACAAGTAGGGGGGCAGCCTTGTGCGCTGGGCTCAGACGCGAAAGCGCAACTCGCCGTCCAGCCACACGCCGCGCACGCGGAACCTGGAGTCGAACCACACGAGATCGGCGCGCTTGCCGGCGGACAGATCGCCAAATTCATCGTCGCGCCCCAGTTGACGGGCGGGGTTGAGCGAGGCCATGTGCACGGCGTCTTCAAGCGTTTGGCCGCCCTGCTCCACGGCCGTCTGCACCGCCCGCATCATGGTGAGCGTGCTGCCGGCCAGCCCGGAGCCATCCACCAATTCCGCCGTGTGCGCGGTGGAGCGCGCGCGCATCCCAAAGAGCTCAAACTCCGTGCCCGCGGGCAGCCCGGCGCCCTTCGTGGCATCGGTGATGAGGCACACGCCGCGCGGCCCCTTCGCGTTGAAGAGCATCTTCATGATGATGGGAGGCACGTGCTGGCCGTCGGAAATCAGCTCGCAGGCGATCTCGTCGTGAGCCAGCGAGAACTCGATCATCCCCGCCCAGCGGTACGGCCCGCGTTTGGTGATGGTGCTCATCTGGTTGAACGTGTGGGTGGCCTGATTCAACCCGGCGCGCAGCGCGGGAATGAGATGCTCGTGATTGGCGTCGGTGTGGCCGCCGCTGGCGATGCTGCCATTCTTGCGCAGCGCCCGGATGAGGGCCAGCGCACCCTTCTCCTCCGGTGCCAGCGTCATTTGAGTAATGAGTTTGCCGTAGCGCAGAATCTGCCGCCACTCGGCCGGGCGGTCGGGCGGGCGCACATACTTGGGGTTCTGCGCGCCGACGCGCAGGGGCGAGAGATACGGGCCTTCCACGTGCACGCCGACAATGCGGGAGCCCCCCAGCGACTCATTGCGCAGGGGCTTCAAGGCCTCGAGCGCGCGCAGGATGTCCGCGTGGGGTGCGGTGAGAGTGGTGAGCGTCAGCGAGGTGGTGCCGCCGCGCAGGTGAAAATCGGTGATGGCGCGAAACGCCGCCGGCGTCGCCTCCATGGTGTCGTGCCCAAGGGCGCCGTGGATGTGTAGATCGACAAACCCGGGCGCCAGAAACCCCCCGCGCAAATCCAGGGCATTGCGGGTTGTGCGCCCCGGAGTGAGCCGTCGGATGCGGCCCCCGCTCACCGAAAGTCCGCCATGCCGGATGCCGCCGGGAAGCACGAGCCGGGCGTTGGAGAGTTCCATGGCCGCGATGATGGGGCGGGGCCGGATGCCAATCAAACCCAAATCAGCCCCGCGCAAACACCTCGCGGACGGCGCGGCCTTTGCCGTCCTCAGTGGCGTAGAAGGGCCGGCGCTCGACATCGAACGAGGTCTTTGGGCTGATGCCCATCGCGGTGAAAAGTGTCGCGTGCAGGTCGCTCACACTCACGGGATTCTTCACCGCGACCAAGGGACGCTCATCGGATGTGGCGCCGTGCACATAGCCGCGCTTCATTCCGCCGCCAAAGAGCACGACGCTGGTGCCGCCGGTCCAATGCCGGTGAAGCCCGTAGTGCTTGGCCTCCTGCAGGGTGTCGCTGGGTGCGGTGGCCTGATCGCGGGCGTTGGAGCCGGGCACCCCCTCGATCAGGGCGTCGCGGCTGAATTCACTGGCGATGACCACCAACGTGCGGTCGAGCAGCCCGAGCCGTTCCAAATCCAGCACGAGCCGGGCGATGGGCCGGTCCATGTCGCGGTGAAGGCGGGCCACGGTTTCGTGGCCGTTGGCGTGCGTGTCCCAATGCAGGAAGGGCACGTACTCGGTGGTGACCTCGACGAAGCGCGCGCCCTGTTCCACCAGTCGGCGCGCCAGCAGGCAACCCTGACCAAACCGGCCCGTGTTGTACGCGTCGAAATTCTCCCGCGGCTCGAGCGTGAGGTCAAACGCCGCGCGCTCCCGGGAGCTGAGCAGCCGGTGCGCGTTCTCCATCGAGCGCAGCAGCGATTGCTGCTGGTGGTCACTCATCTGGTCCCGCTGCGGATTGCCATCCAGCAAGGCGCGGAAGAGTTTCTGCCGGTTCGAAAACCGGCCCGGCTCCATCCCCTTGGGCGGGCGCACCGACTGCGCCGCGTCGTCCGGGTAGGGCAGATTCATCGGGCCAAACTCGCTGCCAAAGAATCCGCCCGTGGTGAAGGCCTTCAACTCCTCCTGCTCTCCCACCCCCTCCAGCCGCTGTCCGATGTTGATGAAGGCGGGCATCACGGGGTTGCGCGGGCCCAGCACCCGGGCCATCCACGCGCCCAGATGCGGGCACGCCACGGTCTGCGGCGGCACATAGCCCGTGTGCCAGTGGTACTGATGGCGCGAGTGGAGGATGTGCCCCAAGTCCGGCTGGACGGCGCTGCGGATGAGCGTGGCCCGATCCATCACCCTGGCCAGATGCTCAAGCCCCTGGCAAATGCGCACGCCGTCCACCGCCGTCGGAATGGACGGGAACGTGCTGAGAATGTTTTTGGCCGGCACTCCCTTTTCGAAGGGCTGATATCGCTTGGGATCAAAAGTCTCCGGCGCGGCCATGCCACCCGCCATCCACAGGAGAATGCACGCATCGGCCGTGGCCGCCGGGCGCGCCACCCCCTCATCGGCCCGTAGCCGGGGCTCGCCCATCGCCAGGGTCGCTGCGCCAGCGGCGGCGAGTTGTTTGAGAAACTCGCGGCGGGTGTCCGGGGATTCGTGTGGCATGCCCTTCATGCGTTCATCTGACGAGTTGGAACTCTGGCAGCATCAACACCGCCCAAAGCAGGTCGGCGACGCCTTGTGCCGTGGGCGTCCTGCCCAGCAGATCGCGGCACGACGCCAGCTCCTTCGGTCCGGGACTGCGCGAGAGCGCAAATTTGAAAATCCAATGCGCGAGCGCGTCGGCGTCCGGCCACGGCTTTGCAAGGATGTGCGCTGCGCCCTGCTCCAGCCGCGCCGCGAGCAGTGGGCCGTTGTTGAGGTCGATCGCTTCCAGCGTCGTCAAGTCGCTCGGCCGCACGCTCACGATTTGTTCCCGGTGCGGCCGCCCCAAGCCGCGCATGAGAAAGTCATTTTTCATGAGCGAGGCGCGAACCATGGGCTGAGGACTGGTCGCTGCCTGTGCGAGCTGCGCGCCCAATTGTCTGCCGATGCTCGAATGCCAAACCGAGGCGTCGGGCACCGCCACGGCCGGACGCCAATCCGCAGGCTCCGTCTTGAATCGGCCGCGGTTATCGGGAACGGTCTGGGTCACCTGCCATGTGGTGTCCGTCCCAACGGTCACGGTTTCCCCGCCCGCGAGCTGGATTCTTGACTCGAAGAACGCCCCCGCCGGATTCGGGCCCGCGCCACCATTTTTTGCCACGAGCACGATCTCGTTGGTTCCGGCTTTCAGGCGCGCAGCCAGAGATAACGCCACGGGGCTCTCCCAATTCTCGCTGGCACCGGCCGCCGCTCCATTGACGTAGAGCGCGAAACTGTTGTCGGCCGTGACCACCGCGCCGGCCCGGAGCGGTACAGACTTGAGGTTCACTCTGGCGCGCGCCACGAGCACTTCGCCCGCGGGCGCGCGGGTGGCGTTGGCGTGGGACCAAATCCAGCGCGCCGTGGTCGTCGCGTCCTGCGGGGCTGAAACGCTCGCACGGCCACGAACCACGGGCGCGTCGTGGCGCGCGGGCGCCGTGCTGGTGATTTGCCACACGGCATCCACGAACTGCTCCGCGGTGAGACGCTTGGCGCGGGGACCGGCAAACTGGTAGCCCCGCTCTGCAGCATCGGCGCCCATCACCTCGGCGTGCGACTGATAGGCGGCAGATGTGGCGATCAGCTCCAGCGTTTGCTTGAGGTCAAACTTCTGGTCCGCCAGATGCACCGCCAGATGGTCGAGCAGATCATGGCTCCACGGTTCGGTCTGCATCGCGTCGGTGGGATGCACAACGCCACGGCCCATGAGCCGGTGCCACATGCGATTCACTATGGTGCGCGTCAATCGCCCATTGTCCGGGTGAGTCATCAGCGCGGCGAGCTGCTTGAGCCGTTGCGGCTGCGGCGCGCCCGCGTCCACCTGGCCCAGTTCAGGAAACAGCCAGGACGCCTTTGCCGTTCTGCCCACCGGCTTGTCGCACCGGTGAATCTCCAACCTGCCGGTGGCGTAAATCGCCGCCAGTCCGAAGGATTCGTCCAGTTTCCACCGGTCGATGAAGCTGTCGTGGCAGGAAGCGCACTTGAGGTTGATGCCCAGAAACGCCTGCCCGACGGACTGGGCAAACTGGATTTCAGTGGTCGCGCCCGCGCTCACATCACCGCGCCACTTGATGCCCGCAGCGAAGCCCTCGCTTTCCGGCGAATAGGCGATCAGCTCGCGAACGAACTGGTCGTAGGGCTTGTTTTCCACGAGCGCCCGGTAGAGCCAGCCCGTGATTTGCTTGCGCCCCCCGGTGATGAAGCCCGTTCCTGAATAGTCGTTCCGAAGCAGATCATTCCAGAACGTCAGCCAGTGTTCGGCGTACGTGGTGTCTTGCGCGAGCAATGCCCGCACGAGCCGGGCGCGTTTGTCCGGCGAGGTGTCCGCGAGAAACCGGTCCAGCGCGTCGGGCTCTGGCAACAGGCCCACCAAGTCCAGGTGCACACGCCGGGCGAACGCCTCGTCTGCCAAGGGCTGAGGCCGGGGCAACCGGTGCTGGGTGGCGTACTCGTCAAGGATGCGGTCGATGGCATGGGTGCGTCCGTCCCTTGCCGGCGGCAACACCGGACGCCGGGGCCGAAGCGGTGGCTCGTAGGCGGGCGGCTTGAAGGTGAATCCATCCTGCCACGCCGCGCCTTCATCGATCCATTGGCGCAACAAATTCACCTTCTCAACCGGAAGCCGCGCTCCCTTCTGAGGCATCCGCCGGTCGGGATCTGCCGACAGGACGGCCTCGATCAATCGCGACTTGGCGCCGCTGCCCGGCACCAGCGCCTTGCCACTCTCTCCGCCCGCCAGCAATTCGGCCCTCGTGTTGATCGAGAGCCCACCCTTCTTTTTGTCTCCCGCATGGCACTGGGTGCAATGCTCGCGCAGGATCGGCACGATCTGGTGCGCAAAGTCCACCGGTGCGGCCTGCGCACCAAGCGCCATCAATGCCATGGCCGGCAATGCGGGGCGCAGTCTGCGGAACATGCCCTTAGGATGGCGCGGGGACGCTCCATGCGTCCAGCCTGCATTTGGGGCTTCGCGTGCCGGGGCGGGTTTGACAGGGAGGCAAACCCAGCGGCACTGTGGAGCCGATGAAAGCCATGCATCCTCAAGGCTGGGGTGTCGTTGCGGGAGCCTTGTTCATCGTGGGAGTCTCGGCGGCCGCCGAACCTGACCTGTGCATTTACGGCGGCACGTCGGGCGGCGTGGCCGCGGCGGTGCAAGCGCGGCGCATGGGGCGCACGGTGGTTCTCATCGAGCCAACCCGCCGGATTGGCGGGCTCACCACCGGTGGGCTGGGACAGACGGACATTGGCAACAAGGCCGCGATTGGCGGCATTTCGCGGGAGTTCTACCAGCGGATTCGCACGCACTACACAAAGCCCGACTCGTGGCGCTGGCAGCAGCGCGAGGCGTACCGTGATGGCGGCCAGAGCAGGACGGGCTTGGCCGAGGACGCCATGTGGACCTTCGAGCCGAGTGCCGCCCTGCTCGTGCTGGAGGCATGGGCGCGCGAGGCGGGCGTGGAGGTGGTGCGCGGCGAGCGGCTCCGTCAAAAGGAGGGAGTCGTGAAAGACGCCACGCGCATCGTGTCGATCGCGACCGAGTCGGGGCGCGTGTTTCGGGCGAAGGTGTTCATCGATGCCACCTACGAGGGCGATCTCATGGCGGCGGCCGGCACCAGTCATGTCATCGGGCGCGAGGCCAACAGCCAGTTCAAGGAAACGCTCAACGGGGTGCAGACCAAGAACGCAAGGCACCACCAATTCGTGGTGGGTGTGGATCCCTACGTGAAGCGGGGCGACACGGCCAGCGGCCTGCTGCCTTTCATCGACCCCAACGGGCCCGGCGTCGAGGGCGCTGCAGATGTGCGCGTGCAGGCTTACAATTTTCGCATGTGCCTCACCGATCATCCGGACAATCGCCTCGCATGGGAGAAGCCGGCGGGATACGACGAACGCTGGTACGAGCTGCTCTTCCGAAACTACGAGGCCGGGTACAAGGGCGTGCCGTGGAGTTTTTCCGCCATGCCCAACCGCAAGACGGACATCAACAACAACCATGGGTTCTCCACCGACTTCATCGGCCAGAATTATGACTACCCCGCGGCCAGCCATGCGGAGCGCGGGAAGATCACCGCGCGGCACCGCGACTATCAGCAGGGACTCATGTGGACGCTGGCCAACCATCCGCGCGTGCCACAGGCGGTGCGCCAGGAAGTTTCGCGCTGGGGCCGGTGCAGGGATGAATTTGCCGACACCGGCCATTGGCCCGAGCAGCTCTATGTGCGCGAGGCGCGGCGCATGGTGGGTGCCTATGTGATGACGCAGCACCACTGCCAGGGCCGCGAAGTGGTGGAGGATCCGGCGGGACTGGCGGCGTACACCATGGACTCGCACCACACCCAGCGCCATGTGGACGCGGCCGGGCACGTGCGCAATGAAGGCGACGTGCAGGTGGGCGGCTTTTCGCCCTTTCCCATCAGCTACCGCGCCCTGGTGCCCAAGGAAACCGAATGCGTCAACCTTCTCGTGCCGGTCTGCCTCTCGGCCACGCACATTGCCTACGGCTCGATCCGCATGGAGCCGGTCTTCATGGTGCTTGGGCAAACGGCCGCGACGGCGGCACTGCAGGCAATCGACGAGCACGTGGCGGTGCAGCGCATCAACTATCCCAAGCTGCGCGCCCGCCTCTCGGCCGACCAACAGGTGTTGGAGTGGAAAGGCCCCAAAGCCGGGGGAGCCGCGGCGCGCCTGGATGTGAAACTCGAGGGCGTGGTGATGGACGAGGGCGAGGCGCGCGCCATGGGCGACTGGACGCCGTCGCGCTCGCAACCCTGGAAGGTCGGCGAAGGCTATGTGCATGATGGCGACAGCCGCAATGGGGCGATGGAACTGACCTTCACCCCCGACCTCAAGGAGGCGGGAGAATACGAAATCGTGCTGCACTTTCCCCCCTTTGCAAATCGAGCCACGAACACGCCGGTCGCCATCGCGGTGGCGGGCGCGGCGCCCCGGACGGTGAAGGTGAACCAGCGCGATGCGCGCGCTGCCGGAGGCAGTGTTCTGGGCCGGTTCACGCTGCCGGCGGGGAAGGCCACGATGGTGACGGTGTCCAACAAGGCCGCCGACGGCTACGTCGTCTGCGACGCCGTGCAATTCCGCAAGGTGAAGTGACCCTAACGTACGGGCCGGGAGAGCACGGGCCTCAGCAGGAGCAGCAGGGCGATGGTGCCGGCCGACGCCAGCGCGGCGGCGGGGTTTTCCCGCACCGAAGAAACCACCATCCAGCACGCCAGCGCGCCAAAGAGCAGCGGAGGAAGCGGGTAGAGCGGCACGCGGAATGGCCGGGGGCGGCCGGGGTCTCGCCGGCGCAGGACGATGACGCCCAGGACCGCGGCACCCATCACGAGGGTGAGCGGCAGGCCGATGTACTGCAGCAGCGTGTCGGCATTTTGAAAGCTGCGCGCGGCCACGATGAAGAGAATCGTGCCGGCCCCCTGGACGATCAGCGCCCGCCCCGGGGCTCCGCGCGCGTTCAGGTGGTCAAGGGCGGCCGGCAGTTGCCCGGCCTGGGACATGGCGCGCAACACGCGTGCGCCCACCATCGTCACCGTGCTCAGCGTGGACAGCAGCACGATGAGGATCATGGAATTAAACCACACCCTCACATCGCCATCAAAGAGGCGGCGCGCCGCCCGGAGGCCCACGTCAAACACGCCCGACACCGTTCCGTCGGCCGCGCGCGCGACCATCTCGGTGGGGGAGAGCGCCCGCAGATACACCCAGGTGACCAGAAGGTAGGTGGCCGTCACGACGAGCGTGCCCGCCAGCAGCGAGCGCGGGACATTGCGCTCGGGGAAACGCACCTCGCTGCTGATGAAGGTCGTGGTCTCCCATCCCATGTAGGCGAAACTGGCAGAAACCATCGCCGCGGCAAAGGGGGCGGAGAACACGCCGGGCCAGCCCTGCGGGGGAATCTCCAACGGCGCCGCCATGTCCTTCGCAGACAGCCCGGCCACGACGAACGCGGCCAACACGCCCAGCTTGAAGACGGTGAACGCGTCATTCACGCGCGTTCCCATTTCCAGTCCCGCGCAATGAACCAGACTGAACATCGCCACCGCGAGGGCGGCCGTGGCGGCGGGCGGCGCCTTGGGGACGAATTCGCCGACGTAGTGGCCGAGCAGCAGCGCGATGAAGGCGAGTGCGCCAATGAACGCCAGCAGGATGGTCAGCACGCCGCTGAGGTAGCCCACGGTGGCGCCGTACACCTCGCGGTTGAAAAGGTAGCAGCCGCCGGCACGAGGCATCATGCCCGCCATCTCACCCAGCGAGAGCGCGCCGGCCAGCGCGAAGCCCCCGCAGAAGAGCCACACCAAGAGCACGTCAGCTTCGTTCCCCAGCTTGTAGGCAAATCCGCCCGTGGAGCCGAAGATGCCCGCGCCAATCATCGAGGCGATCACCGCAGCCGTGGCGGAGTAGAATCCGATTTTTCGGGGGGATTGGGGGACGCTGCTCACGCCAAGCGGAGCATTTAACACAGTCACGGCCGCTGCGGCAATCCTTCCGGCATGAATGGGTTCGCCACGGGCCGGGGGGCGGCCTATCCTGCGGCCCCATGAACCCGTGGGCCAACCGGCTGTTCCTGGCGATGATGCGCGGGGTGCTGCGCGTGCTTTTTCGCTGGAGTGCGGTGAACGCGCGGGCCGCGCGCGCACCAGGCCCGCTCTTGCTGGTGCCCAATCACCTCTCCTGGATTGACTGGCTGTTCGTGGGGCTGGCGCTGGAACCCGACTGGAAATTCGTGGCGTCGTCGCTGCCGGCGCGGGTCAGCAGGTTGCATGCGTGGATCCTCTCCAATCCCCGAATCATCCTCATCGACGAAGGCTCGCCCTACGCCGCCAAGCACATGGCCGAGCACTTGGAGGCCGGGGGCAAGCTCGTGCTTTTCGCCGAGGGGCGAATGTCGCGCACGGGCACCCTGCAGCGGCTCTTCGACGGCACGGGCTTTCTACTGCACAAGACGGGAGCGCGCGTGATCTTTTGCCACCTGCGAGGGGCGCAGCGCGTGGCCCGGTCGCCGCACGCGGGCTGGACGAAGTGGTTTCCCAAAGTCACCACGCACTTCTCCGATCCCACCGCCCCGCCCGCATATCCGGGGATCGACTCGGGGGAAGCGCGAGGGCGGCTGACCCAGTGGGCGCGCGACCGAATGGTGAGTCAGCAATTTGAAGTCGAGATGGAACATGGGCCGGTGACCCTCCTTAAGGCCGTGGCGCAAATGGCCCGGCAGCAGCCCCGCCATGTCGTGCTGGAGGATACGAGTGGCAGGGTGCTCACCTACCGTGAATTGATGATGGGCGCCGACCTGCTCTCCAGGCAGTGGAAGTCGCTGCCGGTGAGCGAAGGCGGGCGTGTGGGAGTGCTGTTGCCCAATGCCAACGTCCATGCGGCAACCTTGTGCAGCCTGTGGGCGGCCGGCCGCGTGCCTGCGCTGCTCAATTATTCGGCAGGCACGGCGGCGATGCTGCAGTGTGCCCAGATCGCAGGACTGCGCCACATCATCACCTCCCGTTCGTTTGTTGAAAAAGCCAAGCTCGATCTTGCCCTGTTGGTGAAATCGGGGATCACGCTGGTGTTCATCGAGGACATTCGCGATGGGATTTCTGCGTCGGCGCGGCTGCTGTGCGCGCTGCGCCACCGGTGCTGCGCGTGGGAGGGGCCCTGCCCGCCCTCCGCCGATACGGCCGTGGTTCTCTTTACCAGCGGGTCCGAAGGCCAGCCCAAGGCCGTGGAGCTCACACATCGCAACCTCCTGGCGAACGTGAGGCAGTGCGCGGCGGTGATCGACCTGCAGGACAGGGATCGGGTGTTCACCTGTCTGCCGCTCTTCCACTCCTTCGGGCTGACGGTGGGGTTGCTGCTGCCGCTCGTGCGCGGCATGTACGCCTACCTCTTTCCTTCACCGCTGTCCTACCGGCAGATTCCCGCGGCCTTTTACGACCGTGACTGCACGGTGCTCCTGGGAACCAACACCTTCGTGACGGGCTATGCGCGCGCGGCGCACCCGGCGGACTTTGCCCGACTGCGCTATCTCATCTGCGGCGCCGAAAAGGTTCAGGAGGCGACGCGCGAACTCTGGGCGCGCGAATTTGGGGTTCGCATTCACGAGGGCTACGGCGCCACCGAAACCAGCCCTGTGGCGAGCGTCAACACCGTGATCGAGTCGCGCGCTGGTTCCGTCGGGCGTCTTTTCCCGGCGATGGATTATCGCATCGAGCCCGTGGACGGCGTGGCGGAGGGTGGGCGCTTGTTCCTGCGCGGGCCCAACATCATGAAGGGCTATCTCAACCCGGATGCGCACGCGGCGTTCGCGGCATTGGGCGGCTGGTACGACACCGGCGACATCGCGCATGTGGATGCGGACCGGTTCATCTACATTCGCGGCCGCGCGAAGCGCTTCGCCAAGGTGGGCGGCGAAATGGTGAGTCTGACGGCGGTGGAGGATGCGCTGGCCGGCGCGTTCCCGCAGTTTGGAGAGCACTGTCAGATCGCCGTTCTCTCCCGCAGCGATGCGGAGAAGGGCGAGTCGTTGGTGGCCATCACCAACGAGGCGCGGCTGGATGTGGGCGAGTTGCGCCGCGTCCTGCAGGCAAAGGGCCTGCCTAATTTCGCCGTCCCGAGGGAAGTGCGTGTGGTCAGTGAGATCCCTGTGCTGGGCAGCGGCAAAATCAACCACCGCGAACTGGAGAAGGCGCTTGGTTGACCGGCGGGGGCGTGCCGCCTAGGAGGGTTCGCCCATCGCCTCAAAGCGCTCCTCAATGGACGCGGCGTTCTGAATGCGCGCCAGCTTTGCGTACAGCCCGTCTGCCTCCAGTAGGCTTTCGTGAGTGCCCCGTTCGACAATCTGCCCATGCTGCAGCACGAGGATCTGGTGCGCCTTGCGGATGGTGGAGAGGCGGTGGGCGATGACGAAGGACGTGCGCCCCGACACGAGTCGCTCCAGCGCCTCCTGAATGAGCTTCTCGGTGACGGTATCCACGCTGGCAGTGGCCTCATCGAGCAGAAGAATGGGCGCGTTGCGCAACAACGCCCTCGCGATGCTCACGCGCTGCTTCTCGCCTACGCTGAGCTTCACACCCCGCTCGCCCACCGCGCTGTCGTATCCGGCGGGCAGGCGCGTGATGAATTCGTGGCAGTTGGCCGCCTTGCAGGCCTGCACCATCTCGGCCTCGGTGGCGTCCAAGCGGCCGTAGAGGATGTTCTCGCGAAGGGTGCCGTTAAACAGGAAGGGCTCCTGACTCACCACTGCAATGGCGCCGCGCAGCGATTCCAATGTCACCGTGCGCGTGTCGCAGTCGTCAATCAGGATGCGCCCCTCATCGGGTTCGTACAACGCCGACATCAGATTCACCAGCGTGGACTTGCCCGCGCCGGTGGGGCCAACCAGTGCGACGGTCTCCCCGGGCCGTGCATGCAGTGTGATGTGCTGCAGCACGGGGCGGCCGGTCTCGTAGGCGAAGGACACGCGCTCGTACCGAACCTCGCCGCGCAGGCCGCGCGGCAACAACTCCGTCCGGCCGGTCTCGCGCTCAGGCTCGTGGTCGAGGATGTCAAACACCCGTTCGCCGGCTGCGCGCCCCGCCTGGAGAATCTGATTGAGCGAGTGCAGCCGGGCCAGCGGGTCAAAGAACAGCGCGAGGTAAAACAGGAACCCCACCAGCTCGCCCACCGTCATGGTGCCCGCCAGTACTTGGCGCCCGCCCAGCCACAACACGAGGACGGAACCCAAGGCGGCGATGAGGCTCATCGCCGGATTGTAGTTGGCCCAGGCCCGCATGATGCCCAGCGTTCCCTGGCGCAGGGCCTCGGCATGTTCGGAAAACCGCGAATCCTCGTGCGGCTGCCGGCCGAACATCTTGATCTGCCGGATGCCCTGAAGACTGTCCATGAGATGAGCATTGAGCGCGCTGGCCGCCTCGCGCTGGCGGCGATAACGCTTGTGAGCCGTCATCGTGTACCAGAGCGCCCCGCCGGCCAGCAGCGGCAACGGCGCCATCGCCACGGCCGCCAGTGTGGGGTTGGAGAAGAAGAGGATCACCGCCACGCCGACGATGCCCAAGACAGCCACGACGCCCTGCTCGGCGCCATCAATCAGGATTCGCTCGACGCTGTTGACGTCCTCCACGACGCGGGTCATGAGGTCGCCCGAGGCGCGCTTGTCGAAGTAGCCGGCGGGCAGACGCTGCAGGCGGGCGAAAAGGTCGCGGCGCATGTCGAAGATGACGCGCTGTTCCAAGTGATTGTTGAGGCGGATGCGCAGGCTGTTGAAGGCGTCGCGCAGAACGAACGCGCCCGCCAGCGCCAGCGCCGCGCCTCCCAGCCAATCCACACGACGCCCCTTCACAATCTCATCGATGATCATCTGCGTGAGCTTGGGGAAGGCAAACGAGGCGGCCAGCGACACCACGGCGCATCCCACCGTGGCGGCCGCGAGCCAGGGATAGGGGCGCAAATACACCCACACACGGCGGATGATTTCGACCGTGGACCTTTTGCTGGCGGCGAGGGGCTCGCCGGCCGGGGCGTGATGTCCGTGATGCGACATGGAACGAAAACGGCGAGGATAACGGCGCAGCAGGTTCCGGCCAAGTGGCAAAACCATGTGGTAAGGCTTTCCCGCGGCAGATGCGCTCGTTAGGGTTCCACCCGATCATGGTGCGCGAATATCTGGTCCAAGCCGGGCAGTCCACGCCAAGCTCGCGCATCGACTACGCGCAGGAACTCAATCCCGCGCAGCTCGCCGCCGTCACCGCCCCGCCGGGGCCTGCGCTGGTGATCGCCGGCGCGGGATCGGGCAAGACGCGAACGCTCATTTACCGCGTGGCGTTCCTTTTGGAACAGGGCATCGCGCCAGAACGAATCCTGCTGCTCACCTTCACCAACAAGGCGGCGGGTGAGATGATGCGAAGGGTGGCGCAGCTCATGGGGCATGAAATCCCCGGGCTCTGGGGGGGGACCTTCCACGCCATCGGCAATCGCATCCTGCGCAGGCACGCCGAGGCAGCCGGATTTCCTTCGGGGTTCACCATCCAGGACCGCGATGATGCGAAGGCCATCCTTAAAACCTGCCTCGCCGAGGCCGGGCTGGAACCCAAGGGGGCGAAGGTTCCCAAGCCCGAGGTGCTGGGCGATCTTTTCTCGCTGGCGGTCAACAAGTGCGAGCCGCTGCGCACGCTGGTGGAAGCACAATATCCGTGGTTTATCGCCATCGCCGAAACCCTGGAGGCGATCCAAGGACGGTACGCCGCGCGCAAGCGGACGCAGGGCATGATGGACTTCGACGACCTGCTGGTGCTGTGGCTCAAGCTGATGAGGGACTCGGAGGATGTGCGGGACCACTATCAGCAGCGGTTCCAGTTCATCCTGGTGGACGAGTATCAGGACACCAACCCGCTGCAGGCGCAGCTCATCGACCTGCTGGCCGCTCGCCACCGCAACCTGATGGTGGTGGGCGATGACGCGCAGAGCATCTACTCGTGGCGCGGCGCAGACTTTCAAAACATCCTCGGGTTTGCCCGGCGCCATTCCGGAGCGCAGGTGTACAAAGTCGAGACCAACTACCGGAGCACGCCTGAAATCCTGGCGCTGGCCAACGCCGTCATCGCCGGCAACACGCAGCAGCTTCCCAAGGCCCTGGTGGCCGCCCGCCCCTCAGGCGCGAAGCCGGCCTTGGTGGCCTGCGGTTCCGCGGCGGAACAGTCGGGCTTTGTGGCCCAACGCGCGGTGGAGCTGCAGCAGCAGGGGATTCCATTGCGCGAGATGGTCGTGCTGTACCGGTCGCATTTTCACTCGTTGGAACTGCAGATGGAGCTGACCCGCCGGGGCATTCCCTTCAGCATCACCAGCGGCATCCGGTTTTTTGAGCAGGCGCATGCGAAGGATGTGGTGGCCTATCTGCGGTGGCTCACCAACCCCCTCGACGAGGTGGCGTTTGTGCGGCTGGCGCTGATGCTGCCGGGCATCGGCCCAAAGGCGGCACAGAAACTGTGGCGTTCGCTTCACTCCAACTGCGTTGCAGGGACGCCCCGGGCAGCGGCGCTCAAAGGCTGCTGCGGCGTGCCCCAAAAGGCGCAGAGTGGATGGGGCCAGCTTGTG
The DNA here is from genome assembly GCA_005809105.1 of Verrucomicrobiales bacterium. Lineage (GTDB taxonomy): Bacteria > Verrucomicrobiota > Verrucomicrobiia > Limisphaerales > UBA1100 > SYLI01. Next base: position 22,965 of record SYLI01000087.1, on the reverse strand, counting down.
GAAATGATGGCAAAGCTGGAAGCGGCCGGAGAGTGCCACGACGTGGGGGGGCTGGTCCGGATCATTTTAGAATCGGGTTACAAGGAGTACGTCACCGCCAGCTACGATCGCGCGGCCGCGCGGCTGGAGGAACTGGAGGAGCTGGCGGTCTTTGCGCAGCGACATGAATCAGCCGAGTCATTCCTGGCTGAGCTGGCGTTGCTCTCAAACATCGAGTCGCAAGAGGAGCGGTCGGGGGACACGGAGGCCGACCGGCTTCGGCTCAGCACGATCCATCAGGCCAAGGGGCTGGAATTTCAGGTCGTGTTTGTCATCATGCTCTGCGAAGGAATGTTCCCCTCGGCGCGCGCCACGGAGGATTCTCTGGAGGAGGAGCGCCGCCTGTTCTACGTGGCGGCGACGCGTGCCAAGGAATGGCTGCACCTCTGCCATCCCTACATGCGCTCGATGGCGGCAGCTTCTGGCGAGGGTGTGTTTCTGGAGCCCTCGCGATTTCTGACGGAGGTGCCCGAGGAACTCATGGAGGCGTGGCGGCTGAGGTCAGCATTCCCCGGCGAGTAACCCGTCTTGCAATCCCACCGAATGGATGCGCCACCTTTGCGCCTGCGGGGCGGCGACCAGCGCCCGCAGATGAGGTCGCGCCGTGCGCAGTGTGGTTAGTCCAGCCTCGCCGTCCACCAGCAACGCGGTCGAGAACGCGTCACTCTCGGTGGCCGAGGGCAGCAGCACGGCCGCCAGTCGTGCCGCTTGGGTGGGGCGGCCTGTGCGCGGATCGAGCACATGCCCCTGCAGTCGGCCCGCTTCGTCTGTGAAGCTCTTTGATTTAACACCGGACACGGAGAGGGTGTCGCCGCACAACGTGACGGCGGCGAGCGGGGCCTGCGGTGATTCGATCGTTGCGGCGGGATGGTCCACCGCCACACGCCACGGCTTGCCATCGGGTTGCAGGCCCAAGGCGCAGACCGTGCTGGTGCCACCATGCATCAACGCGTGGGGCACGCCCAGTTCGCGCAGCCGGTCGATGGCCACTCCTAGCGCGTAGCCCTTGCCGACGGAGCCCAAATCCAGTTGCACACCGCTGCGGCGAATCCGGACGGTGCTGGCGCGTTCATCCAGTTCCACGTGGCGCCAGCCAGTGCATTGGAGCGCGGCATCCAACTCCGCATCGGAGGGCGTGGCGCCAGTTTGGCCGATGAACTTCCAGCAGCGCAGCAGAGGCGCGATAGTGATGTCGAAGGCGCCGCGAGTTTCGGCCGTGAGCCGGTCGCAGTGCTTGAGCAATGAAAACACTTCGGCGCAGACCGGCACAGGCTCGCGCTCGGCGCGGGCGTTGACTTGAGCGAGCTGGCTGGAGGGCGCATGAAAGCTCAGCAGCGCATCGAGTCGCCCGATCTCATCGAGCGCCTCCTCTGCTGCGGCGCGCAGGCGCAATGGATCGCCGCCATGCAGGGCAACCTCGAACCGGGTGCCCATCGCGTGGCGCGCAAGAGTGATGAGCGGCATGCAAAAAACCGGGGCCTCGCTTTCGTGGCGAAGCCCCGGTGGTGAATGTTGGCGGCGCCTAGGACAGGTCGGTGCTGCCGTAGGTGATGGGCTTGATTTCCCGGCCGGTGCCGTCGGTGACCTTGCGGGTCTTGGGATCGAAGAGGCACATCACGCTCAGACGCTCGCTCATCTCGGCCAGCGAGATGACGGTCTGCACCTTCACGGCCAGATCAATGCCCGCGTTGGGTTCCTTGCCGCTGCGGATGCAGTCAAACCAGTTCTTTTCATGCACCTGCACGCTCTCGCCGGGCTGCAGGTTTTCCCACACCTGCGGGTCAATCTCCTCGGCGAAGGGCCGCTCGGGCTTGAGCTCCACGCGGTTGCCGGCAAAGTAGAGCGTGCCCTTGTGGCCGCGAATCATGTCGGGCAATCCCTGCTCGTTCACGGTGGCGCTCGTCACCATGAGATTGAGCCCGCCCGGGAATTCGGCGATGAGCTGCACCGTCTCGGGTACGTCGCGCTCGAAGGTGCCGGGCGTGTTCTTGTCCGACCCGATGAGCTTGCTGCCCAGCGAAACCACGCGCGTGGGATATTGCGGGTTGCCCGTCGCCAGCATCAGCGGATGCAGGCGGTGGGGGAAGAGGTCGCCTAGCAGGCCAGCGCAGTACGGGTAATACTTGCGCCAGCGGAAGTAGTGGTCGGCGCTGAAGCCCACCTGCTTTTTCACCGGGCCGAGCCAAGACTTCCAGTTGATGTCCTCAGCGCTGGCCCAGGGCTGGATGGTGTAGTTCCACTCGCCCTTGGGATTGTTGCGCATGTACGAGCCCTGACCCAGCACCATCGCGCCGATGGCACCAGACTTGATGATCTCGGCGGTCTTCTGCCACTTGGCGTCGGAGCAGCCCTGCGCGCCCACCTGCAGTTTCTTGCCGGTCTTCTTGACGGCGTCGAGAATCTCGAAGGCCTCGCCTAGGTAGCGGGTCATCGGCTTCTCCACGTACACATGCTTGCCGGCGTTAAGCGCATCCACGGCGATGCGCGTGTGCCAGTGGTCCACCGTGGTGATGAACACGGCGTCCAGATCGCCGCGCTCAAGCACCTTGCGATAGTCGGCAAAGCCTTCCACCTTGGCGCCCGGGTTGTCCTTCTCAATGAAAGCCTTCGCCTCGCCCGTGCGGTGCTTGGACACATCGCACACGGCCGCCTGAACCACGTTGGCGGCAGCCGCCTGCCCCTTGGCGGTGCGCACGTGGGCCATGCCCTGTCCGCCCACGCCGATGTGCCCCACAACAATGCGGTTGTTGGCGCCGACGACATTGACGCTGGGGGCCTTGGCCTGTCCGTACACCGGGGTCTTGAACAGTGGAACGGCGGCAGCCGCGACGGTGGCCGCAGCGGTGTGCTGGATGAATTCGCGCCGCGAGGGCGTGGGTTGTTTTGGGCTCATAATGCGGGGTTGATGATGAGTGGAATCAGGCCGCCAGACTAGCCCGGCCGCCGTCGTGGTCAATGCAGAACATCGGCCCCCAAGGTGCCTCTGCCGTTGTGCGCCGCCGTGATTTCCCCTTCAATCACCGCGCATGGCGCCAGCCGTCATCCTCGCGTGTGTGGCAGCGTATGTCGCGGTGCTGCTGGCCATCGCGTGGCGCACCAGCCGGCGCGCAGACTCTTCGAGCTACTTTCTCGGGAACAAGGCCTCGCCGTGGTACGTGGTCGCCTTCGGGATGATTGGCGATTCGCTCTCGGGCGTCACCTTCATCTCCATCCCCGGTTCCGTGGGCACCCACCAGTTTGCCTACCTGCAGATGGTGCTGGGCTACGTGTTGGGCTACGTCGCCATCGCCTTCGTGCTGCTGCCGCTTTACTACCGGCTGGAGCTGACCTCCATCTACGGCTATCTGGGGGCGCGCTTTGGGCCTCGCACGCAGAAGACGGGCGCGGTGTTTTTTCTGCTCTCTCGCACCCTAGGGGCCGCAGCGCGGCTGTATCTGGCGGCGGGCGTTTTCCAGACCTTCGTGTTCGATCGGTGGGGCGTGCCCTTCTCCGTGTCGGTGGCCGCCATGATTGCACTCATGCTTCTCTACACCTTTCGCGGCGGCATCCGGACACTGGTGTGGACCGACACATGGCAGTCGGCCTTTCTCCTGCTGGGCCTTGCGCTCTCGCTCGTGGCTGTCGCGCGTGGCATGGGACTGGATTGGGACGGGCTCGTGGCGGCAGTGCGCGCCAGCCCGCACGCGCAGGTGTTCCATTGGGACGTGTCGTCGCCGCACTATTTCTGGAAGCAATTTCTCTCCGGCGCGGCCATCGCCGTGGTGATGACGGGGCTCGACCAAAACTCCATGCAGAAGTGCCTTTCCTGCCCCACGCTTCGCGACGCCCAGAAAAACCTGCTCTGGTTCAGCGTTCCGATCGTGCTAGTCAACGCCCTGTTCCTGCTGCTAGGCGCGCTACTTTACGCCTTCGCACAATCCAAAGGCATCGAGCCGCCGGCGCGAACCGACCAGTTCTTCCCGATGCTGGCCTTCCACCATCTGGGCACGATGGCCGCCGTGGCATTCGTGCTGGGCCTTTCCGCCGCGACGTTTTCAAGTGCGGACTCGGTGTTGACGACCCTCACCACCAGCTACTGCCTCGACATCGCACGCGACCCACATCGAACAGAGGCGGCGCAAACCCGGCTGCGGCAGCGTGCCCACATCGCTTTCGCGCTTCTGTTGCTGCTGGTCATCCTGATTTTTAGGGCAGCCAACCAGCGCGCCGTCATTGACCTCGTGCTTAGTCTGGCCACATACACCTACGGCCCGCTGCTGGGTCTCTTTGCGGTCGGGCTCTTCACCCGATGGATTGTGGATGAGCGCTGGGTTCCTCTCCTCTGCGTCGCATCGCCGCTGGCCTGCTGGGCGCTGGCCGCCCACTCGCGCGAGTGGTTCGGCTACGCGTTTGGCTACGAGTTGCTGATGGTCAACGCGCTCCTGACGGCCGCCGGGCTGGCGTGCCTGCGCCGGTCACAGGCTCAGGTGTCCCAACGCCAGTAGCGCGTAAAACGTGTACTCCGCATCGGCGTGTTCGTCCGCCCAGTGCCCGTGAAAGCCACCATCGTTGGTCCAGAGGCTGTCGATGAAATCCATGCAGCGTTCGTGCAACGGTGCCGGCAGGCGGCGATCCATGGCCGCCAGCGCATGCAGCACCGTGGCGGTGGAGAGCAAATCGGGCAGGGGCGCGCCCGGCGCGGCCACGAAGCCGCCCTGTTCATGGGCGCGCGCCAGAAGCCAGTTGCCCACGGCGTCGTTGACGGGAAAGCCCAGGTATCGAATGAGCGCCACGGCGCCCGCCGTCGCGTTGGTGGCGCCGACCGAGGCGCCGGGCACATTGCTCCACGCGTGGTCGGGAGTCTCCAGCCGTTTAAGGCTTTGGATCAGCTTCAGGATTTGCGGGGGGCGCCGGCCCAGATCCTCGTAGGCACCCAGCGCCACAAAGGCGCCGTAGGCACTGCCGTGGGAAAGTGTCCGGTTGCCTTCGTAACCGCCGTCGGGTTTGCGGAAGGATTCGAGTTGCGAGAGCAACGCGTCGGCGAGTCCCTCAGGCATGCGCTCTGAGCCGATGGCCGCCCAGCATCGCGCGAGTGCCGAGAGGTGCACGAAGTCCAACCCGGCGCCGTCGCCATGCGACAACAAGTAAGCGGCGACAGGTTCTTCGGGCACAGGCTCGTCCAGCGCCTGCAATCCGGCCACCGCAAAGATGGTGTAGTAGAGGTCGGGGCGCCCGGCGCGGTCGCGTCCTGCGCCCTCAGCCATCTGGCTGCGAAGGTAGGCGCGAACCAGTTCGGTGGAGTCTCCCAGAAGTCGCGGGGCAAGGCGCGCCACCTGCAGTAGTTGGAGGCGCAGGCTCATCAGCGCCAGCCGCTCAGGCGATGGCCTGCCGGCGGACCTGATGCAGTTCGGATGCCTGCACTTCGCTGCACCAACCCTTGATTTCGGTCTCGTCAAAGATCTTGCCGATGACCCGGCGCAGCAGCCCCTTCAGATTGGGATTTTCCAAATCCGCCAACGCGCGCACGGCCTCCTCTTTGTACGTGGCCAGCAGAGATTCAGCGCGTTCCACCGCCTTGAGCCGGCGGCACAACGCCGCCAGTTTTGCGGCGTCGTATCCGGCGGGAGTCTGGCGATGCCAGAGCGCATCCGTCAGCTCGCGATCGGCGTCTTTCGCCCGCTCGTGCGCCACGGCCAGAAGCAGGCTCGGGCGCATGGCGCTCAAGTCATTGGGCGCGTCCGAATCCACAAGGTCATGGAGATCGTCGCGGATCTGATAAGCGATGCCCAGCGCCTCGCTGTATTGGCGCAGGGTGGCGGACACGGCGGCGTGGGCGTCAAGCCCGGCATGGATGGCGCCAAGCTGCAAGGCCACCTCGAAGGCGGGTGCGGTTTTCTTGCGGAAGATGTCGAGCACCTGCAGCGTGCTCATGGGTTCGGGCGAGCGCTGCCAGCAGAGCTCCGCACCCTGACCGCGGCAGAGCTCGCGCTGGCCGGTGGCGGCAACCTCAAGCATGGCCGCGCGTTGTTCTGCGGAAGCCTTGCATTGGGCGATCAAGCGGTAGCCTTCGCCAATCAAGAGGTCGCCCACATTGAGCGCGACGGCGACACCGTATTGGGCGTGCAGCGTCTTTTCGCCGTAGCGCAGCGCGTCCCCGTCCTCAATGTCGTCGTGGATGAGCGACGCCTTGTGAAAGCACTCCACCGCCAGCGCGATGGGTTTCACATCCTCAAGCTGCGCCATCTCCCGCTGAGGGCGCAACGCCTGACAGGCGGCGACGGCCAAAAAGGGGCGCCAGCGTTTGCCGGCGCGCGCCAACCATTCGTGGGCGATGCGCTCGGATTCACCCTGAGGTTCTCCCAGCGCGGTGCGCAGCGACTCGGGCGTGAACCACGCGGCCACCTCGTCGCGCAGCCGGCCCAGATCCAGGCGGCGGGTGTGGTCGTCGCTGGTGAGGTGGATGTAGTCCCAGATCCATTCCTCGTCCACGGTGGTGTCGATGCAGTCGTCCTGCAGCAGCGGAATGGCGACACCGGGAACGGCCGCCGCTTCCATGTAGGGAAAGGCGCGCTCGAGCACGGGCAGGCAGCTGACCCCGACGATGGCCTCAACCTTGCCCGTCTGGATGAGCGACATGACGATGGCCGAGCCTTCCGCCACGAGGGTGGCGTAACCCAGCTTCTCCGCCTCGGCCTGAAGATCCTGAATGGTGCACAGCCCGCACTGCTTGCACAGCAGGCCAAATTCGTCAAAGGGCGCCGGGCACCGGCTTTCCACGCGCAGGCATTTGGGCAGCAGCAGCAGCCGCCGCTCGTAGGGGACGGCGGCGAGTTGCTCGCGCCAGCTCTCGTTGTTGATCAGCACGCCAATGTAGTCGCGGTAAATCTCCGGCCATTGAAGCTGGGCGAGCACGCGCCCCGCGTGCACTTTAAGATCCTCCACCGGCAGCGGTGGCACGGGGTTAAATTCCGCCACGTAGGCACGCACGGCGGCCAAGGCGCGTTCGCGCTCGGGGCGCGTCTGCGGCACGTTATCCTTGGGCTTGCGTGGCTTGCGCGTCGGCACCGGGCGCGGGATGGCAAGCTGGAGGGGCGTGGACATGAATGGGTGGCGGGTGTCAGCAGCCTGCGGCGCACCAAGGGTGGTTCATCGCGTGTTGAACGGGGACTCTGGGGCTGGGCATGCCGTGTGTCGAACCCAAAATGCCCGCCCCCTCACGGGGTGCTGTTGCGGCGCAGCCACCGCTCTGCGCCCGAGCCGACATTCCGGATGACATCTGCCATCTGACGCAGGTTCACGGCCTGCCCTTCGAAGAGGAACTGCATGGAATCCGGATCGAGACTGCGATGAAAGCGGTCGGTGGGGAATCCGCCCAGCGGCCCCACCGGCATCACATTCATCGGCTGCGCGTCGCGATGGGATTCGTTGCCGCACCAGGCGATGAGGTGCGTGTCGAAGTGATCGGCCACCGCGGCGAAGCCCTGCCAGTCCGGGGGCGGTTGCGCGGGCGCGCCCACGGCCTCGCGAAGCATCGCACCGCGCTCGGCTGCGGCCGGATCGGTCGGCCAGAGCATCCGGCCCAGATCCAGCGAGTGCCGCACCAGCGCGTGCGCGTAGAAGAAAACCGCCTGCGGGTCATTGAGCGGAAGGTGCCCGATCACCTGCTCGTAGGCGTGCAAACCGAAGCGGCACTGGCACCGCAGTTCTTCCAGGACTTGGTGGCGGAAGAATGGGCTCATGTCGTCGTTTGCGCCTGCAACGCCGCGGCGGCCTTGGCCTTGGCCTCTTGGGCGCGGCGCAGGATTTCATCGGGCGGCGGCAGGCTCATCAGCACCTCGGCGGGAATGTCGCCGGCCTGCGCCAGTTTGGTGAGGCACTTCTGGCGCTCGGCCAGCGCCTTCTTCTCGTCGCGCTCCTTGCTAAAGCGCACCTTGGCGTCGTCACTGCGCTGGCGTAGCGACGCGTACACGTCGCCTCCCAGCAACGCGGAGATGTCCACCTTCATCCGCTCGCGGCCCAGATCGGCCGCCGTGACGACGTCGCCATTGATGGGCCCGGCCTTGTACTTGGGAAACATGATGGCCGCCTCCGGACACACGCGACTGCACGCCGGGCAGTTCGTCTTGCATTGGTCGGGCGACTGCACGTCGATGCGCCCGGCAGAGTCTGCGCCGTACACGCCGAAGAGACAGAACGAAAGGCACTGCATGCAGTTGGTGCAGCGGTCGTAGTCGATGACGGGGAACCACGGCCTCCACTCGCCGTGGCGGGCGGCGCCGCGCAGCTCGCGCTGCGACTCCACGCGGCCGGCCACCGCATCGGCATCAAGCCCGGTGATGTCCAGGGATTCCACGGCAACCCGTCCCTGTGCATCCTCGAGCCTGGGCGCGTGCCCGCCGGCAAAGCGCCCCAGCACCAGCAGCTCAGTGCGGTCGGCCGGAGCCACGCTGCCCCCAAGGCTTGCGCGTGTCACAGCAAAGCCGCGTTCCAGCAGGCTGCGCATCACGGCGTACGTGCCGCCGGAATCCAGCGGCTGGGCATCCGCGCCTTCGTAGAGGATGACCCGCAGGGTGGATTGGTCGCGGATGCTCATGGTTTGGTTCGTGACGCGGCCGCCGCCAATGCCGCCGGGGATTTTTCGACTGGCAGATTGGGCGTCAACACGCCGCCTTCCAGGGACTGGCAGACGGCTTCCGCGCTGAGTGTGCGCATATTCAGCACCTCAACCCGGTCGGCGGGCAGGTCGGCGCCGGCCTGATGAAAAAGTCCCTTCACGGCTCTTGGAAAGCACGCCGCAATCTTGACCGCGCCGCCCGAGGCCAGACGCTGCAAGGTGGTATCGCGGCGGGCGGCCATCTCGCACAAGTCCGCCACGGCGTCAAATGCCACGCCACTCGCGCAGAGCCGGTGAAGAACCGCGGCCTTCACTTCCTCCGGCACCACCTGCGCATAAGCGCAGTGGCAGTAGAGGATGCGCGGGGCTTCGGACATACGCCGCAGGGTAGCGCGGAAGGGCGCGCGCGGGCAACTGCGGTTTCAACCCGCCACCCGGTGCGTCGGCACGGGCTTGCCGGGGCGGAAACACTCCAGATGTTCCAGCGTGCATCGCACGCCAGCCATCTGCGACAGGGCAGCACAGGCTTCGCGGACGGCTTGGGAGAGCGTGTCGGGCGCCGCCTCGGCGCGCAGGTTAAGAATAAGCTGGCCCCGCGCCGTGCGCCCTTCAAGTCGCGCGGAGAGCTCTGGCACAAAATCCGTGCGCACCAGATTGATGACCGCAACCTCGCCCCCCAATCCGCCTTCGGGGCTCAGCGTCATCTTGAGATGGGCGACCTCCGCGGCCTGCGCGCGAAGCCGCGCCTGCACGTCTGACGCGAGCTGGTGCAGCGCGGTGTTGGCGTCGAATCCACCGGGCGCGTCGAGCTCTGCCGTGGCATTGAGCCAGCCAAGCAGTGCTTCGCCTTCAGCGTACGTTTCGTAGTCGACGTCCATCACGGCGCGGGCGACCTGTTCGGAGCCCGTGACACGCGCGAACCATGCGTCCATCCCGGCGCCGGTGCGCGCGGAGATTTCCAGCAGGCTGGCCTGCGGGAACTCGCGGGCCAAGGCGGCTCGCAACGTGTCGGCACGGGCCGCTTCCAAAGTGTCGCACTTGTTGATGAGGATGAGGTCGGCTTCCTCCAGCTGCTTGCGGTAGATGTAGAGAACCTTGTCCGAGAACGGCGCACCCGGTTCCAGCCCCAGCACGCGTGCCGCGCGCACCGGATCCACCAGCACGCTCAAGGGGGCGATGGCAAATTGCGCCCCGTACATGCGCCTCAGTGGATACGACACCGTGGCCACCAGATCCGTGCAGCTTCCCACCGGCTCGGCGATGAACACGTCCGGCCGCGCCTCGCGCGAAAGCCGGGCCGCGGCCTCCACCAGCGAATCAAAACGGCAACAAAAGCAGCCGCCGGCGATCTCCTCGGTTGCATAGCCGCGGGCGCGGAGCGAGGCGGTGTCCACCAGATTGCTGCCCTGATCGTTGGTGATGAGGCCCACCCGCAGCCCGCCTACTGCAAGATGTCGTGCGAGACACGCGATGGCCGTGGTCTTGCCCGCGCCCAGAAAGCCCCCCACCATGATGTAGCGCGCGTGCGCAGGAGTGCTGCCATCGGAACGGGTCATTGGATTTGATCCCCCTTCTGCTTCTCCAGGATGCGGTCAATGGTCTTGTCCAGCAGCGCGCGGTACGCCGCGATGTCCAGACACTGCGGGTCGGGCTCGCCCCGCACGGCGTAAAACCAGCCCGCGCCGTGGCAGTCCTTCGCAACCAGCGCAAGGTTGGATCGCAGCGCGCCGTTGGCGCCGGCAAAGTGGCCGCTCGCGATGCAGTACACGTCTGAGATGGCCTTGAAGCCCTCCACCCAGCCAAGAATCTGGCCCGGAGAAACCGGCGCATCCACTTCCGTGTCGATTCCCAGATCCACCATTTCGCCGAGCATGCGGCTGGCAAACTTCGTGAGGCCGACGCGCCAGAGCCCCGGCTCATCGGGCGCAGGCGCAATCCAGAAATGCGACGGGCTGAAAAGGTGGGCCACGGGCAGTTGGGTCACGAAGTGCGAGCGCCGGTAGAGTTGCGTGGCGGAGCGGCTCGAACCCATGTGTGGGCGAGAGCAAACCACAGAAGGGCCCGCGCGCAAAGTCGGATGTCGCGCGGGCGTGGCTTGTCGGATGCGCCGCTCTCCCCTAAAAAAAGGCGTGCGCTACTTTGACCACAACGCGACGGCGCCGCTGCACCCGGCCGCACGCGAGGCGTGGCTGGCGGCCTCAGAACAATTTCCCGGCAATCCCTCCAGCCCGCACCGGTGGGGTCAGCGCGCGGAGGCGGCGCTTGCAGGTGCGCGCCAGCAGGTGGCGGGCATATTGGGATGCGACGCGCTCGATCTGGTGTGGACCAGCGGCGCGACCGAATCGGCGAACGCCGTGTTTCACCATGCGGCGCACGCCGCGGCACCGGGGACCGAAGCGTGGCTTTCAGCCATCGAGCATCCCTGCGTGATCGAGGCCGCCCGCCGCCACTTTCCACGCACGCATCACTTCATCCCCGTCACGAGAGAGGGTGTGGCGGATCTAAACTGGTTGGAGCAGCGCCTTGGGAATGCCGTGCCCGCGGTGGTGGCGCTCATGGCGGCCAACAATGAGACCGGCGTGCTGCAACCCTGGCGCGAGGCGCGGGAGTTGTGCCGGCGGGTGGATGCGCCCTTCTTCTGCGACGCCGTGCAATGGCTGGGCCGGTTGCCGGCGCAGGAGCTGGGCGGCTGCGACTTTGTGAGTGCCAGCGCGCACAAATTTGGCGGGCCGCGCGGAATGGGCTTTCTGAAGGTGCCCTCTCAGGGGCGATTTGAGCCGATGCACCTTGGCGGCGCGCAGGAGGACGGCCGCCGTGCCGGCACGGAGAATGTCGCGGGCGCACTGGCGATGGTAGCGGCGCTTAACGCGCGCCAGAAGGCCATGACCAGCGGGGACTTTTCAGACGCGAAAACCCAGTTCGAGTCCCAGCTGGTTTCGCGATTGCCCGGATGCGTGGTGGTGGGGGCGGGTGCGCCGCGGCTGTGGAACACTCTGAGCGTGGTGATGCCAGAGGCCGATTGCCGGTCGCGCTGGGTGGTGAAGCTGGACAAGGCGGGTTTTGCCGTGTCCACCGGCAGCGCGTGCGCCAGCGGCAAGGAGTCCCCCAGTCACGTGCTGCTCGCCATGGGTTTTGATGCGGCGGCCGCGGGGCGCGCACTGCGATTTAGTGGCGGGCCTGAAACCGCGCCCGAAGATTGGGCCGCGCTGCTCGAGGCGTTGATCACGCTGGCCGCGACCGGCTAGGCCATCAAGGGGCGGGATTTCCCGGCGGCAGCGGCAGGGCCGCCGGCAAGCCGGCTGGCGCGGAGGCCGGCGGCTGCCGCACTTGTCCCCACCACAGGAAAACCACCGGCACCAGCACACCCAAGACGAGTGCCAGCCACACTGGCCAGCGCGGCTGCACGATGCGGAAGGCCAGCACCAGTCCCAGCGCCATGGTGGCGAGCGTCCCCAGTGTCATGGCCAGCGCCAGGTATTTGAAGAGAGACCGGTCGTAGGAGGCGCGGTCGCGCGCGGGCAACTGCGGATTCAAGTGGAATCGCACGGGGCCGGTGTGATTGAGATCCAGCGCGGCGCGGCCCGCCCTGGCGTCGGCCTCGCTAAGATGGAGGGTGAGCGTGTCTGGGCCTTTCGGGTGCACGAAGCAGTCGAGGTTGGACTCCAGCCCGCCGGGAAGGTCGCTGCCAATGATGCGCACCGGCAGGCCCGCCGCGTATCCGTGGGGCACGTCGGTGGTCACCGTGTCGGCTTCGGCTGAGGACCTGATGACTTCGGTGATGGCCGGCGCGAGGGCCGCGGCGGGGTAGAACTGCGAGGTGTGAACCCAGTAGAGCCGCTGCAGGATTGACTGTGCCTCCTCGGGCGACTTTTGCCGCGCCTCGTCCCGTGTCAGAAAAAACCCGGAGACGAAATAAAGCACGAGCACGGGTGTAAAAAAGCACCCGAGGTAGAGGTGGGCACGCCGCAGTTTTTTCACCGGCCTGGGGATGCGGGTCAGTCGTTGGTGTCGTGCAGCGGGATGAAGATCTTCTGCCCCACCAGCACCCGTTCCGGCTTCAAGCCTGGATTGGCATCCAGCACCTGCCGCATGGTCACGGTCTTCTTGCCCTTGCGTTTGAAATCCTCGTTGTACGCGGCGATGATGGTGGAGAGGAACTCGCCGCTGGCGACTTTGTGCTCGATTCCCTTGCCGCCCGTGGTGGGAGGCGTGGGGACGGGCGGCGACGGTGCCGCCGCCGCCGCGGCCACCTTCTGCAGCATCTTGTTAAATTCGGCGAGGATGAGCTCGCGGTCGGCCAGCCGCTTTCGGTCCAGCTCCAGCAGCTTTTCGGTGATCATCTTGATGTCATCCTGCGAGGCGAAAGTCTGCGTGGCGTGCGCGTTGAGCTTCCGGTTCTCCTCGCGCAGCGACTTGATGTCGGCTATCAAGTCCGTCGTCTTCTGAAGCTGCGACGCATACACGGCCTTCAAGTCCTCCATCTCGGCGCGCAATTGCTGAAAGCGCTCCTCCATGTATGCCATCCGAACATCCTCGGGCGTCGAGGGTTTGTTGGCGGCGGGCTTGTCGCCGGGCGGCTTCTCGGCAGTCGGGCGTGTGGCATTGGATTCAGAGGGAACCTTCACCGGCAAGGGCCCGTCCGACTTGGGCTTGATGGGATCGTCCGCATTGCCGGGTTCGGGCTTGGCCGGCGTTGAGTCAGGCTTGGACTTGGCGGGATCGGCGGGCGCGGTTGGGCCGGGCTTTGGCGCGGGCTTGGGAGACTTTGCCGGATCCGGAATTTCCGGCAGTCCGGGCTTCTCGGGCGCGGGCCGCGGATTGGCGGGTTGGGGCTCGGCAGGCTTGTCTTTGTCCTGGGCCTGTATCATGGAGGCACAAGCCAGCAGTGCCGCCATCAACCCCGCGGGAAAACACACTCTCCTCATGGGCGCTAGAATAGGCGCTTGCGGAGGTGCGTTCAAGTTTCAAAGTGGCGCCGTGTGAAGCGCGGGGTTTTTTCTTGAGTGGCGGGCGTCGACCACCAAGCTGGCGGGCGTGACGGTGAAGCAGGCTCTTGCGCGGCACGCGGCCCGGCTGGAGCGCGGGGGCGTGCCCTCGGCGCGACTGGACGCACAGTGGCTGCTGGCGCACGTGTTGGGAATGCCCCGGCTGGAGATGGAATTGCAGCCGGAACGGCGGCTGACGGCCAGAGAGGCGGCGACATTTGCCGCATTGGCCGCGCGGCGCGTGCGGCGCGTGCCACTGCAACACCTCGTGGGAACGGTCTCGTTTTGCGGCATTGATCTGGCGGTAAACCGGCATGTGCTGATTCCCCGGCCGGAGACCGAAAGGCTCGCCGAGCTGGCGGGGGAAGTGTTGCGCGGGCACGGCCCGGGGGCGCGCGCACTGGACATCGGCACGGGCAGCGGGTGCCTGGCGATTGCACTGGCACTGGCAGCGCCCGGCGCGCGGGTGGTTGCGCTTGAGATTTCTCAGTCGGCCCTCCGTGTGGCGCGCGCCAATGCACGGCGGAATCGCGTATCGGCGCGCATCCGCTGGGCACACGGCGATGCGCGCTGCCGGCTGCCCGGGCGTGTCGGCTTTCACCTCATTGTTTCCAACCCCCCCTACATCGCCACGGGGCAGATGGCGGCCTTGCAGCCCGAAGTGCGCGACCACGACCCGCGGCGGGCCCTGGACGGCGGGCCTGACGGGCTCCATTTCTACCGCGTGCTGGCGGTGAGTGCGCGGCGCCGGCTGTTGCCCGGTGGTTGTCTGATGTGGGAATTGGGCGATGGCCAGTCCGATGCCGTTGGGGCGATCCTTGTGGCTGCCGGATGGAAGGTGCAGGCCGTTCACGCCGACTGGAATGGCACGCCGAGAATCATGGTTGCCACGGTGTTGGATTCATGAACAATCCGGCCGGCTCTTGGAGGTGCCATTTCCATGGATAGTTTGCTCATCGAGGGAGGAAGGCCGCTCAATGGCGTCGTTCAAATCAGCGGCGCAAAAAACGCCGTGCTGCCCATCATGGCGGCCACGCTTCTGACGAGGGAGCGCTGCGTGATTCGCAACGTTCCCGATTTGGAGGACGTGCGCACGATGGCGCAGATCCTTAGGACGATGGGTGCTGCGGTGCAGCAGGGCGAGGGAACGCTAGCGATGCAGGCCGCGAGCGTCTCCGACAAGGCGGACTACGAGCTGGTGCGCAAGATGCGCGGCTCGATCTGTGTGCTGGGCCCGCTGCTGGGACGGCTGCGGCGTGCCACAGTGTCGATACCCGGCGGCTGCGTCATCGGCATGCGGCCCATCGACCTTCATCTCAAGGGCATGCGCGCGCTGGGCGCAAAAGTGCAGATGCAAAGCGGCTACGTGCGCGTGCGGGGCGCGAAGCTTGCGGGCGCACCCATATTTCTGGGAGGGCGCGCCGGCCCCACGGTGCTGGGTACGGCCAACGTCATCATGGCGGCGGTGCTGGCCGAGGGGCAGACCACCATCGAGAACGCGGCGTGCGAGCCGGAGGTGGCCGATCTGGCCCGGTTTCTCAACGCGATGGGCGCCAAGGTGTCCGGTGCAGGCGGGCCCACCGTCACAGTCATAGGTGTTAAAGAGCTTCATGGTGCGGAGCACGAGATCATTCCCGACCGCATCGAGGCGGCCACCTACGCCATCGCCGGCGTGGCCACGCGCGGAGTGGTGACCCTCGCGGGCGCGCGGCTGGATCATCTGGCGGCCGTGGTGGACAAGCTGCGCGAAATGGGGGTGAAGGTGGAGTCTCACGCGGGGGGCATCACCTTCCAGCGCGGGCGCAGCCTTCGGCCGGTGGACATCACGACACAGCCCTTCCCCGGATTTCCCACCGACATGCAGGCGCAGATGCTGGCGCTGCTCACGCTCGTGCCGGGCATCAGCATCATCACCGAGCGCATCTTCGAGGCGCGCTTTACGCACGCCGCCGAGCTCGTTCGTCTGGGGGCCGACGTGGCCATCGAGGGGCCCAGCGCCATCGTGAAGGGCGGCTCTCCGCTCAGCGGCGCGCAGGTGATGGCCAGCGATCTGCGCGCCTCCGCGGCGTTGGTGATCGCTGGCCTGGTGGCCAAGGGCATCACCCAAGTGAACCGCATTTACCATCTGGATCGTGGCTACGAGCGAATGGACGACAAGCTCCGCAGTCTGGGTGCGCGGGTGAAACGAGAGCCCGGTTCATAAAGCCGCGCCATTTTGGACTGGATTCCCGGCCGGCGTCCTGCTTCTCATGGGGTCACTAATCCCCAGCCGTCATGAAATGCGTCAATCTCCGGATTGAAGAGGGTCAGGTTGCATTTGATTGCGCCCAGTGCGGAGCCAGCATGAGTGCCGAGGGGGCGATGCTCGATCAGATTGCGGAGTCTTACGGCGGCAGTTTTCCCTGCTCCAGTTGCGGACAGGTCATTTTCGCACCCACTCCTGAGGAGGGGGCCGCGCTGCTTTCAGGCGCGGTGGTGACGGCCCCTCTGCCGCCGGAGGAAAGGCCGACGGAGATTCATCCCGCGCCCGACGGTGGGGCTGCGCCCGCGCGCAAGCCGCCGCCCGTGGCCTCCGCCAAGCCCGCCGCCATGTCGGCGATGCTTTCTTCGCCGCCAGCGATGGATGAGGGCGAAGGGCCCGTGGTCGTGCAGCCCGGCGCCGGAAACCCGGCGGACATTCAACTGGGATTTGGCGGGCGCAAGCTGGTGACCCTGGAGCAGGAACAGCGCGGCGAACGCCTGCTCGCCATCAAAACGATCCGGCACGCCGATTGCATGAAAGACGGCCGCGATGAGTTTGACGACGTCGTGACAGGGTTTCTGCGATCGCAAGGCGAGCCCAATATTCTGCGCGTCTCCACCATCCAGTATCGTGCCGATGAGAAGGGCGCGCTGGATTATGGCGTGGTGATTCTCTACAAGGCTGAAGGGCCGCTTAAGTAAAGAGGTCCAGCTCAGCCGACGGCGGCAGTGCCTTCAATTTGCGCCGTTCGGAGCGCGCCGTTCGGGCTGGCCCGATGCCGCCGGCGGGCGTCAACGACGTCTCCTCTAAATTGCCCAGGATTTCCCGTGCGCGCTTTAACACCGGCGCAGGCAATCCCGCCAGCCGCGCCACTTGGATGCCGTAACTCTGGTCCGCGGCGCCCTCGGCGATGGTGCGAAGAAATACAATCTGGTCGTTCCACTCGCGCACGGCGGCGTTGAGGTTAAACACCCGTGGCAGCCGGCCTGCCAGCTCCGTCAGCTCGTGGTAGTGCGTGGCAAAAAGCGTGCGCGCACCCACCTGATGGTGCAGATGCTCCACGATGGCCCAAGCCAGGCTCAGGCCGTCGAACGTGCTGGTGCCGCGCCCGATCTCGTCAAGGAGGATGCAGCTTCGTCGCGTGGCATGGTGAAGCAGGTGGGCCGTCTCGGCCATCTCCACCATGAAGGTCGACTGGCCGCGCGCCAGATCGTCACTGGCGCCGATGCGCGTGAAGATGCGGTCGGTGAGGCCCACGCGTGCGCTCGTCGCGGGCACGAACGACCCGATGTGGGCCATCACCACCAGCAGCGCCACCTGACGCAGGTACGTGCTCTTGCCGGCCATGTTGGGCCCGGTGATGAGCGCAATCTGGCGGGCGGTCGTGTCCATGCTCGTGTCGTTGGGCACGAATCGTTCGCCGCGCAAGGACTGCTCCAGAACCGGATGGCGTCCGGCGCGGATGTCAATGCACGCATCATCGCGCACTTCGGGCCGGCAATAGCGGCCCATGCGTGCGGCCTCGGCCAGGGCGCTCAGGGCGTCGGTGGCCGCCAGTGCTTCGGCGGTGCGCTGCAGCGAGGCCAGACGCGACAGCACGGCCTCGCGCAGTCGCAGAAAGAGTTCGTATTCCAGCTTCACACAGCGTTCTTGCGCACCCAGCACCTGGGTTTCCACCCGGTCGAGTTCATCGGTCGTGTAGCGTTCGCCGCCGGAGACGGTTTGTTTGCGGCGGTACTCGGCCGGCACCTTGTCCAGATGCGCCTTGGTGACCTCGATGTAGTAGCCAAAGATGTTGTTAAAACGCACCTTCAGCGACCCGATCCCCGTGCGCTCGCTTTCGCGATGCTGCAACTGCGCGATCCACGACTTGCCGCCGTGCGCGCCCGAGCGCAGCTCGTCGAGCGTTGGATCAAACCCTTCGCGGATGAAACCGCCTTCCTTCACCGACGCGGGCGGTTCGTCGACGAGGGCGCATCGCAAGAGGTCGGCCAGATCAGGCAGCGGTTCCACCGCGCCCGAATGTACGGCCAGGAGGTTGTCTGCGGCATCAGGATCGGCGCCACCCGTCAGGCCGTCGTGGGCCGCCTGTGCGATCAACCCCTTGAGGTCGGGCAGCGCTTCAATGGCCTGCTGCAGCAGGCGCAGGTCGCGCGCGTTGCCGCTGCCGGCGCAAAGGCGCGTGGCGGTGCGCTCCAGATCGCGCACAGGGCCCAGCCTTTCCCGGATCGAGGCGTGCCGCCCCGGCCCGTCGATCAACGCCTGCACGGCGCGCTGCCGACAGGAAATCTCGCGCGTGCTGGCCAGCGGCCGGGCCAGCCAGTCGCGCAGGCACCGCGCACCCATCGGCGTCGCGGTGTGGTTGAGAACGCCGAAGAGGGTGGCTTCGCGCGGGGCATCGCGTTGCAGTGGCTCCAGGATTTCCAAGTGACGCAGCGCGGCGGCGTCCATCTGCAGGAAACTCCCCTGCGTATAGAATCGCAGTGGGCGTAGGTGCGAGAGATCGCGGCGCAGGTGCCCTCCCAGATAACAGAGGACGGCGCCGGCGGCGCCCGTGGCCGAGGGCTGGTCTCTGAGCCCGAAGCCATCAAGCGTGCCCACTTGGTATTGCGCGCACAGAGTGTGCGTCGCCGATTCCAGCCCAAACACGCAGTCCTCAATCTCATGCCAGATGCCCGGCTGCGGCAGGATCGCCCCCAGCATGCGCGTGAGCCCCGCCGGATGAAGCACTTCCGCCGGGCGCAGCCGTTCCAGCTCAGCGCACAGCGACACGATGTCAGCCAAGTGCGTCGCCCGGAATTCGCCCGTGGTCAGATCCAGCACGGCCAGACCAAAGTCGCGTGCGCCCGGGTTGATGGCCGCAAGGTAATGATTGCGTTCGGCGGTCAGGAGCTTCTCATCCAAATGCGAACCTGGGCTGAGGATCTGCGTGACGGTGCGCTCCACCAGCTTTCCGGGCTTCGCCTCGCCGACTTGCTCGCACAAGGCCACCTTGCGTCCGGCTTTGAGCAGCTTGGCAATGTACAAGCTGGCGGCGTGGTGCGGAATGCCACACATGGGCTGGCCGCCGCGATGGGTGAGGGCGATGTCGAGCAGCGGCGCGCTGATGCGGGCGTCGTCGAGGAACATCTCGTAAAAATCACCGAGCCGGAAGAGCAGCAGGGCATCCGCCGGCAGGCCACTCTTGATGCGCTGATACTGCGCCATCATGGGAGTGGGCGCGTCGGCACTGGACATCACGAGGACGCTAGAGCGGAAGGGCGGCGCGGTCGAAATGAAAAAGGGCGGTGGAAAACTTTTCGCCATGGAACAAAAAAAAGCCTAGGCACGAGCGGCGATTTGGACTAAATACTTTTCTTGCGTCCCGATTTCATCGGGATCTTAAAGTGGAAGGGGGTGAGTTGAACCATGGCGACCAAGAAAAAGGCTGCTCCTAAGAAGAAGGGCGGTAAGAAGCACTAGCCCCGA
This sequence comes from Verrucomicrobiales bacterium, assembly GCA_005809105.1. Taxonomy (GTDB): domain Bacteria; phylum Verrucomicrobiota; class Verrucomicrobiia; order Limisphaerales; family UBA1100; genus SYLI01. Next base: position 3,638 of record SYLI01000087.1, on the reverse strand, counting down.
CAACAGGGTTTAAAGCAGATGGCAGGAGACTCCCTGCCATCTTTTTTCTTTTTTGGCGCGGCAGCCTCTGAGAGCGTTGTGTTCATGGCCTGTTTGGTGTTCGACATCGAGACGTCCTCCCTGCCGCCAGAGCATTTTGACGAGGCCCAGTTGGAGTACCTGCTCAGGCCCGCGGAAAGGATGCCCACCGACGAGGCGAAGGTGGCGCGCCGCGCCGAAATCCAGCGCCAGTTCAGCCTGTGGCCCATGACGGCCCAGGTCGTGTGCATTGGCATGCTCAATGCCGACACGGCCCGTGGGCAAGCGCTGTATCTCTCCGACGATTATGAGGAATCCCCCGAAGGGCCCCTGCAACTGGTGCCCTGCATGGATGAATCCGAACTGCTCAGCAACTTCTGGGAGATTGCCAGGCGCTATGAGCAGGTGGTGACCTTCAACGGTCGGGGCTTTGATGTGCCGTTTCTTTACCTTCGCTCGGCGCTGCTCAACGTGCCCATCTCGCGCAAGGACTGGCTGGGTTACCGCTACCAGTGCGACCCTCACTGCGACCTTGCGGACCAACTCACGTTTTATGGCGTGAGCGGGCCAGAGGGCGCGTCGCGCCGGTTCAATCTGGATTTCTACTGCAAGAGATTCGGCATTGACTCACCCAAGAGCCACGGGATCACCGGCATGGATGTGAGCAACCTCGTTGCGGAGGGGCGGTTCCGTGACATCGCCCAGTACTGCATGCGAGATGTTGCCGCCACCATGGAGCTCTACAAGATCTGGCGAGAGCGGCTGGGCGGCATCAAGTAGCGGGTGTTGACGCTTGCGGGCCCCGGTGCGCTGTGTTAGTAGTTGGCTCACGCTGGCGTTTCCCCCATGAGGCCGCGCGCTTGCCTCTAGCGTAGCGCGATGAGAGGGGCGCTACCGCAAGCAACCAAGACCGCGTCATGTCCCGCCACCCGCTGGCTGCATCCCCCCTCACGCGCCCCGGCATCAGCAGCCTCATCGCCCATCTTGCGCCCATGCCGCACGAGTGGATTTTTGGCCTCTTCCTTGTCGGGTGCTGGTTGCGACTGGCGTTTGTGTCGGGCGTTCTGCATCCGATGAGCCTCCTGTACGCGGCGATGTTTCTGTTCGGGGTGGGCGTGATGTGCTGGGAGCGTCGTCAGCCCACGCCGCTGCGCGCCCGTCTGCGCGTGCTCTGCTGCGCGGCCGTCTCCACTCTGTCGTATGCCTCGGTGAAGCACGCCGTGCCGGCGATGTACTTTGCTGGGTTCACCCCCAAGGACGGCCTTTTGGAATCCTGCGACCGCGCACTCGTCGGCAACTCCGTGGAGTGGCTTCAGCACGCAGGTAGCCCGTGGATGACCGAGGTCATGATGACCTGCTACCTCTTCTTCTTCTACTACCTCATCACCGGGCCGGGCCATTATTACTTCACCGACCACCGGCGTTTCATCGCCTGCGGCGGAGGATTCTTCACCGTGTACGGGCTGGGCTACATTGGCTACGTGCTGGTGCCGGCGGCTGGGCCGTGCGAGCAACTGGGACTGCGCACAGGCGGCATCATCACGCAAATGGGGAGTGCCTTTGTGAGCGACCACACCAATGGCTTTGACGCCTTCCCCAGCATTCATTTTGGTGCCACCTGTTTCCTGCTGGGTTTCGACTGGCGCCACCACCGTCGTCGGTTCTGGCGGCTGCTGGTGCCGACCTTGGGCCTGTGGGTGTCGACCGTGTACTTGCGCTACCACTATCTGGTCGACTTGCTGGGCGGTCTCCTCGTGGCGCTGGTGGGATTGTGGATTGCTGACCGGCTCCTGCGATCAAGCTCGGCAGCGCCCGAAGAGGATGCCGCTGAGGAGCGCGATCAAGTCACCGCTCAAGCCGCCGGTTAAAGGGGCGTGCGAGTGGATTGCGTGCGCGAGGTGCCCGCGCTACAAATGCCGCATGGTCATCGGCGTGCCCTGTGAAATCAAGACCGGCGAGCACCGCGTCGGGCTGCTTCCATCCGGCGCCTACCATCTGCGCCAGCGCGGCCATGAGGTGATTGTGCAGCGCAACGCCGGCGCCGGCGCGGGATATCCCGACGCAGACTATGCCGCGGCGGGTGCCACCCTGGCGGGGCACGCGCAGGAGGTGTTCGGGTGCGCGGACCTCATCGTCAAGGTCAAGGAACCGCAGCCAGAGGAATGCCCGATGCTGCGGCCATCGCAGATTCTTTTCACATACCTGCACCTGGCGCCCCACCGCGCGCTGACCGACGCGCTCTTGGCATCGGGCGCCACCGCCATCGCCTACGAAACCATCAGCGAGAACGGCCGGCTGCCCCTACTCGAACCCATGAGCGAAATCGCCGGGCGCATGTCCATCATCGTCGGCGGCCATCACTTGGCCAAGCACCACGGCGGCAGCGGCACGCTTCTGGGCGGAGTGCCTGGCGTGCTGCCCGGGCGCGTTGTGGTGCTGGGCGGCGGCGTGGCGGGCGTCAATGCCGCCCGCATGGCCACCGGTCTGGGCGCGGATGTCACCATCATGGAAGTGGACGTCGAGCGCATGCGCTTTTTGGACATCACGCTGCACTCGGCGCACACGCTCTACTCCAGCCCCGCGCACCTGCTGGAACTGCTGCCCCAGGTGGACCTGCTCATTGGCGCGGTGCTGGTTCCCGGCGCAAAGGCGCCCCGCCTCATCTCGCGCGAGATGCTCAGGCGCATGAGGCCCGGCAGCGTGTTCGTGGACATCGCCATCGATCAGGGCGGCTGCGCCGAGACCTCGCGCCCCACCACCCATCGCGATCCCGTGTACGTCGAGGAGCGCGTGGTGCATTACTGCGTGGCCAACATGCCCGGCGCCTACGCGCGCACGGCGACGCAGGCGCTGGTCAATGTCACCCATCCCTTCGTGGAGCTCATCGCCGACCGTGGACTGGCAGGCGCCTGCCAGGCGCGCCCCTCGTTGCGAGGCGGGGTCAACATCCACAGCCATCGTGTCACCTGCCCGGCCGTGGCAGAGGCGCATGGATTGCCCTGCGGCGCGCTGGACTGACGCCAAAGGGCGCGCGGTCAGTTTGGAGGTTGAACGCGCGCCGCGTTTTGCCTACGTTCGCACGAGAGAGGCGGCATGCGACAGGAGTCGGTCAGCCGTACGTTGCGCCTCAATCTGCACATGAGCAAATTTCCCTCCGGCGTTGTTCGCTTGCCCGCGTGCCTGATTCTGACGTTGCTGGCGCTGAGTGTGAGCTGCAAGCCGCCGGGCGGCAGCGGCGAAGGCACTGGCGCAATCAAGGTGGGAGAATTTGCGTCGCTCACCGGCAAGGAAGCGACCTTCGGTATTTCCTCCCATGAAGGCACGTTGCTGGCCGTCGAGGAAGCCAATGCCGCGGGCGGTGTGCTGGGAAGAAAGCTCGAGCTCGTTACTGAGGATACTCAATCCAAGCCGGGCGAATCGGCCACGGTCGTGAACAAGCTCATCGCGCGCGAGCGAGTGGTGGCCATGCTGGGCGAAGTGGCCAGCAGCCGCTCGCTGGAGGCCGCGCCCATCTGCCAGCAGAATACCGTGCCGATGGTCTCGCCGGCATCCACCAACCCCAAGGTGACCCAGGCCGGCGACTGCATCTTCCGCGTGTGCTTCATCGATCCCTTTCAGGG